>JASLKL010000003.1 GCA_030747605.1 Verrucomicrobiota bacterium | reverse complement strand
CGGCAACGAGGCCAGGAGGCATTGATGAACCCGGAATTTTTTCGCGTTTTCTAATTTGTTTGGAAGAGAGCTGAGAAAGCACGCCGGCTGTATTTCTAATACTAATGGTGTCCGCACTCTCTAATGTAACAAAACCTAGGTGTGCCGACTTATCACTTAAGGTGAATAAGTATGTGTCGAAGCCTTGGGCTACTACGGCGTTTGGGTTGAGTATGGATTCAATTAGTTCAGAAGTTTTGTATCTTTTGCTAATGTCGACTAAGTGAGGGCCTTTAGGGGTTTGGCCATTAAGGGTGGTATGGCAAGCGATGCACCCTTGGCTAGTGAATAGTTTTTTGCCTGCCTTTGCATTACCTTTTGCTTTGGAGCTGCGTTCGATAGTCTCTTTTTCACCAATGGAAGCAATCCAGTTTTTAGGGTCCCCGGTAGGTCGAGGGATACGAATAGGGTTATTATTAATATCTTCTTCGATCAAAGACTGGCCCTTAGGTAGCCCGCTGATGTTTACTTTATGCTTAGCCAGAGATTGTTTGACCAAGTTGACCATTTCTTTTGGCGCTCGGTTAAGAGCGCTCTTTATTCCAGATTCTATTTTGTCACTACCTATCCACTTGATGCGATCGAAGTAAGGCCCACTGGTATCTGGTCGAGTGCCCCACCAGCCTTCATTATACTTTCCTTCACGGTGGTAGAGTCGTATCAGTGTGGTAAATGTTTTTAAGTCTGGCTGAGCTTTTACACGACTGACTAGCGTGTCTACAACGCTACTGTCGTGAATATATTTCAACACGCTCAATGCAGTAGATTTGTATTCGGTATCCAACGCTGTCAACAATGTGTCTATTGGTTTTAGTGCTACGAGCGCACGCGTAGCCAAGTGAGGGATAACAGCAGTCGGGTTAGGTTGATTTTGTAGGTGTTTCTTGGCCAATTGAGGGGCAGTGGCATAAGGGAGAATTGATTGAGCAGCTGAGACGTCACCGAGGCGCCCTAGGCTGATCAATGCTTGTGCGAGAACACGCTGATTTTTGCTTTCTAAGGCACGGACAAAGGGCGCTGAGTCGAGATTATCCAGTTCGCTTTGACGATCTGTAAGAGCTCGCAAAGCAAATTCTGTGATTTCGGCTTGTTCGCTAAGCTTCAGTAAGTTGGTCCTAGCTTGTCCTCTATCGAGCTGTTTAAGTGTGAATATAGCTGCGACTCGACCCGCAAGTGGTTTGTTTTTATTCGAGGCAATATTTACTAGTGATACGGTGCGATTTGAATTTCGCCCCCTGCGGAGTATCTCGCGTTGTGCATGCAGATTTTGAACCTGACTAGGGCCCGTAAGCATTTGGTAAAGGATAGTGTCATTGAGTTGGCTCACATCTGGGAAAGGTTCTGGTTTGTAATTTTTAGGTATAATTTGAGCAACGTAACCTACATTTGGATGACTGTAGCTGAATCCTCCTCCTTGCCAACTCGACACGTACATTCTCCCGCTACCGTCAACATCGATGTCGGTTGGCCTATTAATAGCGAGAAATGTTTCTTGGTGAGAATCAAAGGTAGCTCCATTTGGTGTGGGATTATGCAGAAATACTGCACTCCGTCCCCAGTCACAGGTGTAAACAGCATGACTGAATGGTTTCGGCCACCGGGTGTCGTGATAGAACATGCCGCCACATCCCGATCCGCCTCCATAGTCAGCAAGTGTTGGCATGATTTCATCTGAGAAATTCTTGTACCAAGATGGGTATCCGTATTCGGCGGTTTGAATGATATGCGAAAACCTTATGTCCCAGCCTCCTCCATCGTTGGTATTGTCGCGAGTGAAAATGTTTAAGTACGGATCGATACAGGCATCGAGAATGTTACGCTGACCCCAGTTGTAGATTTCCATCTCGGTACCGTCGGGGCGGACTCGCACAATGCCTCCACCTCTTCGGCTGAGTATACGACCGTCTTTACCGATTGCTTTGTTAAATCCGAAATCTCCAACTGCAATATAAATCCAGCCATCGATACCCATTCGAATACCGTTAGTGGTGTGGTCTGCCCCACGTTTGCCAACGTAATCGGTGCTGATTCCACTAATTAACCGATCCTCCTTATCTGCAATGCCATCACGATCAGTATCCTCGTAAAGGGTTAGATAAGGGGGATGGAGTACCCATAGTTGGCCGTTGTCGTATATTAAGCCACGCGGATGGTCCATCTTGGCAAAGGTATTAACCTGATCAGCTTTGCCGTCACCGTCGGAATCCAGACAACGAACTACTCTCCCTCTTCCTTTTTGCTTCCCGAGAGAGCCTTGCTCGTCGATCCCGACAAATAATTCTCCAGTCGAAGCAGCTGTCAGGCAGACTGGATAATTGACCAGAGGTGGTTTTGCGAAAACTGTTAGACTAAAGCCTTCTGGAGCAGAAATTCGAGGATCATTGGTTTTTGGTGTGGCATTAGCAGATTTTTGAGAGGCTTTTACGACCTTGCGAGGGAGATTCGGGAGTTCTCCGGGATAAGCCTCAAACTCCCAAAAGCTTCCCCAGTATGCGGGTTTAGAGCCCAAATAAGTGATTTTAAAATAACGCGTTTTTTTTGCGTTTACCTTGTGAGGTGTGATCTGTCGGACCTCTTTATTTTCCGACTGGTCGACGAGAAGTTTCCATTGTTTTTTATCAATAGAGCCTTCGATCTTGTATTTATAAGCGCTGTTAGTTTTTTCCCAAATAATACGAACATTTTGAATATCTTGTATGCGGCCAAGGTCCACCTGTAACCAAGATCCGGCGGCTCCGTTAGCTGCACACCAGCGGGTGGCTGGATTTCCGTCGGTTGCGTATTTTGAAAGGTTGCCCTTGTTCTTTTCCTCTGAACTAGCTGTTACTTTTTTACCAGTAGCGGCATTTTTAGGAACACTAACTTTAGAGTTTAAACTTTTTTTTTAGCTGATTTAGCTTTTGGTTTGCTATTCAAATCAAACGTTTCGTTTTTTGGATTGGCAACTTTCATATCCTCCCGCTTGACAGCCCAGAGTAGGCCTCTAGCGACTAGGTTGAGATAGCGAGAATCAGCTACGGTAACGTTGTTGTGCCCGATCGAAGTGCTAAAGACTCGAGTGCCTTTGAAATTGTTGGTCCAAGCAACAACTGCCTTACGATTCCCTTGAACACCGCGAGCCACGATCTTAGCTGATGGGAGTATTTTTATGTTGTTGTAAAGTTCCTCTCGCTTGGTAGTCCAATTTTGAATGCCTTTAGTTATAAATGGTACGTTGTTTTCAAATTTGATTTCTATCGGTTGTTGTGGTCCATGGCCAGTTGATTGCAGCCCAATATATTCAAACCATTTTGCATTTTCAGCGCCCGGTTTTATCGGCTTGCGATAATCTCCGAAGCGATAAGAGTGCATTGCGCAATGCAAGTTCACTCCTGGCACACCTTTATTATGTGGTGTCAGAACCCCGGCAATGATTTCTGGATTTTTCATGTCAGCGGCACATTCATCATGAATAATGACATCGTATCCTTTTGAATAATTGGGTTTTCCAAAGATTGGAAGGGGAGGTTTGGTGCTTTTGTCGTCCGAATGAGCATGATCAATGGTAATATTCAGTCGACGTTCAAGGCCTTGCTTAAGAATGTCCTTTTGTTTGGCATAGTCGTGGCAGCAGCCCCCTGTGACTAGTAATGCGCGTAATGGCTTGTCATAAGCTTGGAGATTCCAAGCCATAACATTTAAGAATGTTAGAATGAATATAAGACTTCGCATGCTTTGAATTGTTTTAAGAGTGGTTTAGTGCCTCACGAAGGTGCGCGGCAGGCTGATAATTTTCAAGCACAACAATTGTATCGTTATTACGCTGCATTCTAACCTCGCGAATTTTTATGTCAGGAGTTTTGCTGGGTGAAAATAGAATGTCATCATGGGTCGCGTTTATAGGTTTAGCAAATTTATCAGGTGTAAGTGAGCCTCCGAGATGGTCACTTCGGCCAGTGGCTACATGCATTGTGCCTAGAATTTTTTCATCTTGTATGTCCCGGCCTGAGACCGGCAAGTTCTGAGTGCCAAAACCGAGCTCCCCAAGTTCGCCGGTTACGGGATCACTTTTAAGTTTTTTGTTATGATCATCAATGGTTGATTGATCTCCGCGTATAAGTGAAGAACGAATTATTTTTCCTTTCTCGACAGTTTGAAGGCCAAGGGTGCCATTCTCATATTGCATAATAAACTCCCCTTTCCCGCCAGTAGGAACAAAGTAGACTTCTCCTGCTGGCAGGTTGGCTACATCTGGTTCGTCTGCTAGACAAATCCCGTGGCTTTTTTGAGCTTCTTGTTGACCGCATTCGAGTTTGAGTGAGTGAATTTTATCTTCGAACTGGAAATCGATTTCGAAATGATCTGCCCGTGTAAGGGCTAAACGTAATTTTTCAGCATCCTTGCTGACCTCGTTGTAATCTACCGCTAAGCCGCTATTAAGAATGATGTCGTTTACTCCATGCAATGTGGCCCCTCGAAAGCCAAATTGTTTTGCGAACGCAGTCAGGGGAGCTGTGGCGGAGTATGTCGAGATACATAGAATTATATTATAATTAGGATATACATCGTGTTTGAGGCTTAATTCCGAGCCATCTGGAGATGTCGCTAAATCTGGAAGGTCAAGATTACTGCCGCCTGTTTCTTTGTAAGCAAAAAAATCACCACCAGTAAGTTGCAATTCAGTCATGACATTGTCATGAAGTGTCTTATAAAAAGATTCATATGCATGTCTTTGGATGGAGAGTTGTTGGTTCTCTAGAAATGCCCAATCTTTGGCTAAAGAAACATCAGGGAGATCAATTAAGATGCATACCCGTTCACCTTGTTTTGGGTGAAAGGTATTTCTCAAAAGTCGCGACAAACTAAACGGGGGAAATTCCCTTTGGTTCATAGTGTATTTGTATGAATTATGTTTAGTTAAATCGCCGCTATTTGCGTTGGCCTTTCGGATCCAGATTTTGCTTTAATTCTTCGGTGGTGACGGTGGATTTAACGCCGTTTGCTGGCACCTTGGCCTTGGCGATCCATAGAAGTCCGTTTAGTACGGCCTTGCGAAAATTTTTGTTTCCCCAGTTCGTGTGCTTATGGCCTCCAGTGAATCCGAATCCTCGGCCACCATTCTCGCGAACGTAGGACCACATCATAGTTTCTGCTCGCCCCTTGTTGGTTTGTATATGTTTGTAGGGACCTTTTGGCCAGACATAGGGGCCATTTCGAACCTTATCGTTTGGAGTTGCGACTAGTAGCGGAGTGATTTTCCCCACGTTGTCATTGCGGAATCGCATGTTAAAGTACCATTCGTCAACTACCTTAAATGGTTTTACTCCGCGAGTAATTGGATGCTTAGGAAAAGTCTTAAAATCCGGTGCCCACATAGGGTTTACAGAAAAGGCGTGTTCATAATAGCCTCCGATCCAGTTTTGCATGTGCTTACCTGGATCTCCTTTAGGCACCTCGACTCCGTAGTGAGCACAGCCAATGCCAATACCCTTATGGGCTAAGCCATCAATTAGTTTCGCTCGGTTTTTTTGGATGGCTGGATGACCGCCTCCGCCATCAGCATAAATTAAAACTGCATCAATCCCATCAAATGCAGAGTCATCTTTAGGCCAACCGAAATCGTGTACTTCTGCTTGTATGTTTTGTGCCTTATTAAGGCATTTTTGAAGGAGCAAGGTGCCAGCTCTAAATTCATGGTCTCCTGGGCCGTGGCTTGGCTTTCCTGCGATTAGGAGGATTTTTTTATTGGCGGCATAACCGCTTCCTAGACTGTTTACTATGAGAGCGACCGCCAACAGCGCGTTTCTTGCTGCGTTATGCATTCAGAGAGAGAAAGCCATTTTTGTGAAAAAATTAAGCTAAAAATCTCTTGGCCAAGTAGACCAGTCCGAGTACTTTCCTCAGCCGGCTTTGCCGTTTTATCAATGCTTTGGGGCTTTCTCATAATTCTTTTGGCGGGTGGTGTCTTTGTCGGATCAATGATTTTTGATGTAGGCGAGGGATTTGTGGCCGAGTCCTTTCTTCAGATGGGGTTTGGAGGTGCCTTAGGAGTTGCAGTAGGGCTTGCCGTTTTTGTTTATGTTGCGGGTTTGGTTTATGGAATGTCTTCAGCCAATGGCAGAAAAGTATTGTTGGTAATAGGTGTTTTCACAATATTGCTTGGATTAGCTTGTATTATGTATTGGCCCGAGTTGAGAACGGTTTTGACGTTTCTTCCTACTGCAGAAGAAGTCCCCGCTTTGCCATACATCGGGGTCCCTATTATTGGCACGGGTGGGCTAATGTGTAAATTGGGCTCGTTAAAGGATTAGCTTTTTCGCATGGGTGCATTATTCCCGTGAATTCCTTTAGCAAAGTATCTTCTTCTGATTCAAGTCTATACGTGCATGTGCCGTTTTGTGCTACCAAGTGCGAGTACTGTGCTTTTTACTCTGAAGCTTCTAATGGCGAACAAATATCCAGATATGTCGATGCACTTATTCGGGAGATGGAACTGGTTGCTACTTCTTTTAGTCCAAAGACAGTTTTCTTTGGTGGTGGCACTCCTTCGCTGCTGAGCCTTGATAATTGGCGGCGCATTATGAATGCGATGGAGCGGCTCGATTTGCTTGGGGCAGAGGAGTGGACCGTGGAGTGTAATCCGGCCACTGTTTCTACAGAGAAAGCCAATCTCTTTCGGCAGTTTGGCGTCAATCGTATCTCAATGGGTGTTCAGTCGCTTGATGAAGATCTTTTGTTGCGTCTAGGGAGGATTCATACGCGGGAGATGGTGATGAAATCATTCAAACGATTAAGAGATGCAGGATTTGATAATATCAATCTTGATCTGATGTTTGCTATCCCTGGTCAAACAATGGAAATCTGGAAAGCTACAATGGAAGAGGCTATTGCTCTTGGTAGTGAACACTTATCCTGTTACGAGGTTATTTATGAGGAGGATACTCCGCTTTTTGAGCAATTGCAGGCCGGAGAGTTTGACGTAGAAGAAGAGCTCTCATGTGAGATGTATGATGAGCTTATTGCCACCGCTGCTTCAGCTGGATACGTCCAATATGAGGTAGCTAACTTTGCAAAACATGGAGGAACTGACACTCCTAAATTACCTTCCTACGCTTGTAGGCATAATGTTAATTACTGGCGAGGAGG
Organism: Verrucomicrobiota bacterium; assembly: GCA_030747605.1. GTDB lineage: Bacteria > Verrucomicrobiota > Verrucomicrobiia > Limisphaerales > UBA1096 > UBA1096. The sequence continues at coordinate 36,583 of JASLKL010000003.1, read as the reverse complement.
CGAATGCCAAGCGTTAGGTCCGAGTGCAAGTGGGTTTGTAGATGGCCGTCGAATTCGCAATATTGCTAATACTGAGCGATATTGCCAACAACTTGAGCTTGGGCATCGTGCTCACGAGACGGTTGAACAACTTTCACCTTTAGCTCTAGCTGGGGAGACTGCTGCATTTGGTTTGCGCATGAATTCTGGTTGGGAGTTCGATTGTTTTATGGATGTTACTGGTTATGATCTTCGAACTGAGTGGGTGGATGATATGCAACGTTCGGTTGATTCCAATTGGGCTGTGAAATCAGAAGAAAGTTTTCGGCTTACCCGGGAAGGTCTTAGATTCGCAGATTTGGTAGCAGAGTGGTTCATTCGGCCGGATTTGTGAGGCCGGGAGATTGGCTATGTTGTATATTATGATATTCCCCAATTGCTGGGTTTTTTAGCTTAGTGCGTTTTCCGTCAGGCCAATATACTTCGACTTCTTCAACGGACTTTGTTTGCTTAAGTCCGAAGTGTGCGATTGGAGCATGCTGGGATCGATATGAGTCCCCGTTGACAATAAATCGCCATTGGTCCTGTCCATTGGCCCGGAGTCGCACCTTGGTGCCGTTTAGTGATGGGCAGATTGCGCTTTGAGCTAAACAAAAACCTATCCATTTATTTTCTCCTGGCCAAAGGTTTCGGGCTATCAAAAGTCCTTGTGTTGTTGGCTCAGGCCAAACAGAGAAGTGAGTGAAAATTAAGTCAAGACGTCCATCGCCATCGATATCGCCACTAACTACGTTTCGCGAGTCGATTTCGTGTGATGCGTTCATCAAGAAAGCTACGTCGTCTAGATATTTATTTTCACGGTTTAGTAATAACCGATTTTTCTCATACCCTCCGTAAGAATAGCCCGCTCCATATAATCGACTTGAGATACTTTGAAAATAAACCTCCATTGCTGGATTGGAATTAGAGTTGGCATGGTAAATGTCATGACACCAGAATTGCCTTTCATAGTCTTTAACCGATTTGCGGCTTTTATGTCCGTTTGCGATAAAGATGTCGGTGTCTCCATCGTTATCGGCATCGAAAGAAGTTGCACCCCACGACCAGCCGGTGTTGGCTGCGTTATCACCCATTGGCCGTTGTTCAAATTTGTCAATACCACCGAAGTAAAGTCGATTTCCAAAAGTTAGATCGTCAAGCATGTCATAGTAATGACGGTGTGTAGGTGGTTTGAGTTTCATGGAGCGTAACCGTTCTGTTGTCCATGAGTTCATTCCAATCATGATAAGGTCTATCTTGCCGTTGGCATCGTAGTCGCCAAAATTATGAGCCATGCCAAAGCCGTAAGGATTATCTATCAACGTTGCAGTGACATCGTTGAAATTTCCTGAACCGTTGTTTAGGTAAAGGTCAGCCCCTGAAAAATCACTTATGACTACCAGATCTAAATCATGATCGTCGTCAAGATCGACAAATGATGCGCTGTAAGAACGTCGATGGCGTTTGGCAGCGAGTCCAGATGCTTTTGTTTGATCGGTAAGATTGCCGCTGCCGTCGTTTATTAGAAGATAGCCAGGAAACCCGTCATTACTGTCATATATTGGAGCGGGCATTTGTCCTTTTACGTAAGGAAGTTTGTATTGAGAGAACCATAGGTCAGCATCGCCATCGTTATCAATGTCGCCTGTTGTAATTACCATTGGATCGAGCACTTTTTCTGGAGCAGACCAAATCAGTCGTGCTTCACCCGGAAATGTTCCATTTAATTTTCCTTCTATGAGATAAATGCCTTTATGGCCGATTGTAATGACATCGGTAATGCCATCTCCGGATAAATCCTCCAAGACAACGTTGAACACTACTTCATTAAATTTAGGGCAGAGTTTTTCTGGTTTAAAACGTCCATTGCCATGGTTTCGGTAAACTTGATTTTTGCAACCGAGAATAATCTCAACCATTCCGTCACCGTTGAAGTCAGTTAGTATTACTGGATCAATGAAGACGTTGCCTTCGTTAGGCTTAATTTTTTGAATGCTTGCAGAATTAAATGCTGGGGTTCCGTCGCGTTCAATCCAATCTAATCCAGAGAGGTTGATATATTTTGGTTTGGCTAATATTTCTGGTGTGATCCCGATCGGCTGCCACTGTATTTCAATGTCTCCTCGAAGTATTCCACGTTTATTTAAAGGTGTGTTAACTAGATGGAGTGATATCCAAAAAATCGAACGAGCTCCGCTTTCGGCTTTGGGGATGAATTGTCGATGACGCCACTCGCTTTGTTCCAGCTTCCAGCCTTCGATTTTCCATCGGTTAAGTGCTTGACTGAATTGTTCTTTAGACAACGACGGTCCTTCCTTCCCTAATGGAGTGTAACGGATGCCTGATTCCCAGTTTTCAGTTAGTTGCGCTTTGCCAAGTTGCAGTTCGTCTACAGGCATGGCAGTTAGTAATTCGAAGGGGTCCGCTCCAGCAATGAGTCTGTCCCAAATTTGGATTACAGATTCTCCATGATCCCGCGCGATCAATTCATCTGCCCATACGCTAGAGTCCCACTGACGATGTTTTGCCTCGATGGCAGAAAATTGCTGCATTACTTGTTCTTCAACAAGGCCGCCCTTGCGTATAGTTTCCTTGTAGGATGGATTTGTTTCAGTCTGTTTGTTTGGGATGAATTGCATCACAAATACACCGATTAAGACCAAGATGGCCACAAGCGCTAAAACTCTTCCAGGACGAAACAGCACACAGCGATTGTCCTTACATTTGTTGCTTTTTCAATTGAAATAAAAGATTTTCAGGCTTTCGCTCCCTTGACACAGTCTATTCCTCTGCGAAGATGCCGCGCCTTTTAAATGGAAGAGAGCAACAAAAATGAACGGATGGAGAAGATCGTGTCGCTGTGTAAGCGACGAGGTTTTATATTCCAGTCTTCAGAAATTTACGGAGGACTAAATGGTTTGTGGGATTATGGGCCTCTTGGCATTGAGTTGAAACGTAATATCAAAAATGCTTGGTGGGCGGATATGGTGACTGCGCATAATGAGAGGATTCAGCCGGAGGGAGCCCCCCGCCCATTCCAAATGACCGGTATAGAATCTTCGATTATTATGCATCCACGTGTTTGGAAGACATCCGGTCATTACGACTTATTTCATGATATGATGGTTGACTGTCGTGAGAGTAAGCGACGGTATCGCTATGATCATATCAAAGGTGCATGGATTGAGCATGGTGATCAAAAGGTGTTCATCTCCTGTATTACCGACGGTGATGCAAGGGGAGAAATTACCAAACGCGCACTTCAGTATTTTAAGCTAAAGGCCAAGTATGTGGAACAACTGAAGTGGCATGGTCAGGTTGTCGATCTTACTTCTATTAATGCGACGGATCTAGTCCTTGCTCCAGATGCTAAGGAATTAGGATCACTGACTGAACCGCGCGAGTTTAATCTAATGTTTGAAACTCACATCGGAGCAATGCAGAATGAGGATAATAAGGCTTTCTTAAGGCCTGAGACGGCACAGGGTATGTTTGTTAATTTCCGTAACGTTGTTGATAGCAGTCGCATTAAAGTGCCTTTTGGTATTGCTCAGCAGGGAAAGAGTTTTAGAAACGAAATCACGCCGCGAAACTTTACTTTCCGAACTCGGGAATTCGAGCAAATGGAAATGGAGTTTTTTTGTCACCCCAGTGAGTCACGGGAATGGTATCAGTTTTGGCGTGATCGTCGTTTTAAGTGGTATGTAGATCTAGGCATTAGCGAGGAAAGATTAATTCTTCGTGACCATGAAGAGGCAGAATTGGCTCATTATTCTGTTGGAACGGCTGATGTAGAATACTCTTTCCCATTTTGTGAGGAGGGAGAATATGGGGAACTTGAGGGGGTGGCTCATCGCGGAGATTTTGATTTGCGTTCACACATGGAAGGCAAACTTGTTCGTGAAGGCGATGAGCTTGTTGTTGAGAAGGATGAGGATGGAAAACCAAAGTATCCTGGAAGTGGTAAGGATTTAACATATCATGATGATGAGTCTAAAGAACGGTTTGTACCACATGTTATTGAGCCGGCTGCTGGAGCGGATCGGACGGTTCTAGCATTTATTTGTGATGCTTTTGAGGAGGAGGAAGTTACCAATGAGAAGGGTAAAACTGAGACGAGAACAGTTATGCGTTTTCATCCACGTATAGCGCCTGTGAAAGTTGGGGTGTTTCCATTACTTAAGAACAAGCCGGAACTTGTAGCCAAAGCAATGGAAGTACGCGCCATGCTCCAGCCTTATATGACGGTGTTTTATGATGAAACTGGTGCGATTGGTCGTCGTTACCGCAGGCAAGATGAGGTTGGAACTCCTTTTGGAGTGACGATAGACTTCGACACGATTGGTGAGAATGGTGAGGAGAACAAAGGTACTGTAACGCTTCGAGAACGAGATAGCATGGAACAACGGCGAGTTGCCGTTGATGAATTGCTGAATATTCTACTTAAGGAAATTATGTAGACTCTTTTGCTTGAATTAGGGCAGATGGTTGTTTTCAAACAGCTTGATTGGCGCGGCGGGAATCGTAGACTCTCGCCGTGATTTCTTTTTGGCATAGTGGTTTGGCAATATTTTTTGTTGCTGGCGTTTTTAGTGCGCCTTCACTGTGCCAAGCATCGGATTCTAAGGACCATTGGGCATTTGGACCTGTGAAAAGGCCTTTAATAATTGGTGATTTGAAGCCAATTGATGACCTTGTGGAAAAAAAGCTGCGCGCCAATGGTTTGATTCACTCTCAGGTTGCAGATCGATTAACCCTTGTGCGTCGTTTATACCTTGTGATGCATGGTTTACCCCCGACACCGGAGCAAGTTGAGGAATTCATTAATGATTCCGCGCCGGATGCATTTACTCGTTTAGTTGAAAAGGTACTTGCCAGTCAACGTTACGGAGAGCGCTGGGCTAGTCACTGGCTAGACTTGGTTCGTTTTGGTGAGACGACCGGCTTTGAAACCAATCGTGAGCGTCCAAACGCATGGCATTATAGGGATTGGGTGATCGATTCGCTTAATTTTGATAAGCCTTATGATCAGTTCATTCGGGAACAACTTGCTGGTGACGCATTGGGAGAGGGGATTGGCACTGGGTTTTTGGTTGCGGGGCCAAATGATATCGTTAAGGGGCAGGATCCCAAGCTTGGAAAAATGCAACGAATGAATGAGCTCGACGATATGATTAACGCAACAGGCACGACATTCCTTGGGCTTACGACAGGCTGTGCGCGTTGCCATGACCACAAGTTTGATCCTATTTCACAGAAGGACTACTACTCTCTGCAAGCAATATTTGCCGGCGTTTCGCATGGAGATAGACCTTTGGAATTAAGTGAAACAATTAAGCGAGAAATTGAACAATCCAAAGCAGAGATCGCAAGGCTTAAAGTTAGTTTATCCAAGTTTATCCCAAAATCTTTAGAAGCGCTTCGAGAGCCGGTGAGCTCTCGATATAATGTGGAAAATTTTCAGGCTCAGGAAGCGAAGATTGTGCGGTTTAATATCGAGCGTACGAATTCTTCTCAGCCGTGTATTGATGAGTTAGAGATTTTTTCAGGTAAAGATAATATTGCTTTGGCGAGTCTTGGGGCGATAGCGACTTCATCAGGGGATTACGTACATCCCTTTCACAAGCTGGAGCATATTAATGATGGTCTTTATGGAAATTCTAAAAGTTGGATTGCTGCCGGGGCAACTGGCTGGGTGCAGATTGAATTTCCTAAAGTGAAACTAATTGATCGCATTGAGTGGGCCAGAGATCGTGAAGGTCAATTTAATGACCGACTTGCAGTAAAATATCGAATTGAAGTGGCGTTGGATTCAAGCAAATGGATTCAGCTTGCAAGCTCGTCAGATCGCAAGTCTTATCAAAAAAACAAAACAGGAAAGGAACTATATGAATTTTTAAAGTTCCCTCAGAATCAGGCAAAACAAGGACAGAAAATGCTTCTTAGACTTGAGGAAATTGAGAAGCGGTTGGTAGCATTGCAAAATCAGAATAAGGTTTATGCGGGAAGTTTTACGCAGCCAGAGGCTACCTATTTACTCTATCGTGGCGATCCCGATGCAAAGCGCGATCAGGTTTCTCCTGATGCAATTTCTGCATTTACATCTCTTGAACTTACTAGCTCAGAGCCGGAACAGCATCGTCGTTTAGCTTTGGCAGATTGGATAGCCAGTCCGGATAATCCTTTGACTGCGCGGGTGTTGGTTAATCGGCTTTGGCAGTTTCATTTTGGAGATGGAATAGTAGGTACTCCAAGTGATTTTGGTGTGAATGGAATGAGTCCAACTCATCCACAATTACTTGATTGGCTGGCTGTAGAGTTCATGGAAAATGATTGGTCCATCAAGCATATCCATCGGTTGATTTTGAACTCGAAAACTTGGCAGCAAAGTAGTCGGCCTAAACTTGATGCCATGAAACTTGATGCGACTAGTCGACTGCTTTGGCGGTATCCTACTCGCCGGTTGGCGGCAGAATCAATTCGCGATAGTGTTGTTATGGTGAGCGGTCTCTTGAATCTGAAATCTGGTGGTCCAGGATTCAATGGCTTTCAGGTTCAGATGGAAAATGTTCGTCACTTTTTCCCTAAAAAATCATATGGATTTCCCGATTGGCGCCGTATGATTTATATGACCAAGGTCCGGCAAGAGCAGGAGAGTGTATTCGGAGTCTTTGACTGTCCGGATGCGAGTCAAAGTGTGCCCAAGCGGAGCCGATCGACTACTCCTCTGCAAGCATTGAACCTGCTTAATAGTACATTCTTGATGCAACAAGCTGATCTTTTTTCAGATCGCCTGAAAAAAGATGTAGGCTCTAATCCGGTTGATCAGGTGAACCGTGCTTTTTCATTGTGTTTTAATCGTTTCCCCACTCCTGCTGAAGTGCAGAATGCGTCACTTTTCATTGAGTCCGAAGGGTTATCCCAGTTCGCTCGAGCTTTACTGAATACAAACGAGTTTGTTTTTATCCCCTGAAAAATGAATTCATTCCTTAATCGTCGTCACTTTTTAAAGCATTCTGGAAAGGGATTGGGTGGTATTGCTTTGACCAGTCTCTTGGCTAGGGATGGCTTGTTAGCTGTCGATAAGCCTATACGTCCAAATATCGAGTCGACTAAACCTTTTTCGGCTCGTAATCCACATTTTTCACCTGCTGCTAAAAATGTAGTTGTGATTTTCTGTTCGGGGGCTTGCAGCCACCTTGACACATTTGATTATAAGCCGGAGCTCGTTAAGCGTCATGGCCAGCCTATGCCTGGAGGAGAGAAGCTTAAAACTTTTCAAGGGGAACAGGGCAATCTTATCAAGAGCCCTTGGGCTTTCAAACCACGAGGGCAGACAGGTAAGATGGTTTCTGATTTGGTTCCTCAGTTGGGTGAGTTAGCTGACGAAATATGTTTTATTCATTCGCTTACTGGTAAGACGAATACGCATGGCCCTGGGGAAAATTTTATGTCCACGGGTTATACGCTCGATGGCTTCCCGAGTATGGGTGCATGGGTGACCTGGGCACTCGGATCTGAAAATGAAGAGCTACCTGCCTATGTGGCAATTCCTGACCCTAGGGGCACCCCGCAGAGTAGTGTTAATAATTGGGGACCTGGATTTTTGCCGGCAGCGTTTCAGGGTACGGACTTTAATGCAACAAAACCACTTCGCAATCTCATCCGTCCTCCTGGCGTGAGTGCTAAAACAGATATAGCTACCAGAAGGTTTCTCCAGCGACTTAACGAGCAACATTTGGAAAAATTCCCAGGAGATACTGAGCTGGCTGCTCGCATATCCAGTTATGAGCTAGCCGCTCGTATGCAGCTTAGTGTTCCTGAAGTCAGCGATCTTTCGACGGAAAATAGCGCTACCATGAAAATGTATGGTGCTGACGATGTTAGTAATCCTATTAAGTCTAGTTTTGCGAAGAACTGTATTCTTGCCCGACGCCTTCTTGAAAAAGGAGTGCGGTTTGTTCAGCTCTTTAATGGGGCTTACCAAACAGGTGGTGAAGGCGTTAGTAATTGGGATGGTCACAAGGTGTTGCAGGAGCAATATTCCAAACATGGTCCAGTGTTGGATCAACCTGCCGCTGCACTTATTCGTGATTTGAAACAGCGCGGTTTACTTGATGATACTTTGGTTGTTTGGTGTACTGAATTTGGCCGGATGCCCACCTTTCAAAAGGGGGCTAGCGGTCGAGATCACAATCCTGATGGGTTTACGGCATGGCTTGCCGGAGCAGGCGTTAAAAGAGGATACAGTTATGGTTCTACTGACAGTTTTGGATGGAAGGCGGAGCAGAATATTTCCTCAGTCTATGATCTTCACGCTACTATACTTCATTTACTTGGCTTAAACCATGAACGGCTCACTTTTTATCACAATGGATTCGAACGTAGATTAACCGATGTTCACGGAAATGTGATTCATGATGTGTTGAGTTAATTTGAACTCAATTGAGATCAATTAGCTGCAACCTTTTTTAAGTAGTGCCCTTCCGTATTCACGGTTCATGCGGGCAATAAAGTCTAGGGAAATTTCCTTGGGGCAAACTGCTTCACAGGAGCCAGTGACAGTGCAGTTGCCAAAGCCTTCTTCATCCATTTGATTTACCATCGAAAATGCACGGCGTGTGCGTTCAGGTTGGCCCTGAGGCATAAGGCTAAGGTGTGATACTTTTGCAGCCACGAATAGCATCGCGCTGGCATTTTTACAGGCGGCTACGCAGGCCCCACAACCAATGCACTGTGCTGCGTCCATTGCGAGATCGGAATCTTCTTTGGGCACCGGCGTTGCGTTTGCATCTGGGACGCTGCCAGTCCGAACACTAATGAATCCTCCGGCTTGTTGAATCCTTTCGAATGAAGTGCGGTCAACAATCAAGTCTCGATGTACAGGGAATGCTGTAGCTCGCCATGGTTCGATAACAATGGTATCGCCGTCACTGAAGTGTCGCATGTGCAGTTGGCACGCTGTAGTGCCTTGTTGGCCTCCGTGAGGAACCCCATTAATGACCATGGAGCATGTGCCGCAAATACCCTCTCGGCAGTCAGAGTCGAATGCAATGGGCTCCTCTCCATCTGCAATAATGTCCTCATTTACTACGTCAAGCATTTCCAGAAAAGACATGTCTGGGCTTATGTCGAGGGCTTCATACTCTTCAAAGCCTCCTGCTTCCTCTGCATTGTCCTGACGCCATACTCGGAGTTTTAAATTCATTGTTTCGCCGATCACTTGTAGCTCCTTTGTGTCATCTTTACTTCGTCGTAAACAAGAGATTCTTTGTGTAGTTGAGGAATCTTCTTTTCTCCTTTGTGTTCCCAAGCCGACACATAGGAAAAGTTGTCATCATTTCGTTTAGCTTCTCCTTCAGGTGTTTGATGTTCTTCGCGAAAGTGGCCTCCACAGGATTCCTCACGTTGTAATGCGTCGCGACACATCAATTCTCCGAATTCAAGAAAATCTGCTACACGTCCGGCGTGTTCGAGGCTTTGATTGAGGGCAGCATTCTCTCCAGGAACCGAGAGGTTTTGCCAAAATTCTTTTCGGAGTTTAGGGATTTTGCGTAATGCTTCTTCTAATCCTTTTTTGTTGCGAGCCATGCCGCATTTATCCCACATAACCTTCCCAAGCTCACGGTGAAACGAGGTTGGTGTACGTTCTCCATTAATTGTAAGTAGAGTGTCAATTCTGGATTCGACTTGTTCCTGTACATTAGAGAATGCTGTGTCATCAATACTTGGACGATTATCAATTCCATTTTCCGCTAAGTATTGGCCTATTGTGTAGGGTAAAACGAAATAGCCATCTGCCAAGCCTTGCATCAATGCGCTGGCGCCAAGTCGATTAGCACCATGATCTGAAAAATTGGCTTCGCCGATAGCGAATAGTCCTGGAAGGTTGCTCATTAAATTATAGTCCACCCAAAGTCCACCCATTGTATAATGTACAGCAGGATAAATAGTCATTGGATTTTGATAAGCATTGCTGCCTGTGATCTTCTCATACATATCGAAAAGATTCCCATAGCGTTCGCGTACGGTATTTTCTCCCATCCGTTTTATGGCATCGGCAAAATCCAAATAAACTCCTAAGCCGGAGGAGACTACGCTACGTCCTTCGTCGCATACTTCTTTAGCGTTCCTCGAGGCAACGTCGCGAGGGACAAGGTTGCCGAAGCTGGGATATTTTCTTTCTAGAAAATAATCTCGATCTTTATCTGCAATGTCATTCGGCTTTACTTCTCCTTTACGAATTTTTTCTGCAATTTTTTTGTCTTTTGGAACCCAGACTCGGCCATCGTTTCGGAGCGATTCACTCATAAGGGTTAGCTTGCTTTGATGATCGCCGCTGACTGGAATACATGTGGGATGAATTTGTGTAAAACATGGATTAGCAAAGCAGGCTCCACGTTTATAAGCTCGATAAGCTGCTGTGACGTTGCAGCCCATTGCATTGGTTGACAGAAAAAAAACATTTCCGTATCCCCCGGTCGCAAGTACGACTGCATGAGCAGAGTGACGACTGATTTCACCAGTTATCATATTACGTACCACGATGCCTTTTGCATGGCCGTCAACTATCACTACATCGAGCATTTCCGAGCGGGTATGCATTTCCACCTTGCCAAGACTGATTTGCCTATTTAGTGACGAATAGGCGCCTAATAGTAATTGTTGTCCGGTTTGTCCCCGAGCGTAGAAAGTTCTGCTAACTTGTGCCCCTCCAAATGATCGATTGGCAAGTAAGCCTCCATACTCGCGAGCAAATGGAACGCCTTGTGCGGCGCACTGATCAATTATGTCTACGCTCACCTGAGCTAGGCGATATACGTTTGCCTCCCTTGAACGGTAATCACCGCCTTTTACTGTGTCGTAAAAAAGCCTATATGCCGAGTCGCCATCATTTTGATAATTTTTTGCAGCATTTATTCCGCCTTGAGCTGCTATTGAGTGTGCGCGACGTGGGCTGTCTTGATAGCAAAAGCACTTAACATTGTAGCCTAGTTCGCCAAGTGATGCTGCAGCTGAGGCGCCTGCCAAGCCGCTGCCTACTACAATTACTTCGTACTTCCTTTTATTAGCTGGGTTGACCAGTTTTAAGTTGAAACGATGTTTGTCCCATTTTTCAGCTATTGGGCCGTCTGGAATTTTGGAATCTAGTATAAGTTTTGATCTTCGGCTCGTTTTTTTCACGGCTTTGGCCTTAGGGATATTTTTTTTCTTTTTTGTGGCCATCTTATTTTACGAATCCAAGCAGTATACTAATTGGCACTGAAACGTAACCTGCAAAAAGTAGCCAAGCTGCAGTGCAGGCGAAGCGGTTTATCAGTTTCTGGGATGCTTTAGTTTTAAAGCCCAGAGATTGAAACATAGCACTTAAGCCGTGACTCAAGTGAATGCAGAGCAATCCGATGGAGATAACATAAAAGATGGATATCCACCAAACCCCAAACCCAGTTGTTACCATCCTGTAAACATCAACAGCATTTTCACCTTCTGCGCCTTCCCCAATCGGCATAGCAGTGGTGTATGCGGTAATTTGTTTTTCTCCGTTATCTTCTTCGTGCACGTAGAAGGTCTCAAAGTCTGCATCAAGTCCATTGATCTGTGGAACCTTCCACGTGTAGTGAGCTAAATGATAAAATGCAAATGCGGCTATGATCAACCCGCTATAAATCATCGTTCGTGCTGCATAGCGTGAAACGATATCATTTTTTCGATGGATATCTACAGGTTCGATTGTCCCTTCATATTGAAATTGCCGGGCTCGCTTGTTTTCAGAGGCTAATTTGATAGCAGTCCAAATATGAATTCCAACCATCATGAGTAAGCCTAGCCGGGCGATCCACAGTAGAGGCCCCATGCTATGAAGTTTCGCAGCATATTGGTTAATAGCTGCCGGGCCGGCAAAGATTGTCAAGTTGCCTAACATGTGGACAACGACAAAACCGAACAGCCCTGCTCCCGATAGTGCCATTAGGTATTTTCGGCCGAGTGATGTTCTAAAGATGTTGCTTGCCAGCGACATAAGATGCAAAAAAGCTCAAACAATATACTATAATAGAGCTGTTTTCGTCGAGCGAAACGTTGCGCTTGGGCAAATTGCTGGAGAGCGTTACTTTTGGTCAAGCGTATGAATCGTTTTATTTCATTTTGTTTTGGATTGGTTATTTGGCTGGCAGTGGTCGCATGCGAGTCTCCTCAAAAAAATGTCAGTCATGAGAAATCAGTTATGCCAGCGCCGCTGTCTACAGTTTTTCGTTTGTCAAAGCTCGGGGAGATCGATGCAGCTATTATGCAGGCCATTGATGACGGTAAGGCTCCGGGTGCAGTCTTGCGCATTGCAAACAGTGGGCTTGTTTACAGAAAGGTATATGGTGACAAAAGAATCAAGCCAGAGCGATCTTCCATGAAATATGAAACGATTTTTGATGCGGCATCTCTTACAAAGGTAATTGCTACTGCGCCTTCGATAGCTTTGTTAATTGAGCAAGGCAAACTAGGTCTTAACGATAAGGTGGATCAGTGGATTCCAGGATTCAAGAAGAACGGAAAAGGAGCTATTACAATCCGTCATTTATTGACACACACTTCAGGACTACGTCCAGGTCTTTCATTGCGACCAGAATGGCGCGGAGTTGAAACAGCTATTGAGCAGGCCAAGGCCGAGCGAATTACTTTCCAGCCCAATACCCGATTTGTTTATAGCGATATAAATTTCATTTTGCTTGGTGAAATTGTGCGACTGGCTTCCGGTCAAAGTCTCGATAAGTTTGCAGCAGAGAATATATTCCAGCCTTTGGGCATGATTAACTCGGGCTTCCAGCCATCTTCGGATAAGCGAGACGATATCGCTCCAACTGAACAGTTAGGTGAAGTTATTTTGCACGGTGAAGTGCATGACCCTACTGCAAGACGTATGGGAGGCGTTGCTGGTCACGCAGGCTTGTTTACTACTGCTAAAGATCTTGGGATATTTGCATCAATGATGCTAAACGGTGGTAATTACGGTGGTCATAGTATTTTTAGTAAAGAAACTATCGAATTGATGACGACACGGCAAACGGCGCCCGACATGAAGATACGTCGAGGGCTAGGCTGGGATATTTCTTCTCCATATTCAAGTCCACGCGGTAATCATTTTGATTTGGGTAGCTACGGGCATACTGGTTGGACAGGATGCTCAATTTGGATCGATTCAAGCACTGGAACTTCCGTGATTCTTATGACCAGTCGCGTGCATCCTGATGGTAGTGGGAATGTGATTGCTCTCCGCCGTAAAGTTGCAACTCTTGCTGCCGAGTCATTACGAGAATTTTCATTTGGCGCTAGTGGTTCGGCTCGATTACCTTCTCATAAAGCCGTCATTAACGGAGCAGATGTGCTACGGATGAGGCCGGATATATTGCCGAAAGGCAGCCGGGTGGGGTTGATTACCAATCACACTGGCCACGACCGTAACCGAAACTCAACGCTTGATTTTTTGCTGGCAACAGAGCATGTCCAATTAAGGGCCCTTTTTAGCCCTGAGCATGGTTTATATGGTAATCTGGACCAAAAAGTTGGGGATGCCACTGATGCCAAGACTGGTCTAAAGATTTTCAGCCTTTATGGCAAAACTCGTAAGCCTTTAATGGAGCAACTTGCCGGACTTGATTCTCTGATTTTTGATATTCAAGACATCGGTTGCCGGTTTTATACTTATATTTCAACCATGGGATTGGCGATGGAGGCAGCTTCCGAGGCTGGCATTAAGTTCATTGTACTCGATCGTGTTAATCCAATTGGCGCTGCCAATTTTGAAGGGCCAGTAAGATTAGGGCCTACTGACTTTATTGCGTTTCATGATATCCCGGTGAAGCATGGGATGACCGTCGGCGAGTTGGCGCGGATGTTTAACCGGGAGCGAGATTACAATGTGAAATTGCAGATAGTAAAAATAGAAGATTGGTCTCGTAGCCAGACATTTGATGAGACCGGTCAGCCGTGGACAAATCCTTCACCTAATATGCGTAATATTACTCAGGCCATGCTCTATCCTGGCATAGGGTTGCTTGAGACAGCGCTCTCGGTGGGAAGAGGAACAGATACCCCATTTGAAGTGATAGGGGCGCCGTATATAAATGATGTACTTTTAGCCAAACGTCTAAATGCTCTTGGTCAGGAAGGGGTGATGTTTGTGCCAGTTCGATTCACGCCCAGTGCAAGTATTCATAAGGGCCAAGCATGTGGAGGAGTAAATATTATTATTACCAACCGAAGAAAACTGAAACCGGTTTTGTTAGGAGCTGCGATTGCACGTGAGTTATATGCGATTTATCCGAAGCATTTTCCGTTGGTTAAGGTTAACCGATTGCTTTGCCATCTCCCGACTATTCGGGCAATTGAACAAGGTAAAACTTTGGATCAGATTCAGGAACTTTGGCAGTCAGACTTAGTTAATTTTAATAAACGCCGAGCTGAGTTTTTGATTTATGATTGAAAATAAAAAACAATTTCCGATCGTTTTGTTATTGTGGTTGGAATGCTGTCTATTTGGACAATCGCGATTCTTTTTTTCGTAGTTTTTTTTCTTGTTTTTTAGTTTCCGCACGCAGAAGTGCTTCAGGTTGCCAGCCTTTATCTTGTGCATATTCCGCGAGAGCAAAAAGTTCCTTGCTAAGGGTTGACTTGGTATATCGTTGTTTTGCTGGTTTGGCCAAGGGCTTGCTAGTTATGCCATTTTTTCGCGCCTTTTTTACCAGTTTTTCGGCCCTTTGTAGTGCAGGGAGGTGTCGAGGAATACCGTCAAGTACAGATGACCGTTCGTGTTGAGTACCATCTTTTTCCTCTCGTTTGATTTTTTCCCACTGTGCCCAAACAGCATCAACGTTATCAGCTTTGGAGTTGCTGAAGACATGTGGGTGGCGTCTAATCAATTTATCAGTGATCGTGCGAGCCGCTTTTTCGAAATCAAATGCTTTGCGTTCTTCTGCTAATTGACAATGAAATACAACTTGGAGAAGCAAGTCACCACATTCTTCTAGCATTTCGTGATCGTCCTCCATTTCGATGGCATCAATTAGTTCATATACTTCCTCAACGGCATGAAATCTAATCGACTTGTGATTTTGTTCACGATCCCAAGGGCAACCACCGGGAGCTCTTAGGCGGGCCATAACTTCGATTAAATCATTAATCGCAGGTTTCTTTTTATTAGTTTTCCTTTTGGTGCCCATTTTAGAGGATAACTAAGTCGTTACGATGGACGATTTCTACACTTTTCAACTTTCTTGCCCGAATCTCATCGGCATTGTAACGGCTGATCCCTCGTGAAAACTCTGTGCCTTCTAGGTCGCAAATTCTTACAACGTCTCCTTTGTTAAATTCTCCAATGCACTGGGATATGCCAGGAGGAAGTAGGCTTTTTCCTTTATCCCTAAGTGCGTTTCGAGCTCCATTATCTACCCACAGTGATCCTTTTGGATGATGAAAAAATGCGATCCAGCGTTTTCGTCCTTTAAGCTTACTGGCACGCGGGACAAAAAAGGTTCCTTCATCTTTACCGTTAATGATGTTGCTGATCACTCGCTTCTTTTTCCCTGAGGCAATTACGAGAGGGATCCCAGTTCTAACAGTCATCTTGGCAGCACGAATCTTTGCTTCCATCCCTCCAATTGCCATATTGCTGAGTGTGCCGCCAGCGAGTTTTTGAATGTGAGTATCTATTTTTTCAACTACAGTAATTGTATTTGGATTTTTTTCCCCAAAGTTTTCTACCAAGCCGTCAACTGTTGTAAGGATTACCAGCAAATCTGCAGGGAGCAAGCAGGCTACTAGGGAAGCCAGCCAGTCATTGTCTCCAAATTTCAATTCAGTGTAGCTCACTGCATCATTTTCGTTGACGATTGGGATGACTCCTTTGTCAAGTAGAGACACTAGGGTATTGCGGGCGTTTAAATGACGGTCTTTATCCTCTAAGTCGTCATGGGTCAGCAGTACTTGTGCTACCTTTAAATTGTATTTGGCAAAAAGTTCTGAGTACGTGGACATCAATGCCGATTGACCTATAGCTGCACAAGCTTGAAGATCGGATAGGTCAGTCGGTCGCTTGTCTATATTTAAAACACCCATACCAGCACCAACAGCTCCCGAGGATACAACAATAACTTCTCGTCCATCTTTACGCTGTGCAGCTACCTGCCCGACCAACTGTTCAATTTGTCGGGGATCAATCTGTTTGCTGCGGCCGGTCAATACGCCGGTGCCTAACTTAACCACCATCCGGCTGGTTTCTATTAGTAATTTTCGCTCCATCTAACGCGACTTGGGCTAATGGTATATGGCTTGGTTAGCAAGCAAAACTGATCATTCAAATGTTAAATTGGACTAGAAGAAAGGTTGCCCGTTTCTTCTGACCATCTAAACTTTGTTACCCAGATTATAGCTATTAGTTCAATTTTTTATGATAAAAAGAACCTTTTTTACTATCCTATTTACTCACTTTGCTGATTTAACACCTATTAAGGCTGACTGGCCCCAATGGCGTGGTCCAAATGGGCAGGGCATTGCATATCAGTCCAAAGTGCCTATCGAATGGAGCGAAACCAAGAATATTGCTTGGAGAGCACAATTACCTGGTCGTGGCTGGTCATCTCCATTGATAGTTGGAAATCAAGTATGGGTTACAGCAGCTCACGAAACAAAAGCTTCAGAGGAGCAAGCGAAGGAGAGGCTTAAAGCAAATACTGGTGGTCAACCGTTGATTGTTCTTTCAGAAGTGCGAATCCATGCAATCTGTATCGATAAAGAATCAGGAGAAATTATAAAAGACGTTGAAGTTTTGCGGAAAAAGGATCCACAGTGGATTCATAAGACCAATAGCTATGCGTCTCCAACCCCCATAATTGAGGATGGAAGGATGTATATCCAAAAAGGTTCATATGGATCTGCTTGCTTGGATCTGAAGTCGGGTGAGGTGTTGTGGCGTAATCAGGATTTATGGGTAATGCATGAAAATGGACCTGGCGGATCACCGCTAATTTGGAACGATTTACTAATCTTTCATATGGATGGTAGTGATAATCAATTCATAGTTGCAATTGATAAAAATACAGGAAAAGTTATATGGAAGACTAAAAGATCCGGTAAAATGCATGATAATCCACAATTGAAAAAAGCATATGGAACTCCAGTCATAGCCAAATTACTCGGTCGAGACGTAATTGTGTCACCTGCTGCTAATTGGGTGTATGGATATGAGCCAGCGACAGGCGATGAATTATGGAAGCTTGAATATGGGTCTTTGGGTTTTTCCATTGTACCAAAGCCGGTAATTGGTAGCGGCATGATTTATATTGGTACTAGCTATATGAGGCCTCAAATGTTGGGGATTGATGTTTCTAATCCCCAGCCCGAGATTGTGTGGTCTTGTAAGCGAAGTGTGCCCGCTATTTCATCACCGTTGTTAATCGGAGAAGACCTCTATTTTGTTAGTGATTCAGGAGGAATGGTGACTTGCTTGGACGCAAAAACCGGTAAGGAACAGTGGCGTGAACGTATTGGTGGTAATCACGGTTCATCCCCGACATTTGTCGGGG
This sequence comes from Verrucomicrobiota bacterium, assembly GCA_030747605.1. Classification (GTDB taxonomy): domain Bacteria; phylum Verrucomicrobiota; class Verrucomicrobiia; order Limisphaerales; family UBA1096; genus UBA1096. The sequence goes on along the minus strand of JASLKL010000003.1, from coordinate 18,995 downwards.
GACGAATTTTATTCCACAGCAAGGAAGGCGAAACCGTTGCATTGAAACCTGGCCGGGAATTTAGGATTTTGGCACGTAACAAACTTGATGGTCAGCACCATGCCAGTGCAGCAGTTAGTGATAACTCTATATTCCTTCGAACTGAAAAAGCTTTGTATAGGATTTCCGAATAATCCCAATTCCATTAGGAAAAATGGTATGATTTTCAAAGATCTTATATAATAATTTGATTAATACTTTAATATTTTGCTCAGTTTAAGTGGGGCTTGCTTTTGATAGTGGTGGGAGTAAAAACGGTTAACCCTTTTGATTTATGTAGCGGCCCCTTATTTGTTTAATTAGGTCGTTTGCATTTATTGTCACCCGTGATTGATTTGTGAAGTGAATAAGAAAAAAATTAGTCGAGGTTTTACACTGATTGAGCTTTTGGTAGTAATTGCTATTATAGCTATCCTTGCTGGACTTTTGTTGCCTGCCTTAGCTAAAGCTAAGGCTAGAGCGCATGCTACTTCTTGTATGAATAATCTTAAGCAAGTAGGGCTGGGTATGTTGATGCATGCAGATGACAAGGACGATATGATCCCTCGAGGTAATGCGAAGCGTTGGTGGTTTGAGTTTATGCCTTACATTCCCGAGGGTGGAACAGAAAGAGATTTTCGTAATATAAAGATTTTTATGTGCGCTAGTTATCCTATCCCAAAACGAACACCGAATCGCAGGCAGATAATCACTTATGTTGTGAATGCATGGAAATTTCGTTCGACTAAAGATAATTACGGCTACGAGCATATTGGGTTAAGCAAGATTACAGATTTTACTTCTCCTTCGGATTCTGCCTATTTATTGGATAATGAGGATGGTGTCACAAATCCGGGTATCAATCGGCCAATCATCACCGGATTCCAAGATATGAGAACTGATTTGAACGATGTTTGGTCGCCTAATCATTTGCCTTATGGCGCTAGTGGAAAGCGATTAAGTAGTGAACGTCGTATTGCAGCTGATCGGCATAGTGAAGGATCTAATATTTTATATCTCGATGGGCATGTAGGATTTCGTAAGGCAAAGATGATTGATATAAATTTATTCCGAGAAAAGAAGCCGTAAAAATCTGATGGTCTTTTTTGGTAAACAACTAACTAAAGGTTTTACTCTGATTGAGCTTCTTGTGGTCATTGCAATAATCGCAATACTTGCCGGGCTTTTATTGCCAGCTTTAGCAAAGGCAAAAGAAAAAGGACGCGCCACGTTGTGTATGAATAATCTCAAGCAAGTTGGCTTAGCGACTATTCTACATGCAGATGATAATGATGATATGGTTCCTCGAGGCGATGCAGAGAGATGGTATTTGGTTTTAATGAAATATTTGCCTGAAGGTGGAACAAAAAAGGATTATCGAAATATTAAGATTTTTAGGTGTCCAAGTTTTCCTAAGCCTAATAAGCGACAGAAGCCTCAGGTAATCACCTATACCGTTAATGCTTGGCGATTCAGAAGCACTCGCGACACGGTGGGATATCAGCAGATTGGTCCTAGCAAGATCAATAATTTTAAGGAGCCTTCCAATTCAATTTATGTAGGGGACAGTTCAGCTGGGTCATGGCGTCCGGTTATAACTGGTTTAAATGACCCAAATAATAACACTTGGTTGAATGATGTTTGGCGCCCAAGCCATCTGCCTTTTGGTCCATACGGAAAACGTTTAAGTATGGATCGACGTATCGCGGCTAAGCGTCATAATAATGGTGCTAATTTAGTATATCTTGATGGTCATGCAGGTTTCCTTGCGGGTAATAAAATAAATATCGATCTCTTTCGAGAAGACAAGCCGTAGCAACTAAGTTAGTGATGGCGCGAGTGATATCTAATTATACCAAACCAACAAGTTTGCGGCCTGTCCAGTAGGTGACGAGAAGGAGGAGGATAAATCCACCCCACCATGGGTTGCTCCATAGGAGTGTGCGAAGTTCTACTGGGTTGGGTTCTGGGAGCACTGATATTTTTTCTATTATCTCTTCTAGATCGTTTATATTAGCGCTTTCTCCGCCAGTGATTGATGCAATTTCAGTGAGTATGGAGCGGTTAACAGGGCGACCAAGTTTTTCGCGTTTAGGCATGGAGACTGTAATCTTAGTTTCTAATTTGCGATCTTGATCAGGAGCTTCAATTTTGATTTCGTAAACACCGCCTTCTTTTGCAGAAAATTCAGTAATGTAAACACCCCAGCCCCCGTCGATCTCGTTTAGCTTTAGCGATTCGTCGACTCCTTGAGGATAGAGGAACTCCCCTTGAACATCTCCGCCTTCTAGGGGAAAGCCTGCTGCGTCTAAAATGGTCGCTTGCAGGAAAATACGATCACCAACTTTGGGGGTTTCCGGGGAGAAACTCAGTCGAATTCCTTCCTTTTCAGCTAGATGCCGTTTGTGTGCCATCCATCGAGCGACCTGACTCCAAAAACGATAGTGAAATTTATCCTCTACGCCTCGACGCCAACGCCATGCGCTGTCGGTTCCCATGAACAAAACTTTGCCTAGGCCAGCATTTCGGATGGCTAGAAGTGGTATGCGGCCGAACTGGTTGCGTAATTCGGAGTGAACAGCAAGTACTTCAGTCCCAGGGCGGCTTTTAGTGACAGCAGCGGACCAGTAAAAACCTGGGAGCATTTTCCATATTTGGTCATTCGTTATTTCATCAGCATCAAATCGAGTAAGTAGGTGCCTGCGGCCAAGGGTTGATAGCGTCAACACTGATTCGTTATTCATACCTATACCTTTTGGTTTGTCTTCGTTAAGCACCACCGGCATAAGATCCTTAAGTTCGCTATTCATGAGCGAGAGATGATTACCGCGTCTGCCTGGCATGAAAATGAGGCCGCTTCCTTGTTGTTCAACAAGCCCTTTTATTAGTTCAGTGTCTTTCTTGCTTAACTGATTTTCTCCAACGCCTACGTCGCCCATGAAAATCACATCGTAGCGAGATAGCATTTCTCGTGAGCCGGGAAAGGAAGATAGGTAATCTCGCCCACCTCCAGGTGGGATTTTAGGATGAAGCAGAACGCAGTGTAGATCTACTCCAGGATCACGGGCCAAGGCATTTCGAAGAAATCGATATTCCCAACGAGGCTGGGAATCTACAACTAAAATGTTAAGTTTTACAACACGTACACCGATATTAAATTTTGCTGAATTATTGTCTTTTAATGCCTCATCTTTTTCAACTGGAAATTCCAGTTTTAAATCGAATTCTCCAACTTCATTGGGGTACCACATAATCGAATCTCGAAAACTGTTTTTTGCAGGCAGAGTGATTTTTTTTGAGGTTAGTATTTCTTTCCCGTTCATAAGCCGGACTTCGGTTGAAACATCGCGTGCTAGATGACTTTGTATTGTATATGGGATTGAAATCTGTTCTCCAAATAAGCCATAAGCAGGTGCCGTGACTTCTTCCATAGAGAGATCGGCAATTGGTTGGTCCTGGCCGGTGACTATGCTATAAATAGGAATTTCTCTGTCGCGATATCTCGTGGCTACACTGATTGGTGATGGGCCGAGATTCCAGTCGCCGTCTGAAAGTAACAACACAGCCTTCAGGTTTTTTTTCTGATCAAGTTCAGAACTTAGGATGGCGTTAAGATCGGTGCCGATTTCCTCCGATTTGGCCAATGTATTTGTAGGGGAAGGGTTCGTCTGCGATGCAAACGAATTAATATCCACTTTTACATCACTACTGTCTTCGAGTTGTTTCCAATACTCACTTTTATTTTGATAATCCAGCCATTTCTTTCGACTGATAATCTCATTAGTGCTTACGATATCGCGAGTGAACATACTCCCAGAATAATCATTTAGGATTGAAATCTGTGGTTGTTCAGTTCGTATGATACGGCGGATAAACTCTGGTTCCAAAAGTGTGAACGCTAGCAGTATAACTGCGATGGTGCGTAGTAATTCCAGTATTGCTACTTTGCGACGGCGGCCGTTTCGGTTCCATATACTCCAGCCAAGCCAACCCGACAATACAACTACACCTATACATGTAAGGATGCCAAAAGTTGAGGTGGTTAAAGACCAGTGACTCATGATGCGGTGTTCGGTAAGGGTTCTGGCGTTGTTTCATCCGATTCGAGGCTGACCTTGGGGCATATTAACCAAGCTTCGACGAGCAATGCTATTAGCATTAATATAAGGAATTTATCCCATATTTCACTTTGTAAAGAAGTGTTGTCACGTTGAGCTTGAAAGAGTCGAAATGTTAGGCCGCTGAATAGCGCAGCGACTGCCTCGTCCTCTACTCGTTCAAACTCATTTTCATTTGCAGGTCGATTGACAACTAACCAACGATCAGCGGATCGATATACGCCTGCTTCAGTCTGCAAATTGCCACGCTGGCCAGTTTCAACTGAAGTCCACTCAAGTTGCAGATCTCCAGCGCTGACTCTGCCTGTTTCACTAATGAAGTTTCGTTGGAATCGGCTACTACCAGCGGCTAATAGTCGCTGAAGCATGGGTACTACCACCATGCCATCCCCGAGATCTGACCAAGTGAGTAGGGGGAGAGTAGAGCAAAAATAAACTTCTCCTTGGCCAATAGTTTGGCGTACCAGAAATGCTTGGCCGTCGTTAAAAGCTGCGAGCACTGCTGCTTGGCCAATAACCTGTTGTCGTTGCTTTACAGTTAGTTGGTTTAGAGGGAGCAACAAACCTTCATCCGTATTAGCAAGAGGGCCTTGATCCTCGTCCCAGCGTCCGATCTTGAATGGATCTTTTTCAGCAGTTTCCTTTTCTCCCCAGCCCAGCCCAACAAATCGTACTGTAGTCGCCTCTCCCGTTGGAAAGAAAACCAGTCGTCCGCCTTCGTTAATAAACTCACGAAGTGCACTTGAGGCATCGCCTTCAGGAAGTGGAGCATGCCAGATGACGAGTGTGGAATTACGTAGATCCGACTTGGAGAATTCGATTGGAGACAAAATCTTGGCAGGATTTCTGCCAGAGTTGTTGACGGCCGAAGCGGCAGCTTGCCATAGAGGGCTCAGCTGACTTTCAGTTATGACTAGCCCTTCCATTGGATGATCATCACTGTATCGGTAATAGGTTATATTGTCTTGGGGATTGCCGTCAGCAGATAGTTCGAGTTTTCCCCATCCGCCTGATTGGTTGCCTACTTCAATGCGATGACGCCAGCGTGTGGCTTGTCCGTTGACTTTAGCTTCTATTTCGGTGGTTACACCGTTGATTGTTTGTTTAATAGGTTCAATGCCATTGTTGATCTTTGTGCGTTTGATGTCGACTGCAAGACGGACTTCTCCAATTTCACTGGATTGCATGCGGGCAAGTTCAGTGACCGAAATAGAGGCATTCACTGGTGAGTCCTGTGTAGTGGCTAGTAGGCGAATTCTAACTTCTTGTTTAAGCGAATTAAGAGATTCTATAAGGGTTTCCCAGCGTGAGTCGTCAGGCATCCAGTTGGTATCTTGTAGGTCGGAGGCTATCCAGATTTCTGCTATTCCAGCTTGATTGTCGATAAGCCAGGCAAGTGCACTCTGGAGCATAGCAGGTATATCTGCTGCGGTGTCGGAGGGCTGTGTGTCAGGCAGTTCGAGTATCGAAGAAGCGTTGGCAATGTCCTGAGGTTTCCGAGTCGCGCTGTCAATTAGGACTATGTGACTTTTATTTTCAAATTTTTCGGCGGCATCTACAATCATTTCGATTGCGTATTCGCGTCGTGATTTATTGGTGCCAGAGATGCGCGATTCCATACTAGCGGATCGGTCAACCAACAGCATGATAACATCAGGAGCGCCTCCAAATGCCCACCCCATCCATCCGCCCACTAGTGGGCGAGAGAGGAATAGCAATAGCATTAGTACTGCAAGTATACGCATCGCAAGAATTAGCCAGTTTTTGATTTTAGAATGGCTTGTAGAGCTGCGAGTTGCTGCAAAAAGGAACTGCATTGCAGCCCACTTTCTGGGTTTGTGCCGCATGCGGTTTATCAGGTGAATAATTACCGGAAGCAGGATGAGTGGCAGCCCCAAAAGTATGTTCTCTTGAATGAAACTCATGGTTTAACTTTTGCTGCGTTTAGCACGTTCATTCAAGAAATCTGCGAGCACCTTGTCGTAAGGTTGATCAGTGGTGATTCGACGGTAGTCTGCGTTGAACTCATGACAGTCAGCCTGCAGTTTTTTGAGAAACTGGGTGAGCTGTAACTGGTATTCTGCACGAATAGTAGCCGGTTCAGTAACTATGGATTGTGAACCTTCCATGTCCACAAAACGCACTGGTCGGTCGAAAGTGAAATCTAATTCCAATGGGTCTAGTAAATGGAACAAAGCTAGGTCGTGTTTTTGGAATCGAAGATGCTGGAGTGCATCGCGCAGTTCAGTTCCGTCGCAAAAGCAATCGGACAGAATGATTACTAGTGCACGTCGACGAGCTTTCTCTGCTAGTTCATGAAGCAACGGGATGAGTTTGGTTTCTCCTTTGGGGCGAGCCTGATTAAGTGAGTCAAGTATTAGCTGTAAATGGGATGCATTTCTACGAGGTGGGATTTCGTTGTTGTCTTTTGCATTAACGTGCACTAACCCTGCAGCATCACCTTGATTTATAACAAGATAGCTTAGTGTTGCGGCAAGTCTTTTAGCATAATCGAAGCGCATGCCATGACCGCCTTTAAATCCCATTGACCCACTACAATCTAGCACAATGTAACATCGAAGGTTTGTTTCAGCTTCGAACTCTTTCAGATAGTAGCGGTCTGTTCGAGCAAATACGCGCCAGTCAAGTCTTCGGATATCATCCCCAGGTACGTAGTTACGGTATTCAGCAAATTCAACACTCGATCCACGGTGTGGGCTTCGATGATGCCCAGATACCGTTCCTTCCATAGGGAATCGTGCAAGTAGTGGTTGCCCTATAAGTCTACCGACAACGTCGGCTTCAATCAGTGGTTGCTCTTTCTCCTCAGGCACTGGCGTTGCGAAATTGATCGAGCAACTTTTCGACAATGACGGTACTGTCGGTGCCCTCGGCCTGTGCTTGGAAATTTGTTATAATACGATGTCTCAAAACAGGGTGAGCGACAGCCTCTAGATCTTCCTGCCTTACAAGGTAGCTGCCATGTAAGACGGCACGAGCTTTGGAACCGCGTATTAGGTATTGTACTGCGCGCGGGCCGGCTCCCCAAGATACAAGTTTTTTACAAAAATCAGGTGCATCACTAGATGCAGGCCGTGTGGCTCGAACTATGTCAACTGCCATATCATATATATGGTCGGGAACAGGTACTCGTTCGACTAGTTTTTGATATTTAAGAATTTGTTCGCCGGTTACTTTGGGCTCAATAGTTTGAGAGGCGACTCCAGTGGTCTCGCGAGCTATTCGCAATTCCTCATTGCGGTTGGGGTATTTCACTTCAACAAAAAACATAAACCTGTCGAGTTGAGCTTCTGGAAGTGAGTAGGTGCCTTCTTGTTCGATTGGATTCTGAGTAGCAAGCACGAAGAACGGTTCTGGAAGTGATAAAATACGCCCTGAGACGGTTACGTGATGTTCCTGCATAGCTTCAAGCAATGCCGACTGTGTTTTGGGGGGCGTGCGGTTTATTTCGTCAGCCAAAATGATATTGGCGAAGATTGGTCCTTTGACGAATTCGAATTCTCTTCGGCCTTCAGCTGTATCCTGCAGGATATCTGTGCCAGTGATATCAGACGGCATAAGGTCGGGAGTAAACTGGATCCGGTTAAAGTCAAGTGACATCACTTTTGATAGTGAGTTAACCATGAGTGTTTTGGCTAAGCCCGGCACGCCCATGAGCAGGGCATGACCTCGAGAAAGAATTGTAATTAGAAGATTTTCAACAACTTCATCTTGGCCAACGATAACTTTGGCCATTTCAGCCTTCATGCTCTCGTAGGTAGAGCGCAATTCATCAATTACCGCGACGTCATCATCGGTCGGTTTACTTGAGGTGTTTTTGTTTTTTTGGCTATCCAATATTGGAGTAGGTTCTGGCATATTAGAAAAGAGGGGTAGTGAACGATCTTAGGCAGCTTGGGTCAATCACCGATTAGTGAAGCTAGAGTATGATACTGATTTATTTTATTGGGCGACGGGCGAAGGCTGCGCTGCCACGACCGAACGAAGTAATGTTGAAAAATTCCCAACCCGTCTTGCCAAAGGTGTTCATTTCCTCCTCGAGTGCTACACGGCTATCGCCAAAAATCGATTTGTACTCCCATTTAATTAGAGTTATTGGCTTATTGCTTTTTTCGATAGCGATTGTTTGTTGGGCCACTAATTTCTTTAGAAGTTCTGTTGTAGTAGTTGAGGCGTCGGCCTGTTCTCGAGTTAAATTTGTTTGATTAGAAATCTGAATCGATAGCCCCTTAGTAGACTCGTTAAGTTTTTCCAGTTGCTTAAAGATCGACTTAATTGATTGATCCTTAGCATTGTTCTTGCTGCTTTTTTGAAACTTAGCCAAATCCTCGGAAACGTTTGTTAATCTTTCTACTACTTGGTCTAGCCTTTTGAGTATTGGTGTTAAGTTTAGTCCGTCGGAATTTATGCTTTTGTCTGTTTGTCCAAATGCAGATGGATAGAAACTGCCAAGAATAAAGCCTAGGAAAATGCTCGAAAGTATTGGGTTTTTCATGGGATTGAAAATCTAATTGATTGAACGTAAGCCAAGCTTGGAGCTGGTGCAAGGCCTGCGAATTGGGCGATTTCGCTGGTCGAGTAGTTAAAGTCTGTATAAATGGTGCGCGGTCAATGTTAGGGAATCTTAGTCGTATTTTAATTAGTCTCCTGATTTTTTGGGCAGCTTCTGTTCAGGCTGCTCCAGAGCTACCTCTATGGGCGGCGGCAAGTTGGCGTAATGATGTTAACACCGTTAAGGCCCACATAGCAGCCGGGACTGATGTTGAAACCATTGATGATTGGACTGGTAAAACCGCCATGCACTATGCTGCTGAGTATGGTAACCTAGAGATTGCTCAACTCCTTGTTGATGCTGGGGCGAATGTTCGGCATCGTGATTTTGACAAAGCTACAGCACTGCACCATGCCGCCGTAGGAGGGTTTGTTGACATTGTCAAATTGTTACTGGTTCACGGCGCGGATATAAATGCAAAAGACAAAGCAGGCGAGACTGCCATGGATGGCGTAGCATTTTTTGGACATACGAATGTTGCTGATTTACTGAAAAGCTATTACGGCATCATTCGTTTTGATTTGGACAATCATTTTATAATGGAGGCTACGGCTTTGGCCCCAGGCTGGTATGGCTTTCTAAATAAGAAAATGAAGATCGAGCCTAGGCAGTTTCAAATTCTTTCTTCGGAGAACTTAATCGACTGGCGCGTGAGAAAGATTTTGGATTTCACGTCTGATACATTAGTTTTTAAGGAAACCAACACTAGTAAGTACAGACAACGGTTTTATCGGTTGATGCCTTATGTACAGCCGCCACCCAAAAATATAAACCGAATTGATCTTCATTATGATTATTATGAAGCTAAACCGGTTAATGGCAGTCTTGATGGGATTCCTAGTGAATGGTTGGCAAGCGAAATGGTCGCTAATCCTGGTTTTGAAATAGTTGACGAGGATCAGCGAGGTGAGGCTAATTACATCGCAGGTGAGACTACATATTCTCAATTTGCCGAATTTGGTGAAGGCAAATGGGAGGGAGAAAAGGATCACAATATTAAGTTAGGGATTGGATGGAACGTTTTAGGGCTACAGCTTACTTTGGTGGTTGAGGATGATCAACATGTCCATTTTGGTAAATCTGCTGATGAGGGTGACGCTGTTAAGATTTTATTTACTAATGCTGATCGCAATGAAGTATTAGGAGAGTTTGTTTTTGCATTATCTTATGACGTGTTCTTGAAAGACCCAGACTGGAAGTTGGTAAACGATCTTGCCTATAATAAAAAAATGCTTTCAACCCCAGGGTTTGTTCCGCCAATTGGATATGCGGAGCAAATCAAAGGTGACGCTGAGTTTGATGTTGTAATACGCCGAAACCGAAAAACGATCGACCCTGCCAACGGTAATCCTGCTACTGGCACGACCGTTTATGAGTTTTGGTTTGCGCCGGAAACAGTTGGAGTATCGACTCTTGAAGAAAATGTATCATTTGGCTTGGGTGTTGCGGTGATAGATAGTGATTTGGATGCTCCAGGTATTCAGGGTTGGTCAGGTTGGGGTCCAGAGAGCGTGCTTTTTGAAGCCAAGCCTAGTGAGGCAGCCTCAGTAATTCTTGTTGGTGATCCTGAAGCTATTGAAGATGACAACGAATAGGCTTATTTAGTCGAACTATTCCTGGAAGAAGAAAAACCCATTGACTTGACGGTAGCTCGTCGATATTTTCCGCCGAGATGTTATTTGTGAGACTACGACTTTTGTTGCTGGAACTGGCGCTTTTAGGAAGCGTTCAGGTGGCCGAGGTTTAAGCTAGTGCTCATAAAATTTGTAAACCCCGCTGCCAGCAAGGCTTCGGGGTTTTTTGTTAGCCTTTGTATATAATGAAGATATGAAAAAGAATCGGATCATTATTTTTGATACGACACTTCGCGACGGCGAACAGTGTCCTGGTGCTTCTATGACGTTGCGAGAGAAACTTGAGGTCGCGCGTCAACTGGCCCGACTTAAAGTTGATGTGATTGAGGGGGGATTCCCTGTGATCAGCGACGGAGATTTCACGGCTGTCAACACTATCGCTAAAGAAATCAAGGGGCCAACTATTGCAGGCTTAGCACGTTGTGTTCCTGGGGATATTGAAGCTGCTGGTAAGGCGGTTGCTCCAGCTGGGAGCAAGGGGCGTATACATGTTTTTCTTGCCACCTCGAAATTGCATCGTGAATTTAAGCTTGGTAAGGCGCAGAGCCAAATCATTAAACTTGCTGTTGAGGGTGTGAAAAGAGCTCGCAAGCTTACAGCAGATGTTGAGTTTTCTCCCGAAGATGGATCTAGAACTGAACCAGACTTTCTCGCGGAGGTTTGTCAAGCAGTGGTTGATGCTGGGGCTACTACCGTTAATATTCCTGATACGGTTGGGTGGGCTGTCCCTGGGCAGTTTGGTGAGCTAATCGGACATCTTCACGCTTCTGTTCCGGAGTTTAAAACAGGCAAGGCTGTCATCAGTGTTCACTGTCACAATGATCTTGGTATGGCTGTGGCTAACTCCTTAGCTGCCGTTGAGAATGGAGCACGCCAAATCGAGTGCACTGTGAATGGTATCGGGGAGCGAGCTGGTAATGCTGCTCTTGAGGAATTGGTTATGGCTTTAAAAACTCGGGAGGATTACTATAAGAATATTAAGTGTGGAATTAAAACCAATGAGATCGTGAAATCTTCTCGTCTGGTTTCGCGTATGAGTAGTTTTGTGGTGCAACGAAATAAGTCTATCGTTGGTGAGAATGCTTTCGCGCACTCAAGTGGAATCCATCAGGATGGAATCATCAAGAAGCGTGAAACTTACGAGATTATGGATCCGCAGGATGTTGGCTGGGGGCAGACTGAGTTGCCATTGACGAAGCATAGCGGTCGGGCTGCTATGGCTCTACGACTTAAACACCTTGGGTTTAAGCTTTCTGACGATGAAATAATTAATGTCTTTAGTCGTTTTAAGGAAATCGGCGATAAAAAGAAATTTGTTTATGATGATGATCTTGGAGCACTGGTTGATGGCCAGATTACTAAGGTGCCAGAGACTTGGTTGATGGAGTATGTTAACGTCACAAGTGGAAATCAGACCGTCCCGACAGCTACTGTTCGCTTACGGAAGCCAGCTTCTGGGCGGTCTAAGAAAGATATAGTTCTAGAGGATGCTGGGGTGGGTGATGGTCCTGTTGATGCTGCACTTAAGGCAATTGACCGTCTTACTGAGACTCAGGGTAGGCTGAAGGATTATGCGTTACGTGGTGTGTCTCAAGGCAAGGATGCGCTAGGTGAAGTTAGTTTGAAGGTAGATTTCGGAGATGGTGAGCTTATCACGGGGAAGGGTGCTAGTACCGATGTAATTGAAGCCAGCGCAAAGGCGTATCTCAATGCTGTTAATCGACATTTGAGTAATAGCCGGCGCAAAAAGACTGCAAAGAAAAAGACCAAGGGTCAGCCTTGATTGATTAGATATCTTTTGATTTAAAAGTTACCCGTATGGGTCGAAGCTTTGCAGGTTCCATTCTTCCACGAGACCATCTCCAATTTCGTTAAGAAAGCGGGATGGCTGTTGAAATGTTTCTCCTCCGGATCCGTGCATGAAGCGCATTAGTGGATAGCTAAGATACAGTTCTGTTTTTGCGCGGGTGACGGCTACGTAAAACAATCGCCTTTCCTCGTCTTCCCCTTCAGGGCTTTCGATTGCTCTACTTGAGGGAAAAAGTCCATCGCAGAGCATCATTACAAACACAACTTCGAACTCTAGTCCTTTGGCTTGATGAATAGTAGAGAGTCGAATTTGTTCGGGGTCTGATTGTGCATCCCTCTTCGACTCTGTGTCCAAATTACTTAGAAGAGCTAGTTCGCTAAGGAATTCCTCTGTGGTTTCATATTGATCTGAAAAGCCAGCGACCTGTTCGAGATCTTCTAGTCGTGAATAGTAGTTCGGGAACTTGTTTTGCAGATAATCTTCGTAGCCTGCAGCTATGACCAAGCGGATTAGATGTCCTGGCCCTTTGCCTTTTTCACTTTCTAGTTGAGAGAGTGTTTCTGCAAATTGTTCCCAGCCTATTATGGATTTTTTTGGAGCTAATCCGGAAATTTCTCGGATTACTTTAGCCAAACTAGGTTGCGTAGTAATCTCGTCAGTTAATCGGGTTTTGTATGATCTCCAAAGTTTATCTGCAGACTTGGATCCGATTCCTGAAAGCATCAGTACAATGCGCTTAAATGCTATTTCGTCTTGGTGATTGGAAATAAGTTTGAGGTATGCAGCTACGTCCTTGATGTGAGCTTGTTCAAAAAAACGAATGCCACTAGTTATTGTGAATGGGATATTACGTCGGGTAAATTCCAGTTGTAATTCAAGCGCGTGAAAGTGAGATCTGTATAATACAACCATATTTTCTAGAGCTATGCCTTCATCGCGAAGCTCAAGTGCACGTTGGGCAATGAATTCAGCCTGTTGATTGGCGTCATTACAGGATACTAGTGCCGGCTTCATTCCGCTTTTTCGTACCGGTGTAAGCTTCTTCTTAAACTGATTAGCATTGCCCGCTATGACAGCGTTTGCGCAATTGAGAATTTCTGGAGTGCTGCGGTAGTTTGTCTCGATCTTGAAGACTTGTGTTCCTTTGTGGCGCTCAGGGAACTCGAGTACATTACGGAAGTTTGCGCCTCGCCATGAATAGATACTTTGTGAATCGTCGCCAACTGCCATAATATTATGGTTTCGATCGCCTAGTAGATCGATCAATTCACACTGCACGTGATTTGTGTCTTGATATTCATCGACAAGAATGAATTGAAATTTAGATTGAAAATATTCTCGAGCTTCTTCGCTTTCTTGTAGCAGTCTCAGCCACTGGTTGAGTAGATCATCGAAGTCCATCACTCCATTCAATTGTTTGCGCTTGGAATAAGCGGCGTGTACTTTGGAAATGTCTTCGGACAAGCTTTCGAAATAGAAATATCGATCCTCCATTACCTTCTCTAGATCCAGCCCTGTATTAATTGACATTGAAAGAATATCACAAAGCAAGTCTGGCTTAGGGAAACGTACTGCTTTGGTGTCTATACCAGCGTCAGTGATAGCAAGGCTCATCAGGTCTTTTGCATCCTCGCGATCCATTATTGTGAATGTTTGTGGGTAGCCAATCGTCTCCGCATTGCGTCGCAAAATACGGTGACCCACTGAATGGAAAGTGCCGCCCCAAAGGCCTGATGTGTCGTCTCCAATCAGGTCTTGTACTCGTTCCATCATTTCTTTTGCTGCCTTATTGGTGAATGTCAAAAGAAGAATGCGGTCAATTGGGATGCCTTGCTCTAATAGATATGCCACACGATAAGTCAGAGTACGCGTCTTGCCCGCCCCAGCTCCAGCCAACACCAAAGCCGGTCCCGGCGTAGCCGTTACGGCAGCGAGTTGCTGAGCATTCAGTTCTGATTCATAATCAATGTTCAGATCGATCGGTGAACGGAACGGTTTAATGGTGTACTCTTTGGGCACGTGCACATTCAAACGTTCAAGTGCTTTGCCAAGCGAGATAAAATTGAATTTGCTTGGGCTGGCAATAATTTATGGCGCCAAGTTCGTGAATGGTATCCATGGGAGGTTCCGGATGATTCCGTAAACTATCATTAACCCTATAACTGTGAAAACCAGTTTCATGTTTCCGAACAGAGAATGAAATTTCTTCGATTGTTTTATCGTCATCATGTATCGAATGTAGTCTGTTAAAGAGAGGACGATTAGCGCAATTAATCCTGGGTTTAGTCGTAGTGCTTCCAATATATTTCCATGTGTTAGATTAAACAGGGCACGAGTTGAACCGCAGCCTGGGCAGGAATACCCGGTTGCTGTATAAAATGTACATTTTGGAAAAAAGGAATAATCACTTGGATTTAGATAAAAAAGTGTTGTGGCTCCGCCAATTACAATCAATGGAATACCAAAAGGAATAATAGCGCGTGCAAATAGCATTAATTGTTTGAAGGGTGATCAGTGTTAAAAATATCTAACTATTTAGAAATAAGACGATCATCAAGATGAATGCGATACTAAAGAAAACACCCCCTATAATACCAAGTGTCATATTAATTATATCGCAACTTAATTGCCCGTCAAATCCTGTAATTTACTTATAGCGGTCCCGTTTTCAATTACTGAGGCAGCCATGTCCCAGCCTTCCAAGGCGGAGTCTGTCTTGCTGGCAACAAACAAGGCATGTGCGGCATTCAGTAGCACTGCATCACGGCGAGGGCCACGATCTTCACCTGAAAGGATCGACTTAATAGTAGCGGCATTCTCCTCTGCATTCCCACCCTTCAGATCGTCCAGTGTGGCTGGTTGTAGAGGGAATAATTTCGGCAAATCAGTACTAACAGCAAAGCCTCTATCCTGATAAAACTCTGCAATGGTATTTTTGCCAAGCGTTGATAGTTCATCCATGGAGCCATCTCCCACTCTGCCGTTGACAACCATTCCTCGCCGAATTCCAATAGACTGAAGAACTCGACCAATTGGATCACAAAGTTTGCTATTGGGGACCCCAATTAATTGTGCAGTAGGTCGGGCTGGGTTCAGGAGTGGTCCCAGAAAATTAAACACTGTCCGCTGGCCTCGTTCAGCGCATAATTTGCGTGCCGGCATGATATGCTTGAATGCTGGATGATAGGCAGGTGCAAAGATGAATGCGAACTGGTGATCTTTCAGGTTGGTGGCTACTTGTTCTGGTGTTAGGTCGGTCGGAATGCCTAGCGCGGCTAAAACATCAGCACTACCGGCCTTGGATGTGATGGCTCGGTTACCGTGCTTAGCAACTGTTACTCCAGCAGCAGCAGCAATAATGGCAACTGTGGTAGAAATATTGAACGTTCCTAGCTTGTCTCCCCCAGTGCCGCAAACATCGAGCATTTCATGGTCCCGTGTTTCATTATCAATAGGGACAGGTAAAGCCTTATCACGAAGTTCGTTTGCGAATGCAGCGATTTCATCCGTAGTTTCACCTTTGGAGGCAAGAGCCGTAAGAAAATCAGCTTTGGTCTCTGGGGTTATGGTTTCGTTCGTTAGGCTTCCAATTGCGTCGCTTACCTGTTCAACCGTCAGTGACTCACCGTTGCTCAAATGTTTGGTCAGGGTGTCTAACATGGGGAAAGGATAAGCGGTATACTGCTACTTGGCCAAGCGGGATTTTAAATTCTAGATAATTACTTATGTTTCTCTCTCGTTCTTTAATCGAAGTCGTGAAAAACTCGCTTGAGCGTGAGCTTGAAGGATAAAAAAATAGTTTTACCTGGAGGTAGCGGTTACATAGGGCGGCATTTATCACGGCATTTCGCAGCTAAAGGCTGGAACGTAGTGGTCTTAAGTCGTAGTGAGGGGGAATTATCTGATCATGTGCGTTATGTCTGGTGGGATGGTGTAAATCTTGATGCTTGGGCGGATGAAATAGATGGAGCGGAAGTGGTTGTAAACCTCGCTGGCCGCTCTGTAAATTGTCGTTATAGTAAGAAAAATAGGCAGCAAATATACGACTCTCGCGAGCATTCTACACAAGTTGTTGGAGAGGCGATTGCCCAAGCGGATCAACCTCCGAGTGTTTGGTTGAATGCTAGTTCAGGAACGATTTATAGACACTCACTGGATAGGCCGATGGACGAGGCCACTGGTGATATTCAATCTGTCGAACCTGGCAGCCCAAGGGATAAATGGGAGTTTTCAGTTGATGTCGTTAAAAGGTGGGAAGCGGCATTATTTAATGCGGATACTCCTAGTACTCGACGTATTGCCATGAGGCTTTCGATGGTGTTTGGAACTGGTAGAGGTGGTGTTTATGAGGCTTTTAGAAATATTACTCGTTTGGGTCTTAGCGGCACACAGGGATCAGGCAATCAATTTGTGAGTTGGCTACATGTGGAAGATTTTTTGCGAATGGTCGAGTGGTGTATCGAGCATAAAAACATCGACGGACCAATTAACATGTGTGCGCCGAACCCACTGCCAAATCGTGAGTTCCTTAAAGCTATGCGTTTGGCATGTGGGGCAAAGTTTGGCCTGGCTGCCGCTTGGTGGATGCTGGAAATAGGAGCATTCTTTATGCGAACCGAAACTGAGTTGTTACTCAAGAGCCGCAGAGTTATTCCAGGTAAACTTCTTGAGTCAGGCTTTAAGTTTAATTATCCGAATTGGTCGGAAGCGGCTCATGCTATTGAGTCCACTTGGTTCGACGTCAAATAATCATCAAATATAATTGGAAGAATTAAATATGAACCCAAAAGATAAACCATTTATTCTTATAGCGAGGGTGAGGGTCAAGTCTGGTAAAGTGGAGGATTACCTCAAAATTGCTGAATTAGTAGATGCTGAGGTCGAAAAAACGGAACCAGGAATGCTTTTACACAACTTTGATTCAGACCCGACTGATCCGTTGCAGTTTACATGGACGGAGCTCTACAAGGATGATGAATCACTAATCAACCACCTTAATAATCCCCCAGTTCAAGATTATGTGGCAAAACATCTCGAGTTGGCAGAAAGCCTTGAGGTAGAGATTTATGGAACACTAGATGATAAAACCGTTGAATATCTAACGGTGGCATGGGGAGAGGCTGGAATACCATTCAAGTATTTTAAGAGCACTAGGGTTGGTTATATCCGAGATTCAATAGTTACTTGATAGGGTATGAGTGAGTACTTCGCGGATAAAAACCACTAATTTAGTCAACAACATTAAATAGTTCTGTAATTCGTAAAGAGCGATATTCAAAGATACGTTTTAGCTGTAGGCGTACAAATGGAAACATGATTTCTCCAAAGGGGAAGAGAGGTAGGCGATATTGAACCTCATCTTTAATTGACACTCCTTTCCCTTTTGGCTCGAAAATATGTGTATGAATCCACTTTGAATAAGGGCCCTTCAGTTGTTCATCTATAAATTTTTTTTTAGGTTCCCATTTTGAGATGAGTGTTTTCCAGTGGAAAGTGAAACCCAATAAACGAATTCTATAATCAATGAGTGTTCCTTTTTGCATTATTATTGGCAAAGGGCTTATGATGCTAAAATTCAATTCAGGAGGAGTGATTAGTTCAAGATTTTGTGCATTAGAAAAAAAAGCAAAAATCTCTTCTATTTCGCCTGGTACAAAGGTTTCCATCTTAAGATAATGATCAGGTAATCCCATTATATATAATTAGATAAAATCGTGAATGTTCTCTCAAAAATTTAGCTTTAACACTCGTAATTCGAAGTTTTTCATTTTGTTTAAATGCTTCTTGAAACGCTTTTAAGATGCGGCAGGGCATGATACTCTGGGCCAGATTCTAATGAAAACTCATTCTATCTTAATATCATTCGTATTTATATTATCTGTAAAATTAAGCATATTGGGGAATGGCCTTTTGACAGCCATTCCCGATTTATCATCGCAAGCTATTGATTCATTGGTGGCGCACTATGATGGTTCTATAGGAGTTGAGACAGATGGGAATGCTGTCGTCTCTTGGACGCCGGTGGATAGCAATGGCCAATTATTGGATGGCATGATTGTTCAATCTGCTCAAAAAGGTAATGGAGGCGCAGAGTTGATATCATATGATGGTGCTGGAAAATTAAGTTTTGATGATACAAGTGTTGGTGCAGATGGAAGATATCTCACCGGAAAACTAAGTAATGCTGAAACCAAAGAATTCACTGTATTTTGGCTTGGGCACTATAAAGCGGATGCCCCTTTTGCTACTTCAGGAGCATATGCTTACAATATTGGTTTGAGTAACACATCTCACCAACGGGATGACGGCAAAGGAGGGTTTGTTGTAGAGCAATACAATGGCACGACGTACTCAGGTGATGATATTACAAAATATGATGACCAAACCACAGTTTGGAGCACGGTGTTAACTGCCGACAGTCATTCTTTTTATGCGAATGGAAAGAATTTAAATCTCGGTGGAATGCCAACAAATAATATTAAAGCCAATGCAGATATCGTTATCGGTGCGTATAGTTCGAGTGGGTACGATTTTGTTGGAGAAATTGAACAATTGGTTATTTTCAATTCTGCATTAAATGCTGTTGATAGAAAACTAGTAGAAAACCACCTATACGGAGGCGAGATGCCTGGAGATGATAATAAGGAGGATATTAAGCCAGAAATTTCTATAAAAAGAGGTTCAGATTCTACTGAATTGACGATATCTGAAAATTCCCATTTGCTTTCGTCATTCGACTTGGAGAATTGGTTTATTGTCCCTGAAGCTAGTTCCTTGGTTTCAATTCCTGCCGATCAAGATAAAGCATTTTATCAGGCTGCTTCAGAGTTTGTTGAAATACC
>JASLKL010000039.1 GCA_030747605.1 Verrucomicrobiota bacterium | reverse complement strand
AACTGCTTTCTGAAGCCGAACACCAACTTCACCTAGCCAGTTGATTGTCACAAGACCGCCATCCTGCGAAATACTTTCAATCACCGGAATAGTTGTAGGTACTTCAGTGATACTATATAGGCCAAAGTTATCGACAGCCCAATACCAGCTCCATGTCCCATTCATAGCAAATCGAATTCGCACGCTAGACTGATTATTCGCCTGAGGCAAACTATGGAGCTCGTAACGTTTTGACTCTCCCTGATTGTCGTTAACTCTAGCGCTTACATGTGGAGCAAGTGTTGCATCAATAGGTGAACCAATGAACGCGCCATAATTACCACCCATTGGCTCATCAAGGGGCTCCATGTCCCAATAATCATCTTCATCCTGAAAAAGAATGTTATCAACTATAGCGACATCCCCCTGTTCTTTTTCAAAAGTTGCAACAGCATCAACTGCACCGTCTTCCCCAACAACAATGTCTGCCTCCTCAAGCATATAAATAACCGGCAACCAATTTTCTCCACCATCAATCGAATACTCTACGCTGGCCGAATTGTCCTGATTCTGACAATAGTGACTGTAAAATCCGAGATGTACATTTGCATGCTGACCAAGATCAAAATCCTTTGTCTCAATTACTGTCATGAAGTTGGCATTGCGTAAGGATGAATCAGCGATCAAAAAATTACCGTTTGGGAACTGAGACTTACCGTTAACAAACACCGGCGGAATTGAAGTCTGAGACTTTTCATTCCAATACGGACTAGTCTTCCAACGATCCAATGAAGTGTTAGCCCACCCAGAATAGGACATAGAAGTCCAATCCTCAGGATCCTCCTCCCAAACAATTGTATCAGCCTCGTTGACGTAGCTTTTAACAACCCAACCCTCAGGCAATGAGAACTCATCTAAATCATCAAAAGATTCGAAGGTAATAGGCTCGGGTAGCTTAATGTTCTTGAAGTCGCCTATTGTAAAATTTCCAGAATAAGTCACCTCACGCAGATCACCAGAATCCTCGCTAAAAGTAAGATTAAATGTGTTATTCGATAACGGCTCCAACAATTCGTTTACTTGGTAACTAACCTCATATCCATCTTCCACGCCAATCTTAACTTCTGTAACACTAACCCCATTGACTACAACATCATTAAACGCCAATTCAACCGAATCAGGATCAAGTTTAGCTTCACCATTTTTAACGATAAACTTCATTAAAGGCATCGGATTAACCCCTTGACTCCCAGCAGCCGGACTAGCCTCGACAACTTCAGGCATTGAACTGGGCGCTATGCTGTAGAGGCCAAAGTTATCGATCCCCCAATACCAGCTATAGGTCCCACTCTTAGCAAAACGAAAGCGAACATTTTCCTGACCATCCGCCTCAGGCAACCGAAACGTTTCGTAGCGCTTTGATCCTGTTTGGTCATCGTTGATTCGACCACTTATGTAAGGAGCCAAGTCATCTGAAATATCAGCAGCAATATAAGCACCATAAAATCCACCTATCTCTTCAAATGTATCCGGATGATAACCTATAGCTATGTCTTCGTGTTCCTGCTCCAAAGTAGCTACTGCATCTACATTGCCTGAGTCATCATTAACAATATCGTCACGATCAATCATATAAACCACCGGCAGCCAGCTTTCGCCTTGATCAATAGAATATTCAATCGCACCAGAACTGTCCTGATTTTGGGCGTAGTGACTGTAAAAACCTAGATGTACATTCTGATTATTGCTTAAGTCATAATCTTTCGTAAAGAGGAACGATATGAAATGGCCATTCCGCGAAGCAGAGTCAGCAACCAGCGCATTCTCATCTAGTGATTGCCTAACACCGTTAACAAAAACAGGCGGAGCTGAAAGAATTGATTTTTCCGCCCAGCTACCGCTATTACTCCAGCGACTCATCCCCACATTCACCCAACCTTCGTAGTATGCAGAAGTAAAATCGTCCGGATCTAGTTCAGCATTTATTTCCTGTGACAAATTGACCACCTCCCAATCTTCCGGCAATTCGAATTCCTCTGTTAGATTGAAATTTTCAAAATGAATCGGATCTGGCATATCGATTTGAAGATAGCTAGCAACATCAAAATCAACCGTAACTATCTCACTTGTAGCTGGATCCCCATCATCCGAAAACTCCAGCTGGAACTTGTGACT
This sequence comes from Verrucomicrobiota bacterium, assembly GCA_030747605.1. GTDB lineage: Bacteria > Verrucomicrobiota > Verrucomicrobiia > Limisphaerales > UBA1096 > UBA1096. Next base: position 16,499 of record JASLKL010000039.1, on the reverse strand, counting down.
TGAACCGGCTTCAAACAATCCATCTCCCACATAGGAAACAGTATTAAACCCATCTTCATCTGTAGCAATTCCCACCACAACATCCTTACCATCTAAACTCAACGCAACACTTTCAGTTTTCAAACTCGTTCCGCCATTCCGTATAACTGCAGAGAACGCAATCGCAGGGTCAGCATTCTTCCCGCCATCAGCCGGGGAGATAGAAACCACTTTTGGCGTATCGGGAGCAGGTTTTTGAACCTTGAACAAATCCTCTGCTAAAATTGTGTAACCGTCATCTTCAAAGAATACAGCTTTGTAGTCACCATCATCCGTCATACCACTATCAAAAGTGACCGTACCAGTGGCAATACCTTCGATTCCATCTTTAGTTCCATCCACATAAAACCAAGCCAGACTACCAACCGCACCAGGCACCATGTCGACCTTATATAACCCAACCCAGTCTTTGGGATTGGCCGGGCCTACGAGAAAATCGGCTACAATCACTTCTCCAGGCGTATAGACTTCCTTGTCTGTTTTCACACTAGGGCCAATATCTCCTACTGTAAAAGTAGCCTTGGCCAATAAGATATAGCTATCATCCTCGAAGAAACGAGCTTCATAGATACCCTCCTCAATTAACCCATCAGGAAAAACTAACTCACCATCTGTTAAGCCTTCTTCACTAGCCTTGGAGCCATTGACATATAGCCAAACAAGTGAACTATCCTCACCAGCAACCATGTCATATTTGTAAATCCCAACCCAATCTTTAGGGTTACCTGGACCTTCACTGAATGTAACAATGATTTCTTCGCTTTCAGCGTAACTACTAACATCAGTAGTCAACTCTTGGCCAAGCCCGCTAAATGTATTTGCAACAAAAAATGCCGCCAACAAAAGCAAATTGTTTTTAAATAGTTTTTTCATGATTATATATACAAAATGTAATTATTTTCACATAAATTAAATAGCCATTAAAGTGGCACTTAATTATTCAAATAACAACGTTTGATTTAACTATAATTATACACAGAAGATCGCAGCATTTTTTTTGAGTCACGGAAAGAACAATAAGTTAATGCGCCCTATATTTTTCGAAAAATTGCTCAAAAAATAAATAATTCTTATAATTTTTTAAAATCATCCTTAAGTCGCTGATATTAAACAAAGTGGAATCCCTGCTTGCGAAGATATTTCGGCTGCGTTAATTCTGCTCCAGCAATCACCTAAATGTATGGGGAAAAAGAACAAAAACAGAAGATCAGATTGTAAAATAATATCTTTAAAGCTTAAGATCGAGTTTTGACGAAATTAAAGGACTGCGAAGCTTTTTATGGTGATCCATTACCTTATCGACTGTTTTTGAATCGCTGATTTCTGATGGTATTTAAAAGTAAATACTCTGATCCGATTACAATGGCTGCGGGTGCTTGCCCAGAGTGGCAAAGTTTACCGGGCGATTTTTTTTCATCGGACACTTTTCACCATGCCGACATTGATCGGGTTTGGCGAAAAGGATGGTTGTTTGCAGGGTTTAGCTGTGAAATTCCTAAGGCAGGTGATTACTTTACACTAAAGGTTGGGGACGACCCATTGATCGTAATTCGAGGAGACGATGGTGTTGTGAGAGCATTTCATAATGTTTGCAGGCACCGAGGAACAATGCTTTGTAGTGAACCAAGCGGTTCAGCAAGGCAGTTGGTCTGCCCATACCATCAATGGGTTTATGAAAAAAAGGGAAAACTAATATCCTGCCGAGGCATGCAGGAGGAAATAGACACCAAAACTCTCGGGCTATCTCCAGTTAGGACTGAGGACCTGTGCGGATTCATTTATTTAAACTTGGCCAAAGAATCTAGCGATTTCACAGCAGCCAAAGAAACAATAGAACCAATTTTAAGGCCTCAGGGAATTGATCGCTCTCGTGTAGCAAAGGCCATTAACTACATCGTACAGGCTAACTGGAAACTCGTTTGGGAAAACAATAGGGAGTGCTATCACTGCAATATGAATCACCCCCAATACATCAAGGCTAACTACGACCATTTTAATACCGACGACACATCCGATGAGTTGATTGCTAAAATAAAAGCTAAGTCAGACCAAAATAATGAAGCATGGGGAAGCCAAAAGCTTGCTGTTACACATCAAGACAGCGGAATGGCACCATTCCCCAGCTCAAGTAATGAAGGCTGGTTCTCAATTAACCGAACACTACTGACTGATGGTTATGTCAGTGAAACGATGGATGGAAAACAGGTTGCTCCACTGATGGGCGACTATACAGACAACTCAGTCGGAACACTTCGACTTCGCACAGTGCCAAACATGTGGTGCCACGCAAGTTGTGATCATGTAGTAAGCACCCGACTACTGCCGATAGATAAAACCACCACTGAAGTGCGGGTAATCTGGTTAGTTGATGAAAAAGCAGAAGAAGAAAAAGATTACACACTAGAAAAACTAATGCCGTTTTGGCAATTAACCTCAGAGCAAGATTGGAAACTTTGCGAAAGAGCTCAAATGGGGGTGCAATCCAGCGGGTACAAGCCTGGACCATATTCCACGCATAAGGAATACAACGTCGAGCGATTCGTCCGTTGGTACTTAAATCAACTAACTAAAGTTAAGAAATAATTTTTAATGAACATCTTTGTATGTATTAAACAGGTGCCGGACACTACAACGCAAATCAAGCTGCGCGAGGACGGTAATGGGATCGACGAGACAGACATCCAATGGATCATCTCACCGCATGACGAATTGGCAATCGAAGAGGCGCTGATATTACGTGAGAGAAAACCAAACTCTACCGTCACTGTACTCTCAGCCGGTCCCGAGCGTGCTACAGAAGCACTACGAATGGCGCTTGCCATGGGCGCCGACTCCGCTGCAAGACTAGACATACCGGATAACTTTAACTCTGCAATGAATGCTCGAGCACTCTCTGCTGCCATAAATAAACTAGGACCTGCAGATATTGTATTTACTGGAAAGGAAGCAATAGATGATGGAGCTAGTGCGGTAGGTTCTATGATCGCTATATATTTAAAGCTACCCTGTGTCAGTGTAGTTAATAAGATTGATTATGGCGAAGATTCGATTACATGCCGCCGCGATATCGGAGGCGGTAACATTGAGGTTATAGAAACCAAACTCCCGGCAATTATTTCAACACAAGTTGGCCTCAATGAACCCAGATATGCAACTGCACTCAATATTATTAAAGCGAAAAAAAAACCGATAGAAACCATCACAAGAGAAGAACTAGGTATCACTGAAGCCAACCAAAAAATAAAATTAACCAACTTCGAGCTTCCGCCGCCAAAGCAACCATGCCGTTTAATCGAAGGCTCACCTACTGAACAAGCAAATGAACTGATTCGCGTACTCGCCGATGAGATTCAGGCTATCTAATCAAACTAGAGAAAATGAAGATTTTAATTATTGCTGAACACAAAAACGGGACCCTAACCGAAACAACTCGTGAGTTGTTCGGGTTGTCACTTGGTGAATCTGAAGTTCACGCAGTTGTACACGGTGGAAATGTTGGATCTTTGACTGATCAACTTGGCCATCTAGGCGCGAATAAGGTTCACCTAATTAACTCACCATCCGTGAAAAACCACACAGGGGAGGTGCTTCAACAAACAATTGTACAACTCATTCAACAACTCAACCCCGATACTGTACTGGCCATACATTCACCATTAGGGAAGGATTTAGCGCCAAGACTAGCTGCCACACTTGATGGAAATTTGGCCACTGACTGCATTCAGTTTACACTCGATAACAACAACTTGCATGTACGCCGGCCCGTGTACTCTGGAAAAGCTACAGCACAGGTTGAATTCGTGGATGAATGTCTAAAGATCATTACAATGCGGCCACGTTCGGTAAGACCACCAGAACCAGATTTAAGCCGCAGTGCTGAAGTAATTGAATTCACTGTCGAATTATCTGAACAAAAAACTACACTCAAGGAAGTAATCGCTAGTGGTGGTGAACGTCCAGACGTCACAGAGGCTGCAATCATAGTGACCGGCGGTCGATCACTCGGTAGCGCTGAGAATTTTAGCATCATTGAGAATTTTGCCGATCTAATTGGTGCAGCAGTTGGCTCATCTCGTGCAGCAGTAGACGCAGGTTATCGACCATATCGAGATCAAGTCGGTCAAACCGGCAAAGTAGTATCACCCCAGATATACATTGCATGTGGAGTCAGCGGAGCAATTCAGCACCTAGCAGGTATGCGCACGTCCAAGCACATCGTCGCTATAAATACCGATCCTGATGCCCCAATCTTTCAGGTGGCTGAATATGGCATCGTAGGAGATCTATTCGAGATCGTTCCATTGCTTACCGAAGCGGTAAAAAAAAGAAACGATAACTAGACTATGGACTCCATAGGTGATGCAGAAATTGTGGTAATCGGAGGAGGAGGAGTTGGTTGCGGCGTAACACATAGCCTCTGCCGAGCTGGAAAGACTGATGTCTTATTGATTGAAAAAAACGAAGCTCTGGCCTCGGAAACCACCTCGCAAGCAGCTGGACTTGTTGGACAAGTTCGTACCAGCGTCGACCGCGTAAAACTCGCAATGTGGTCTGTAAAAGCTTTTTCCGAAATGGAATCTGAACCAGAAGCCAAACCAGGATGGCGACAAGTCGGATCATTACGGATCGCTATGACCGATGAACGCGTCACTGAATTTGAAAGCATGAAATTAGTCGCCGATGAGGCCGGACTGAAAACAGAATTCATAAGTAACGACGAAGCTCGGATTAAATGGCCAATGTTCGATTTCTCAACTGCAAAGTCAGTTCTATGGTGTCCGAGTGACGGATATCTTCAGCCTAATGATCTAGCTATGTCGTACGCACATCGAGCACGACGACACGGCGCAAGAATTGCCACCGGCGTGACCGTTGAAGGAATCCGAACAGAAAACGGCAGTGTCACCGGCGTCATAACGAACCATGGAACCATCAACTGTAATACTGTTATCAATGCCGCAGGAGCCCACGCTTGGCATGTAGCAAAAATGGGAGGCCTCGACCTGCCAATTTTTCCGGTCCGGCACGAATACTTTGTAAGTGTTGATGCTGAAGGCATGCATCCAGAGCTTCCAGTGATGCGAGTTCCAGATGCCTCACTCTATCTCCGTGCTGAAATCAATGGACTATTGCTAGGAGGCTGGGAACCGGAAGCACTTTCAATTAACCCTAACGATTTTAACAATGGCCAGACGCCTCCTCGCATCGAAGACGACTGGGAAGTAATGGGCTGGTTTATTGAACAAATTGCTCCACTCTATAGCAAAGCATCAGAACTAGGCGTGAGAAGTATTTTCAAGGGCTGGCCAACCTTTGTGCCGGATGGACGATTCATCATAGGTGAAAGCCAAAAACTCAAAGGCTTCGTAATGGCTGGAGGCTGCAATGCCCATGGCGTGAGTGGTTCGGCTGGAATAGGACAACATGTAGTTGAGTCAATGTTAGAACCAGAACCATCACCTTATGTAAAAAGCCTCAGTCCAGATCGTTTTCTCGAAAAAAACTGGAACGCTAACGCTGCAAAAACCTCAGCAAAGCAAATCTATGAAACCTACTATGGACTCGGAAGCTGACATTAAAAAAAATAGCCAAACCGTCACTATCCCAAAGAGGGCGAAGGTGGTTATCATAGGTGGAGGTGTAGTAGGCTGTAGTGTTGCCTATCACCTCACACGCCTTGGGTGGAAGGATGTTGTCGTACTTGAACGAAAAACTCTAACTGGTGGATCCACTTTTCACGCTGCTGGATTGGTTGGCCAGCTTCGTAGTTCAGCTAGCATCACACAATTACTTAAGTACAGCGTCGAACTATACGGAAAACTGGAAAAAGAAACAGGTCAAGCCACAGGCTGGAAGGCCAACGGAGGACTGCGTTTAGCTTGCAACAACGAACGCTTAGCTGAAATTAAGAGGCAGGCTACAACCGCTCACAGTTTCGGGCTCGAAATGCACCTGCTTTCCCCTAATGAAGCCAAGGAACTCTGGCCGCTTATAGATGTCTCAGATTTAGTTGGTGCAGCATTTCTACCAACCGATGGACAAGCAAGCCCTTCCGACCTTTGCCAAGCATTAGCTAAAGGAGCAAAAATGGAAGGCGCTACAATCATTGAAGACTGCCGTGTAACAGGATTCGAAATCCAAAATGGCCAAGTTTCTTCGGTGCAGACTGAACAAGGTAATATAGAGTGCGAAATAGCAGTTAACTGTTGCGGCATTTGGGCAAGAGAATGTGGCCGTCTAGCTGGAGTCTCTGTACCAGTGCAGCCAATGCAACATCAGTACCTTGTTACTGAACCAATCAAGGGGATCTCCTCCAGTCTACCAACTCTGCGCGACCCAGATCGACTCTGCTACTTTAAGGAAGAAGTCGGAGGTCTTGTTATGGGTGGCTACGAACTAAATCCCCTGCCCTGGACACCGGATAACGGTATTCCTCGTGATTTTCATTTCCAACTACTAGAAAGCGACTGGGACCAGTTTGAGGATTTATTTCTTCAGGCAGCAGGCCGTGTACCCGCATTGGAAAATGCTGGTATTCGACAACTCATTAATGGACCAGAAGCATTCACACCTGATGGTAATTTTATCCTCGGTGAAGCGCCAGAAGTAAGAGGATTCTATGTCGGTGCTGGTTTTAATGCATACGGTATCGCGGCTAATGGTGGAGCGGGTAAAGCATTGGCCGAATGGATTGTGGGAGGCGAGCCTTCAATGGATCTTTGGCCTGTGGATATTCGTCGATTTGGGAAGCATCACCGTGACACAAAATTTATAATAGAACGAACGACCGAAGCGACCAGTAAACATTATACAATGGCTTGGCCAAACGAAGAGCACGAGTCAAGCCGACCAATGAAAACATCGCCAATTTACCAACAGCTAAAAACAGCTGGCGCCTGTTTTGGGAGCAAGTTTGGCTGGGAGCGTCCGAACTGGTTTGCACCGCCAGGAGTTGACCCTAAAGACGAACCAAGCTATGGGCGAACAAACTGGTTTAAACATGTTGCTAACGAACATCGTCATACTCGTGAATCAGTATCGCTCTTCGATGAATCCTCGTTCGCTAAATATCAAGTCGAAGGCCCTGACGCTGAGAAGGCTTTATCATGGATTTGCGCCAACAATATTAATATTGAACCTGGACGTTTGGTCTACACGCAACTATGCAATAAACGCGGCGGAATTGAAGCAGATCTGACGGTATGCCGTTTGGAAAAAAATAAATTTTACATTGTTACTGGCACCGGCTCAGCAACGCGCGACTTAAACTGGATTAAACTCAATATTCCTAATAACTGCGAAGTGAAAATCACAGATGTTTCAATGGAAAACGCAGTACTCGGATTAATGGGGCCAATGACCCGCGAAGTGCTTTCTCAGGCCACTGATACCGACATATCAAACGATAAATTCCCGTTTGCAACTTGGCGCGATTTACAAATAGCTGGCGAGACTGTTCTTGCGATGAGAGTTACGTTCGTAGGCGAGCTGGGCTGGGAAATACATATGCCAGTCGAATCAGCAAACGTGGTTTACAACCATTTGATGGATCTAGGCAAGTCACTTGGCATTATCAATGCCGGCTACCGTGCGATAGACAGTTTGCGACTTGAAAAAGGCTATCGAATCTGGGGCGCGGATGTGACTCCAGATCATACTCCTTTTGAAGCCGGTCTAGGCTGGGCAACCAAGCTGAAAACCGACATTCCATTTCTGGGGAGAGAAGCATTGGAGAAACAAACAGCCAAAGACTTGAACAAAAGATTGGCTTTTTTTGAGGTTAAGAACCCCGAAATTGTTCTGCTTGGCCGCGAAACAATTTACCGAAACGGTAAGCGTGTAGGTTGGCTTACAAGTGGCGGATTCGGACACACCGTTGGTTATGGCATTGGCATGGGTTTTATTCGAAATCAGGATGGAGTAAATCGCGAATTTTTGCTTAATGGCGACTACGAACTAGAGATTGCCTGTGAACGCTTTCCTGCTAAAGCATCACTAAAGCCGGCCTATGATCCCAAATCCGAGAGGGTTAAGATGTGATAAATGACCCAAAAATACAACTAACACGAGAGACTTTCGGCAACATTCCCCCTTGGTCTGTTACAGCGTTTTACATCATAGCAATTGCATCTGTGCTCATCTTTTTTTGGGGTGTATGGAGGCGCTGGAAACTTTGGAAACAAGGAAAGCCGATCTCTATACGAAAAATTTTACTAGGAAATTATCAGCGGCTTAAACCACGACTTGGGCGCTTATTTAAGGAAGGGCTAGGACAAAAACGAGTCCGCGGCCGAGGGCTTGCAAGCTGGGCTCATATAATGATGTTTGTGGGTTTCATTGTACTATTCCTTGGAACAACACTTCTTGAGATTGACCACCTTGCAACAAAAATTTCTGAACAATTTCATTTTCATCATGGTTGGTATTATGTCATTTACGAAGCCACTCTCGATATATTCGGACTGTTATTTATTCTTGGCATTAGCCTGTTCGCATGGAGACGAATGCGACGCCCAAACAGCGTCGGACATCGTGCCAGTGACTGGACGGTATTAGGCCTGTTTCTTGGCATCGGAGTTAGCGGATATTTTGTAGAAGCGCTTCGTATATTGTGGGACCAACCGAAAGGACTAGCACTTTGGTGTTCCCCAATTGGGGCACTTTTAGCTAAGCCCTTTAGCAGCATGAGCGAAACAACAAGCCGCTCGGCACACTTAATTGTTTGGTGGGCCCACTCGTTGATGGTTTTTGGATTCTTCGCGATGATTCCATTCACACGACTTCTCCATTTCATTACAGGTCCAATGAATCTATTTTTCGCAGAACCTTCTCTCGGAAAATTAAAACCAATAACAATCGAGGAAATCGAAGAAACCGGGATAGTTGGAGTTTCGGAGATACCACACCTAGATCAACAACAATTGTTGAGTCTTGATTCTTGCATGGAATGCGGTCGTTGTGAGGAAGCTTGCCCAGCATTTGCTTCCGGAAAGCCACTTTCACCAAAAGTGGTGGTACAGGATTTAAAGGGGCTTATGGAAGCAACCGCGAATGGTGAATCTGTTAAACTCCATGGCGACACAATTCAGGAAGAAACCGTTTGGTCATGCACATCCTGTAACGCATGTGTTACCGCATGCCCTGTGCGTGTTGATCCGCTGGGCTTATTGTTCGACCTACGCCGGGACCGAGCCGCAGAAGGAGCACTGGCTGGCTCCGCTGCCAACTCCATGAGACAAATGCAGACCAAAGGCAACCCATGGGGATTCCCCCAAGAAGAGCGACTAGCGTGGGCAAACGGATTGGATGTTCAACTTGCAAGTAATAAACCTGATTTTGAAATTCTATGGTGGGTAGGATGCGCCGGATCTTTTGACCGACGAGCACAAAAAGTAACCCGGGCAATTGCTAAACTATTGATTAAAGCTGAAGTTAACTTTGCCGTATTGGGACCAAACGAATGCTGCACGGGAGACTCAGCTCGAAGACTAGGTGATGAGTTCTTGTTTCAGGAATTGGCTGAAAAAAATCACTCAACACTAAAACAACATGGCGTTCGAAAAATACTTACTCAGTGTCCACACTGCCTTAACTCTCTGAGTAATGATTATCCACAATTCGGCGATCAATTCGAAGTAGTGCATCATACCGAGTTTTTGCAGCAATTAATAGATGATAACAAACTTAGTTCACCTAATGATAGCGACTCTGTGACCTACCACGATCCCTGTTATCTAGCTCGAGTCAACGGGATTCATCAATCACCACGTGACCTTCTTGGAAATAATATAAATGAAATGAAACGTCACCGTGAAAAAACGTTCTGCTGTGGTGCCGGAGGAGGACGAATGTGGATGGAAGAAGAAGCAGATCAGCGAGTATCAGTTTTACGCGCCAAAGAAGCGATCGAAACCAATGCAAAAACGGTGGCTGTCGGATGCCCTTTCTGCCTAACAATGATGACTGATGGTGTTAAGTCTTGCGACTCTAAAGCCGAAGTTGAAGATGTTGCCGAAAACTTAGTTAAGAGACTTGGATTATAATTTAACCAAGTAAGAAAAACGTTTTTAGTACTTACATTGATAAATGTGAATAATTCAGAACACAACTTTCGCGATAAAGCACTTCGTTTTTTTCCAGGCGGCTCTAACGGAGAATATGGAATACCAGAAGGTGACTCTCCAGTAGTCGAGCGCGGACAAGGGTGCAGAGTGTGGGACACCGATAACCGTATGTATCTTGATATGACTATGGCATGGGGTGCAGCTCTAGTCGGCCACGCTCACCCTAAAGTCCTTGAAGCAGCTAATAGAGCTGCTGCTAATGGAGCTAACTTCGCCGCCGTCACTCGACTAATGATTGAGCTTGCTGAACGCATTAGCAGTATTAGCCCATGTGTTGAACGCATACGTTTCGTCGCTAGCGGAACCGAAGCAACAATGCTTTGTTTACGAACAGCTCGCGCAGCAACTGGCCGATCGAAAATCTTAAAGTTTGAAGGCGCATACCACGGACAACATCCAGAAGGAATAACAAGTCTCGTTGGCAACAATCCTCCTGAACTACCTCAGTCTGATCCATCGGGCACCGGGGCACCATACGTAGAGAATGATGTACTGGTCGCACCATACAACGACATAGAACTAACAGAACAAATTATAGCCGATAACGCCAATGACTTGGCAGCTGTGATTGTAGAACCACTACACCGCTGTATCATACCAATAGACGGATTTTTACAAGGACTTCGCTTGGCTACTGCGAAGCATGGAATCGTGCTGATTTTTGACGAAGTGGTCACTGGTTTTCGTTTGGCGTTGGGAGGTGCACAGGAGTATTACGGGGTATCACCCGATCTTGTGGCCTACGGCAAAGGACTTGGCGGCGGCTTCCCAATCGGGGTATTTGGTGGTAGCAAGGAAATCATGGAAGCGGTAAACGAAAGCCGGCTTCCCGGACCAAATTACGCATGGTCCGCCTCCACTACAGGCGGCAATCCTGTTTCCTCGGCAGCAGCATTGGCTTCAATAGACTTATTCAGCGAACAAGGAGTTTACGACCAGTTACACTCAACAGGGCGAAAGTTAAGAAAGCAACTTAAACAGACACTTGAAGAATCTGGCGAGACGGCACAAGTACTAGGTGACGGACCATTGGCCCAGTCAGTTTTTCTTGAACGACCTGTCCAGAGCCATCGTGACTGGCTTGCTGCCGATCGCACACGTGGCCGTGCAGTAATGCTAGAAATGCTTCGCCTGGGCATCTTCCTCAATCCAATGGGCACTAAACTTTACCTTTCACTTTCGCATGGAGACAAAGAAATCGATGAGTTAGTAACAAAATTTGCAACTGCATTACAGACAACCCGAGACACTTAATTTTCACGACACATCAAAAAATATTTCTAGAGCTTCAAAATAAGCTCTGAGTAATTAGCTCACATTTTAAGACGGATCCCCTTGGGATCATGGATAGGCAAACTAACCTTCGCTGGGATACGTTCTCCAAACAGCTCAATCTCCACCTCTGACCCTGGATCAGCCAAAGAAATTGGCAAGTAACAGTAACCAATCGAACGATCAATAGTATGGGAATGGCCAGCACTTCGCAGCCGCGATATACTCTCACCTTTGTACCACACCGACTCCGAACCGTATGCTGGAAACTCATTGCCTTCAATCACAACGGTTCGCAGTCGTTTTTTTGGACCTTCCTCCCTCAATCTTAGCAAAGCATCGCGGCCAACAAAATTACCTTTGGACATGTCAGCACAGAAGCCCAAGCCTGCCTCAATAAGGTTATCCTCTGGCGTTACATCAGAGCTCCAATAGACGTAGCCTTTCTCAAGACGCAAAGAGTCAAGCGCCTTGTAACCAGCAGGACGGACACCGTGTTCCATCCCGAACTTAAGCAATGCATCCCACACTGTAGAAGCATCTTCATTAGTAATGTATATTTCCCAACCTAATTCACCGATATAGCTGACACGTTGCAACCATGCTAATTTATCAACAATAGTAATTTGTCGTGCAGTGAGATATGGGAAAGCATCGTTATCAATGCTTTCGGAAGTCGTTTGGCCAAGCACATCACGAGCATTTGGCCCCCAAAGTCCTATACAAGCAAAGTCGTCTGTTACATCGCGCAATTCAACCGAACCGTCAGCAGGCGCTTGTGATCGAACCCATTCATAGTCGTTGGACAAAAACGATGTGCCAGTAATAATGCGAAAGCGTTCCTCAGCTAAGCGACAAACGGTTAAGTCGCTCTCTATACCTCCTTGCGAATTAAGAAACTGAGTGTAAACGAGCGAACCAATAGGTTTGCTAACATTATTACAAGCAACACGCTGTAATAGCTCCAGCGCACCGGGGCCGCTAACCTCAAATTTACCAAAGGAACTCATATCAAAAATTGCCGCTTGCTCACGGGCAGCAAAACATTCCTCACCGATAAGATCGTGATATGGCGCTCGACCCCAGCCCCACTGCTTCTGATCGTCAGAAGCTTGACGAGACGACTTTCCAGGACGATAAAAATTGACGCGTTCCCAGCCATTTTTCTCGCCAAACTCTGCCCCAAGCAATGCTAACCTGTCATACAGTGGGCTCTTGCGCTGATTGCGAGCCCAAAGAGTTTCATCTGCCGGATAATGCTGATGATAATAATAATGATATACTTCACGGGCCTTCTCGGTAATGAATTCAATATCATTATAGTTAGTACCAAAACGACGGATATTCATCTCATGCAGATCAATTGACGGCTCACCATCAATAACCCATTCAGCCATAACCTTTCCCACTCCTCCGGCTCCTGCAATTCCATTGAGAGACATGCCGGCAGCTACAAAAAAACCAGACACACCAGGGACTGGTCCAAGGCAGTAGTGACCATCAGGCGTCATGGCATCAGGCCCATTAATTAATTTAATAACCTCAGCACGTTCGAGCATCGGGATACGACGCAATGCCCCTTCCATCACTGGCTCAAAAAGCTCCCAATCTTCAGGTAGAAGCTGCTGTGTAAAATCCCATGGAACTCCATCCTTAGACCACGCCTTAGGCTCTAACTCAAAACCACCCACAAGAAAACCACCCACTTCCTCACGAAGGTAAAAAAGATTATCAGGATCGCGTACGACGGGTGTTTGCTTCGGCAACTCGTGACCAGGAATATGCCGAGTCGTAACATACTGATGCATCATTGGGACCATTGGAGTAATCGCTCCGACCATAGCCGAAAGTCGCGGTGCCCATTGGCCGGCAGCATTGATCAGGGTAGCACATTTAATCTTACCCTTATTGGTTTCAACCTGCGTAACCGAGCCCGAGCTGCTTCTATTAATGCCAATCACTTGGCAATTTTTTTCTATGGCAACACCCAATTCACGAGCCCGACGAGCAAACTCAAGTGTAATACCATTGGGATCCATCCAACCATCATCGGGAATATGTACTGCACCCTCAATACCGTCAGGACTAATGAATGGAACAATATCAAGCGCCTCCTTGGCAGAAATAGTTCCAACATCAAGCCCAAGTCCTCGCGCCCGGCTAACATTGCGCTGTAATGCCTTAAGCCTATTTGGGCTTGATGCCAACCGAAGACTCCCAACTTTATGCCAACCGATCCCATTGGCACCCTCCGACTTGAATTGGTCGTATAACCCAATACTGTAATTCATCAACCTCATTAGGGCCGGAGAGGTGCGAAATTGGCTCACCAAGCCAACTGAATGAAATGTTGTGCCACTAGTTAATTCACCTTTCTCAAGGAGCAATACGTCTGTGCATCCACGTTTCGCTAAATGCCAAGCAATGCTGCATCCAGTAATTCCTCCACCGATAATTATTACTTGTGCCTGCTCCTTCATTGTCAGATCACGTTAACAAGCAAAAGATTAATTACAAAGACTATTTAATCCAGCAAGCCATCTGGCTTGCGCTTATTAAAACCATTCGGCACGATTCCTTAACACCCATGCCAGAAGATATAATGACAACAAAAGATAACCGTATCCACTGTTGGCTAAAAACGGCACCATCTCGCTGGTTTGTCGCCTATGCAACCGCGGCTGCATTTGCCACTTACTTCTGTATGTACGCTTTTCGCAAACCGTTCGCGGCTGCAAAGTATGAAGGACTGATGTTTTTAGGAACAGATGTAAACCTCAAAACTGTACTACTAATCAGCCAGATTATCGGCTATGCGATTTCAAAGTATGCTGGCATTAAAGTTTGCACCGAAATTCAAAGGTCTCATTTGGCGAAATTTCTTGTAGGATTAATTGTTTTTGCTGAATTTGCATTATTATTGTTCGGCCTCTTACCAGAACAATTCAAGGTTGCGGCCATTTTTCTAAATGGCATTCCACTGGGCATGGTATGGGGTTCGGTTTCGCGCTACCTCGAAGGCCGCAGGGCGTCAGAGGTAATGTTCGCTGGATTAAGTTGTTCATTCATTGTATCGAGCAGTTCCGTAAAAGCGTTTGGCCAGTGGCTAATGGATCAAGGTCTTGATCAGTTTTGGATGCCGGTAGTTGCCGGGCTCTTTTTTCTACCTCTTTTTATAGTAGCAGTTTGGTTGCTAAATCAATTACCTCAACCCAGCGCAGAAGATATAGCAGATCGAAGCAAACGCAGTGTAATGAATTCATCTGAGCGTTGGGCCTTTTTTCGCACCTTTCTACCAGCAATGTTAATGTTATTATTAGTTTATTTCTTTCTTACCGCTTATCGGGATTTTCGAGATAACTACACACCAGAAATTTTTATGGCAATGAATGAAGGGTACGAAACTAGTCCAAAGCTTTTCCTTCAAGCAGACTGGCCGGTGGCTTTTGGGGTAATGATGGCACTGGCCTGCCTAAACCTGTTCCGAGATCACCGGTTTGGCCTAATTGCAGTATTTGGAGTGATGTTAACTGGAATTATAATAATGGGCACAGCAACACTGCTTCACGATTTTAAAGTGATCTCCGGTTTGTGGTGGATGATCTTGATCGGCACTGGTGCTTATCTGGCCTATGTGCCTTACGGTGCAGTGCTGTTTGAACGTGTTATGGCATCAACCAAAGTTGCCGGAACAGCGGTTTTTGCCATCTATTTGCATGATGCGATTGGCTACACCGGATCAATCTCCGTCCAGCTTTACAAGGATCTTGGCCAGAGTGAGCTTAATTATTTCGAGTTCCTTCGCAGCTTCACTTGGCTACTATGCGGTTTGGGACTAGTTTGTTTCGTTGCTAGTTGCCTTTACTTCACGACCAAGCACAAGCCAACAGACAATGAGCATTCCAATCATGGCACTTAGTCCCTTGTCTCCGATTATTTAATTGTCTTGCCAATCAAGTGTATTGAGGCAACCTCACCCCCCCTGCCTTAAGCTGGCAGAATTTAAGAATAAGCGACAACCAAGTGTCAAAAAACGGTGATTCAATTGAAGTAGTAGGTGTGGTCAGCCAAGTTTTACCTGGCACAATGTTTCGAGTAAAACTCGAGAATGATCACGAGGTGCTGGCACATATCGCCGGCAAGATGCGTAAGCGACGTTGGATTCGACTAGCTGTTGGGGATAAGGTGAAGATGGAAATGTCCACCTATGACCTGGATAAAGCCCGAATCACCTGGCGTCTAGATAATTAAATAAATTCGTTACTTTGGCCGAGCAAACCTGCTTGGCTTTTATAACACACGGTTTATTAGGGCATTTGTTTGGCGAAATAGTGCTTTGCCAAGTACAAAGTTGTAAACTCCAATTGGCCTCTCATCAATGATGTGTAAATTTTACTTTATCTGTTTAATTGCTCTGACAACCTCATTGTTTTCTGCAGAAGCTTCCAAACCAAATGTGGTATTCTTTCTCGTCGACGACATGGGCTACATGGATATTGGTGCAAACAATCCAAACTCATTTTACGAGACCCCTCACATTGACCGACTCGCCCGTTCTGGCATGCGTTTCACGAACGGTTATGCAACAAATCCGGTCTGCAGCCCTACTCGTTTTAGCATCATGACTGGAAAGTATCCTTCACGAGTTGATGCAACGAATTTCTTTAGTGGGCGAAGATCCGAAAAATTTCTACCTGCACCGCTATATGATCGAATGGGCCTCGAAGAGACTACACTCGCCGAGGCGTTTAAGGATGGCGGTTATAAGACTTTTTTTGCAGGCAAATGGCATCTCGGCCCAGATGAAAAATTTTGGCCTGAGAAACAGGGATTTGATATTAACAAAGGGGGTTGGCGTGTTGGGGGGCCGTTCAAGGCAGGAAAATTTTTCTCACCTTATGCCAATCCTCGACTTAAGGATGGCCCAAAGGGAGAACATCTGACAGTTCGACTTGGCGATGAAACAATTAAATTCATTGAAACGAACCGCAACAAACCATTCCTAGCATATCTTTCTTTTTACTCTGTTCATACACCATTAATGGCACCTCCTGAAATGGTTAA
>JASLKL010000038.1 GCA_030747605.1 Verrucomicrobiota bacterium | reverse complement strand
TTTAATTTTCTTATATAGTGGATGTGCATTATTGCCATTAACTTCAATCTTAGAATGAAGAGGGAAGGTTACATTGTAGTTGTCGCTACAGAATTTTTTTATTTCCAATTCTGAACCAGGTTCTTGCTTGCCGAATTGATTGCAAGGGAATCCAAGTACGGTGAAGCCTTTTTTAGCATACTTTGAGTGCACGGCTTGAAGTTGTTTGTATTGCTTGGTTAAGCCGCATTGGCTAGCAACATTAACGACAAGCATAACTTTGCCTTTGTGAGCTTTGAGGCTAGTTGACTTGCCGTCGATATCTTTCAATGAAATATCGAGTGTGGATTTTTCAGCGCAAACGGTGCTGATCACGCTCAGCGTTAGTAGCAGAGATAAAAATGTTTTCATGCGGCACAAATTTCTCAAAAAAGATTTATTTGTCAAACAACTAGCATTAATTATGCCGGCTTGTTTTTGTTCGATCTTTTGTTGAGACTTCCCGCCCGTCAGTTTGCAATGAAGAAGACTTCGAAAAAAACGCCTAATAAAAAGAAAAATATTCCTAATATGCGGCCACATTCTGCAATTATGTTGGATGGTCCAGATAGGGCGCCGAGTCGGGCGATGCTTTATCCCACAGGGTTTAAGGCTGGGGATTTTAAAAAACCAATCATTGGTGTGGCTTCCACATGGAGTAATGTAACTCCATGTAACATGCACATTGATGAGCTCGCCAAGCAGGCTGAAATTGGGACTAACAAGGCCGGAGGTAAGGCAATTGTATTCAATACGATAACTATTTCTGATGGTATTTCAATGGGTACGGAAGGCATGAAGTATTCTTTGGTGTCTAGAGAAGTTATTGCAGACTCGATAGAAACAGTGGTGGGTTGCGAATGCATGGATGGATATGTTGCTATTGGTGGTTGTGATAAAAACATGCCAGGTTGTATGATTGCTATTGCAAGAATGAATCGTCCTGCGGTTTTTGTATATGGTGGGACTATTCTTCCGGGATGTGTAGCTGGTGATTCAAAGAAGCTTGATATTGTTTCGGTTTTTGAAGCGGTCGGGGCGCATTCAAACGATAAGCTTTCAGATAAAGGCTTAGAGGATATAACTTCCTGTGCGATCCCGGGCCCGGGGTCTTGCGGTGGAATGTATACTGCTAACACCATGGCTAGTGCTATCGAAGCGATGGGAATGAGTCTTCCGGGAAGTAGTGCTCAGGCTGCGATTAGTCCAGCAAAGAAGCGTGACAGTCGTGAGGCAGGAGCAGCTGTTTATAACCTGCTCAAGAAAGGTATTAAGCCCCGTGATATTATGACCAAGAAAGCATTTGAGAATGCAATTACCGTAGTGATCGCACTGGGAGGATCAACGAATGCTGTATTACATTTACTGGCTATGGCTCATGCGGCTGATGTTAAGCTAACTATCGATGATTTTTCCCGTATAGGTAAGAAGGTGCCAGTTTTAGCTGATCTTAAGCCAAGTGGTAAATACTTAATGAGTGAACTCGTGGCTGTGGGTGGGATTCAGCCGTTGATGAAGACTTTACTCAAGGCGGGATTACTCCATGGAGACTGCCTAACGGTGACAGGTAAGTTAATGTCGCAAAATTTATCTAAAGTTAAACCTTATCGTAAAGGTCAAAAGATCATTCAGCCACTAAGTAAGCCGATCAAGAATGACAGTCATCTTCGAATACTTTATGGCAACCTATCGCCTGCTGGGAGTGTGGCCAAGATTACAGGTAAGGAAGGATTGAGTTTTACTGGTATAGCTAGGCCATATGATTCTGAGGAGAAAGCGATGAAAGCTATCCTTGGCGGCAGAATCAAGAAGGGGGATATTATCGTGATACGGTATGAGGGGCCGAAAGGGGGGCCTGGAATGAGAGAAATGCTTGGTCCAACTGGAGCAATCATGGGTGCGGGTTTAGGTGATGATGTTGCATTGATAACTGATGGCCGATTTTCTGGTGGTACACATGGTTTTGTAGTGGGGCATATCACTCCCGAAGCTTATGCAGGTGGTCCGTTGGCCTTAGTGAAAAATGGTGATTCGATTACTATTGATGCAGAACAGAATCAACTGCTACTCCACGTGGCTAAGGGTGATTTGGCAAAACGTAAAAAAAGTTGGAAAAAACCCAAACCTCGTTATACGAAGGGAGTGCTGGCAAAGTATGCCAGTGCGGTTACATCTGCTTCTCAAGGCGCAGTGACTGATTATAATCTTGATGTTTGATTACTTCATTTAATTCTTTAATAGATAATTTTGATCGCACGAATGCGAAGACAATATCCTTTTCAATTATTTGAGCCGAAGTGGCAGGAGCTCTGGCATAATGGAGAAATATTCCGTTCTTGGAATCCAGGTGAAAGTGCTCCAGCCGGACATCCGTTTCGCAAACGGCACCAAAGTGCTGCTCCAGAGCGCATACCAAAGTACTACATTCTGGATATGTTCCCATATCCTTCTGGGGCAGGTTTGCATGTTGGGCATCCGGAAGGTTATACGGCTACGGATATTTTGGCGCGATATAAGCGTATGCGAGGCTTTAACGTGTTGCACCCTATGGGTTGGGATGCCTTTGGCTTGCCAGCTGAACAGTATGCGATAAAAACTGGGCAGCACCCGCGAATAACGACTGAAGCTAATGTAGCCAACTTTAAAAGACAGATTCAATCGCTTGGCTTTAGCTATGATTGGAGTCGTGAAGTAGACACTACAGATCCCCAATATTTTCGATGGACTCAGTGGATTTTTTTACAACTATACAACTCATGGTTTAATCCAGAGACCTCTAAAGCTGAACCGATAGAGACTTTGGATTATCCAGCGGATATATCAACAGAAGAGCAAAAGCGTTCTTGGCTTGATTCTCATCGTCTGGCTTATGTTTCCGAGGCTCCGGTCAATTGGTGTCCTGAGCTTGGAACCGTTCTTGCTAACGAGGAGGTTAAGGATGGCGTTAGCGAGGTAGGAGGGTTTCCGGTAGTTCGGAGGCCTATGCGTCAATGGATGTTGCGTATCACTGCTTATTCACAGCGCCTTCTTGATGATCTGGATGCTATCGAATGGAGTGATTCCCTGAAGGAGATGCAACGTAATTGGATTGGCCGTTCCGAGGGGGCAGAGGTGATTTTTAAGGTTAAGGGTTTAGATGCTGAGATCGCAGTTTTTACTACTCGCCCAGATACATTATTTGGGGCTACTTATATGGTTGTTTCTCCAGAGAGTGATTTGATTGATGTAATCGTTAAGGATGAAAACCTTCTTGAGGTTCAAACCTATCAGGCTGAATCGTCGAAAAAGAGTGATTTAGAGCGAACCGATTTAGCTAAGGAAAAAAGTGGTGTTTTCACAGGTGCTTATGCATTAAACCCGGTTAATGGTCGATTGTTACCAATTTGGACTGCAGACTATGTGCTGGCTGGATATGGAACAGGAGCTATCATGGCTGTGCCGGCCCACGATTTACGTGATTTGGAATTTGCCGAGAAATTCGAATTACCAATCGAAGTAGTTGTTCAGGCTCCAAAAGGAGAAGAATCACTTGGATTTTCAGGAGAGGGTTTTGCTGTTAATTCAGATTTTCTTGATGGCCTTCCTACTCTGGAAGCTAAGTCTCGAATTATAGACTGGCTTGAGGAAAAAGAGCTTGGTGCTAGGACTATCAATTTTAAGTTGCGTGATTGGTTGTTTAGTCGACAGCGTTACTGGGGAGAACCGTTTCCGATTGTTTGGGACGATGGGGGGCATAATGCTTTAGATGAGACTGATTTGCCGGTTTTGCCTCCAGATTTGACTGACTTCAAACCCACTGGCTCAGGTGACCCCCCTTTGGCCAGAGCTCAGGAATGGTGTCAAGTGGAAGAGGGAGTAGTGCGTGAAGTCAACACTATGCCGCAGTGGGCAGGAAGCTGTTGGTATTATTTGCGCTATTTAGATGCGACAAATGGGAGAAAATTTGTTGGGGAATCTGCTGAAAAATATTGGATGGGAACTTCTAATGATGAAGCTACGCCGGGAGTTGATTTATATGTGGGGGGAACCGAGCACGCGGTTTTGCACCTTCTCTATGCTCGTTTTTGGCATAAGGCTTTGTTTGATTTAGGTTATGTTTCTTCGCCGGAACCATTTTATAAACTGGTCAACCAAGGATTAATTCTAGGTGAGGATGGACAAAAGATGTCCAAATCGCGTGGCAATGTGGTTAATCCTGATGATATTCTTGATGAATTTGGTGCGGATGCTTTGCGTTTGTATGAAATGTTTATGGGGCCATTGGAGATGGTTAAACCTTGGAATACTAAAGGGGTGGAAGGCGTATATCGATT
Source organism: Verrucomicrobiota bacterium (assembly GCA_030747605.1). GTDB lineage: Bacteria > Verrucomicrobiota > Verrucomicrobiia > Limisphaerales > UBA1096 > UBA1096. Next base: position 14,789 of record JASLKL010000038.1, on the reverse strand, counting down.
TCTTGGTCGTGTTTGGCGAATGTTCATAGACGAAAAAACTGAGAAAACATTTGAGCAGCAGTTTACGTTGTCTCCCGAGAAAGGATCGGAATTACTTGCTGAGCTTAAAATTAGTGTTGATGTAGTGGATATTGATCCTACCCAAGAGCAGATGAAGGTGCTTCACACTTGTATAAAAAAAGTGACCGAAGATATGGAAAATCTTCGATTTAATACTGCTATTTCTGCACTAATGGTTTTTGTTAATGAGGCATCTAGTTGGGACTTGCGCCCACTTTCAGTTATGAAAGATTTTCTATTGCTACTTGTGCCGTTTGCGCCGCATATTGCTGAAGAATTATATTCTAAAGCTAATAATCAAGAGGGCTCGATTGCTTATTATCCTTGGCCGATTTTCGATGAAAAGCATCTTGTGGAAACATCAATTGAAATGGCTGTGCAAGTAAATGGGAAAGTTCGCGATCGTTTACAAGTGCCGACTGATATAGACAGTATTAAAATTGAGGAGCTTGCATTGAATAGCGAAAATGTGAAACGACACATTGAGGAGAAAAAAGTAAAAAAGGTGATCGTTATTTCTGGGAAATTGGTGAATATTGTGGCTGTTTAAAATATTTAAATATTAGAGCGTAAAAGTTTGTTAGGAGTATAGAATGATAATGTGCGATACGTTTTTTAAGGATTGAAATGCAGCCTTTTGATTATAATGAGATTTTGGACCAAATTCTTGATAAGGACGATCGATACCATAGAGATGCTTACTATTTTATTCGTGAAGGGTTAGATTATACTCAGCACAAACTTGCCAAGGAAGCGGGTGGCAAGGAACCCCGTCATATTAGTGGGCAGGAGTTAACCAATGGGCTTCGTCAATACGCAATTGATAATTATGGGCCTATGACTAACACGCTGCTTAACGAATGGAATGTTAATTCGACAGAGGATTTCGGGGAAATTGTTTTCAATCTCGTTGAAAACAATCTTTTAGCAAAGACTGAGACTGATTCGCGTGAAGATTTTGCAAATGGATTCGATTTTCACGAAGCTTTTGTTGTGCCATATCAAGTATTATCGAAGCCTTGTTCTGATGATAAAGCTCAGGGAAAGCTCAACCAAAAGTAAGCCTCATAATATACTCAAATCTTTTACTTATACTTGTGTTTGCTAAACAGTTGTGAAGTGATAGTCCTGAGTCAGCTGCTTACCATAAAGAGCGTTATTTGAGCGCTCTTTTTTCTGTCAAAGTATGAGAGATGATCGTCAAATGTTCGATTTGACTATTCCAATAACTTCATCGATAGGATAAACCTGTTCTTCACGGGTTTCGAGATTCTTTACAGTTGCCTGATTATTACTTTCGATAGTAATCAGCCATTTTGCGTTCAGTTCGAAGGCACGTTTGAATTGTTTATCTGGCTTAGTCTTTAGTAGGGGGTATTCGGTAGTTATGCCGGCTTGTCGAAGTTGCTGGATGAGTCCAAGCGAAGCGCTACGCATAGACTCAACTTTAATTTGTACAAAAGCATTAATCGTTTGTCGAAGTTTAGGGATAAGATTGCGATCCTTCAGTAGTTCTGTGAGCACGACATCTCCCATGCCAAATCCAAGGGCTGGTAGGTTGGTTTTGCCTCCGGAGACGAGATTAACTAAGTGGTCATAGCGCCCTCCGCCAGCAATTGCGCGGAATTTTCCATGTTTATCGAAAGCTTCGTATACAGGGCCCGTGTAATAAGCTAAGCCTCGTATGATCCTATAGTCTACCTTAATGAAATCTCCTAAACCTCGGGCCTCAATGTTTTCGATTATGGCTAAGAGTTCTTCGGTTGGTTGTCCTTTCAAGATGAATTCGTTTATCTGATCATAGGAGAAACCCATTTTGGTCAATTTATCATTGGATACTTTCGGGTCTTCACGTTCCAGTTTATCTATAACTTGATAAAATTCGTAGGCATCATTTTGTTCACCTCCGTTTTTCTCAAAGAAACCTTGCCAAGCTTGGCGACTGCTAAGTCGCACAAAAAAATCCTCTTTCGTTAGTTTTAAGTTGCGAAGTGTATCTATAAGCAGGGAAATTAGTTCGGCATCAGCGGATAAATGTTCTTCGCCTATTATGTCGGCATTTAGTTGGAAGTGCTCACGCAGTCGGCCTTTTTGTTGGCGTTCGTATCGAAAAAGTTGAGGAATAGAAAACCATTTAATGGGCTTCTTGTAGTTACGTGTGTGAGAGGCTGCCATTCGAGCTAGCGTTGGAGTCATTTCCGGGCGTAGGGAAACCTTTCGATTTCCCTTGTCGGCGAAGTTGTATAATTGGCCAACAATTTCTTCGCCGCTTTTTTTTGTGTAAAGTTCTAGCTCTTCTATAGGGGGGCCATCGTACTCACGAAAGCCATATCGCTCGGCGGTGTTTCGCCATGTGTCAAAAATATGCTGACGTAGATCGAGACTCCATGAGTCTGTAGTTGGAAGCGGCTCAGGGTAAAAGTCGCGAAATCCTGGAAGTCCTTTCATTATTTGAACCTATTCTGGTTGAGCTTGTTTATGATTTACTGTTGAGCATTAGGCGAATATCAACCGCCTCCATTCCGGCAGCAATTATTGCTTTAATGCCCATGTCGGCGTCTTCATACGCCTGGCATTTCTCTGGTGCAACATTCATTCTTCGTGCGGCTTCAAGAAATGTGTCTGGCGCTGGTTTAGGATTCTCTACATCTTCACTAGTGACAATGATATCAAAATATTGCTGAATACTACAGTGATTCAGGATTCCTACAACGGTTTCGGATGTGCCTCCGGATGCCACAGCCATGGGTTTTTTTCCGTAGTTAGCTCGGACAATTTTCATAACTTCTGGAATTTCTTTTGCTTCGCTGATGAGTTGCATATACAGAGATTCCTTTTCGCGTGTCACTGCCTCGAAATTGATTTTTATACCTTGTTCTGAAGATAATATGCGCAGCACTTCAAAAGGGGAGACTCCTCCAAGAGCATAAAATCTGTCTTCAGGGAAAATGAGCCCATATTTTTTTGTCGTTATATTCCATGCCTTGAAATGAATAGGCATAGTGTCGACAAGGGTTCCATCGCAATCAAAGATTAGTCCTTCTGGTTCCATGTTTGTTGTTTTATTCAAGTGCAGCGAGTCGTTCCTTTAGGTCGTTGGCTAATAGTGCTGAGACAATATCTTCAATTTCACCTTCAATAAATGTAGGGAGATTGTACAAGGTAAGGTCTATTCGGTGGTCGGTTACTCGATTTTGAGAAAAATTATAAGTGCGGATACGTTCGTTGCGTTCGCCTGTTCCAACTTGTGCCTTACGTTCAGCTGCATATTTCGCATGTTCTTCGGCAATCTTAATTTCAAGTAATCTAGATCGTAGCACCTTCATCGCCTGTTCTTTATTTTTCTGTTGTGAGCGGCTGTCCATACAGCGAACAATCATTCCGGTTGGCTTATGCTGAATCTGCACAGCTGAGTCTGTGGTGTTAACACCTTGGCCTCCGGGGCCGGATGCACGGCAAACATTGATTTCGAGCTCGTCTGGATTTAATTCAATATCAACTTCTTCGGCTTCAGGTAGGACAGCAACTGTAACTGTGCTGGTATGGACACGGCCTTGGGTTTCTGTCTCAGGTACGCGTTGTACGCGATGGACACCGCTTTCGAATTTTAATTTTTTGAATACGTTTTGCCCTTTGATTCCGAAGATGACTTCCTTGTAGCCTCCAAGATCTGACACACTGGCGTCCATTTGTTCAACTCTCCACCCTTGGCTTTCTGCATAGCGAATATACATTCGATGAAGGTCGCTGCAAAATAGTGCGGATTCAGCACCGCCAGCACCTGCTCGGATTTCTACAATTGTATCACGCGAGTCTGCAGGGTCTGGTGGAATGATTCCAAACTGCAATTCAAGTTCTAGTTTGCCATGCTCTTCCTCTAAGGTTAGCAAGTCTTCCTTGGCTAATACTGATAATTCGGATTCAGCAGGTTCTGACTGAACTAATTCTGTGTTATCATTAATATTATTTATGACTTTTAGATATCGCTCGCCTAATTCCGCAAGATTTTTCATGCGTGAATATTCTAAAGTCATATCGAGGAACTGTTTGTTATTGTTCGCCACATCAGGAGAGCTGAGGGCGCTTTCTAATTCGTCTCGACGTTTGCGAAATTGTTCGATGTGTGGCAGGAGATTCATAGTTTCAAAAAAAAGAACGCCCGCGGTAGCACAAGGATACACCGCGGGCGTTCTATTGAAATTAGCCTAGTGAGTTGTCTTTTTAGATTTTTTCCCAGATGCCTCCTTGGCGGCTTCTCGTGCTGCTTTGGTTTTTGCCATTCGCTGTTGAAATTTGTCCACGCGGCCAGCTGTATCAACAAATTTTTGTTGGCCGGTGTAAAATGGGTGACACTCATTGCATATGCCAATGAGAAGATTTGTTCTAGTGGAACGAGTTTTAATTTCGGCGCCGCAGGCACAACGAATAGCTGATTCCACATATTCTGGATGAATATCTGCCTTCATAAAAAAGGGGCGCAGACACTACACCAAGCATTTGGGTTGACAAGCGGTTTTTTTAAAAAACGTCGCGGATTTGCAAAAAATAATTATCTAACAGTGATAATTCGACCGGTTATAGCTGATTCTTCTTCTGCCGTGCATATTTCCACTGCACTCAGGCCATCATCAGCTGATACGCTAGGCTGTTGGTCGAGCTGTATGCATTCGATTAGGTGAGTCATTTCGCCGACATAGCCGTCAACACCTTCACACTCAACTACTTTCTTTTCTTGGCCTTCTACGAAAAGTCTAAGCGGTTCGTCTTCACGGGCAATATCGTAGTCAGCTGTAGCTTGTTCGAAAATGACGCGGAATGACATATTGAATCCCCAGCCAGGAGACATAGCCCAACTGCCTTCGGCGCTTATTTTTGCACCGCATTTGACCTCGTATTGGGTAAGAACATGATCGATTGCACCGCTAACTTTGCTAAAACCAGAAGAGAAAACAGATATAGGTTTGCCGAATACATATTGGACAAAATCAGTGTCGTGGACATGTAGGTCGAATAAACCGCCTCCAGACACTTCGCCATCAAAGTATGATCCCTGACCCCATGCTGGAGGCTCTGCAATACGTTGGAAGTGAGCGCCTAGTACCTTGCCGTATTGGTTGCTTTCGACGGCCTTCTTAAGCCATGCCCATTGAGGCCAAAAACGTAGACACATGGCAGTCATGAATTTGCCCTTAGCATTTTTGGCAGCAGTAGCGATTTCTTGTGCATCTTCGAGTGTTCTAGCGAGCGGTTTTTCGCAAATTACATGTTTGCCAGAGGCTAACGCTGCTTTGGCAAGTTGCAGATGTGTATGAGTCGGCGAACATATGTCGATTACGTCAATAGACTTGTCATTAAGTAGTTCTTGGAAATCTTGATAGGGTTTGACTTGAGACATGTCTAACTTAACTGGATCTCCAGAATCTAGATTTCCAAAAACATCGCTGAAATCGCCATCAAGACGGTTTCCACTGGGATTGCATATCGCAGTGATCTTAGCTCCTTTAACCTGACGGTAGGCACGGATATGCATTACGGCCATGAAACCGAGTCCGACGATGCCAATGTTTACATTTTCTTTATCCATGATTCAAAGTTTTGCTACAATTCCGCTTGCGGTTCTAATATCGATAATACGTTGATCGCCAGCCTCTCGCTCAATGCAGCAATCACCCTCAAACCCTAATGTCTTGAGTGAAGTGAAAAAAGCTGGCCAGTCGACTTCGCCTGTTCCGACAGTGACTTCTTCCCCCCAAGTTCCAGGTTCTTTCGTGGTTGTCGCATCCTTAATATGGCATTGTTTTAGGAATGGTGAAAGAGTGTTAAGTGCTTCAATAGGATCGCCTTTTGCGTATAGAATCATATTCGCTGGATCGAAGTTCACCCCCACGCTAGGCCTGTTCAGTTTTTCGAGAAACAACTTCAGTGTATCTGCGGTTTCTTGTCCAGTTTCAAAACCGAGGTCAATATTCTTTTCGGAAAATAATTCTGCAATTTGTTCGATGCGACTCATCAATTTTTTGAAATTAGGATCTGATTCCTCATGCGGTAAGAAGCCGGCGTGAAAAGTAACCAATTTGAGACTCAATTCATTCGCAATTTCAGCGATTTTTTTGATGCCTTCCCAGTTTGATTCCCAATGTTGGTCGGGCAGTACACCGCCAGTTGCCCTTATTGTTTCTAGTGTCGTGTAATCCTCTCCAATGGTTCCAAACATACCCGAGGCGATTTCGATGCCTGCAGCAGCGAAAAGTTCTGGGGTTTTATCCCAAATATCAGGGTTGTCTCGAAGGGGATCCAGTGCTAGTTGGACGCGAGAAAGACCTATTTCCCTTAGTTGAGCGATTAGTGCCTCGGGAGTCTCAGGTTGCAGGGACCAACTACATACCGCTAAACGTTCTTCAATATTGTTTATCATCTTTTAGGCGCTTGTAGCGCATGCCCAGTGTCCAGATTCCATTGAGTCTGACAAGTTCGGACTTAGTCTGGCGTATTGCGCTTTTCAGTTTTACTGTTAATGGGTATGATTTTCCCAGTGTCATATCAGGTTATAGCCCGCAAATACCGTCCACAACGGTTCAGTGATGTTGTTGGTCAAGATCATGTCAGCCAGACGCTGGCTAATGCCATAAGCAGTGATCGGATTGCACATGCATATTTGTTTTGTGGTCCGCGTGGGACGGGTAAAACGACGTTAGCTCGAATTTTTGCTAAGTGTCTTAATTGTACTGATGGCCCGAGTATTGATTTTTCAGATGATGATTCTAAGGCGAATGAAATTGCCGAGGGACGTTCTATTGATGTGCTTGAGATTGATGGTGCAAGTAATAGGGGTATAGACGAAATTAGAGAACTGCGAGATACAGTTATGTATGCACCTGCTTCGTCAAAGTATAAAATTTATATTATCGATGAGGTTCATATGCTTACTAAAGAGGCGTTCAATGCTTTGCTTAAGACGTTGGAGGAGCCGCCGGAACATGTGAAATTCATGTTTGCGACTACAGAACCCGAAAAGGTTTTACCAACGATCATGTCCCGATGTCAGCGCTATGATCTTAGGCGAATTCCGGTCAATCTTATTGCGAGTCATCTTAAATTTATTTGTGGTAATGAGAGTGTTAGTGCTGAGGAGGAAGCGCTTTATGCGATCGCTCGTGGTGCTGAAGGATGTATGCGCGATGCTGAGTCGGCACTCGATCAGCTTATCAGCTTTTGTGGTGATAACATTACCGAGCCGGATGTTCTTTCGATGTTTGGATTAACCGCTCAAGAACAGCTTTTTGCTCTGGCTGATGCGATTCTTGCTGTTGACACTACAAGGGTTTTGACTGAATTAAATGTATTGGCTGGTCAGGGGAAAGATCTTGGACGTTTGATCGGTGACTTGCTGGGGCACATTCGTAACCGATTAGTATTTACTGTGTCTAAGGGGGATTTAGGGATGCTTGAAATAAGCGAGGCTGAAGCCAATGCGCTAAAGAGTGGGAAGGAGCTTGCGAGTGAAAAGGATTTGGCTCGAGTGCTAGATGTGTTGACTGATTGTGAAAGCAGGTTGCGCCTAGCCACTTCGAAGAAAATTTTACTTGAGGTTTCACTGCTCAAGGCGGCGCAAGCTAAAGCGTCAATGGGTATCGATGAGATTCTTGATCAACTTAAAAAAATCAGGCATGAAGATCCTTCAGTGGCTGTTCAAGTATCTTCCAAGGCACCAATTTCTAATGATAACAATAAACAGTCAGCTCCTAGTGTTAAATCGAGTGATGTTGTTAAGTCTGATCAGGATGTAGTTGATGCGAGTGATTTAGATGAATTATGGAAGCAACTTCTGGCCGCAGCAAGTAAGGCAAGCCCATTTATGCAGACTTATTTCCAGCGTTCTCAGCCAGTTTCTTTTGAAAATGGTATTTTTGTTATTGGTTTAAGCGCGGATCATTTGGCATTAGTAGATAATCAAAGGAATCATGATATGCTTGTGAAGCAAATCAAGGTTCTAGGCCATGACAATGTGCAGTTTCGTTTTGTGGATGATCCACCGCCGGAAGATAGCATGCCCGAGCCGGTGCTTGAGCCAATAGGTGATTTGCCCCAAGTTGATTCTGAGGTTGTGCCGAATGACGATAGTCAGCCAACTTCTAATGAGGTGAAGAAGGTGAAAAGAGAGCCTCAACCAGAGAAGCTTGATCCGGAAGAGTTCAAAAATGATCCGCTCATCCAAAAGGCTTTGGAGTCATTCAAAGGCAGGATTGTTGAAGTGCGCAAGTAACAAGAGATTTATATGGCTAGTATAGGAAAATTAATGAAGCAGGCTGCAAAAATGCAGCAACAGATGCAGGAGGCGCAAGCCCAGTTGGCTGAGAAAGTCGTCGAGGCTTCCAGTGGTGGTGGAGCAGTCCAAGTCACGGCTACATGTGATGGTTCGGTTAAGTCTATCAAGATTGACCCTGATGCTGTTGATACTGAAGATATTTCGATGCTTGAGGATATGGTTCTAGGAGCTGTTAATCAGGCTCTTGAAAAAGGTAGGGAAACTCAGGCATCTGAGATGGGAAAACTCACAGGAGGTGCTGGAGGTATGGGCTTGCCAGGATTTTAGTATTTTTTGTGGCTTCGCTTCCCAAACCAATTGAAGCGCTGGTAGCTGAGTTGAATAGACTACCAGGGGTAGGCCCGCGTTCAGCCGAGCGACTCGCTCTTCATTTAATTCAGGCCGATAGCATTGTTTCCAAGCGTTTGGCGGAGGTGTTAGTCAGTTCAAGAAAGCAAATTATCGAGTGTGATGAATGCGGAGGTTTGGCTGAAAAATCTCCTTGTACTATATGCTCGAATCCGTCGAGGGATGAGCGATTGATTTGTGTGGTAGAGCGTGCAGTAGACATTTTGAATGTTGAAAAGTCAGGTGCGTTTCGAGGAATATACCATGTTCTTGGCGGGAAAGTTTCGCCAATGAATGGAGTCGGCCCTGAGGAACTACGGTTGGATGAGTTGGACAAGCGTTTGGTTAATGGCAAAGTTAGAGAAGTGATTATTGCACTTGGTACAGATGTGGAAGGAGATGCCACTAGTCACTATTTGGCTAAACGTTTATCCAAACAAAACGTTGAAGTTTCACGTATTGCCCATGGCCTTCCGGCAGGATCTGGTTTGGAATTTGCTGACGAATTAACACTAAGCCAAGCTTTAGAGGGAAGAAGAGAATTGGAGGTTGAGTGAACCCAAAAATACCGGAAGTAGTTGTATTTGATCTTGGCAAAGTATTGTTAGATTTTGATTATGACATCGCTATTCGTCGTTTTTCGGAAAGAAGTGATGCTGGAATTGATAAGGTTCACAAATTAATAAACTCATCGGTCCAATATGATTACGAATCTGGTAAAATCACTACCGATGAGTTTTTTGCTTATGTAAAAAATGGAGCTGGTTTTCAAGGTGACCGTTCCGAGTTTATAGACTTTTTTTCGGATATTTTTTCTCCTATGGAGATAATGTTTAAATTCTTTAAGCGGGTTAAGACGGCAGGTATTCCTACGTGCGTTTTTTCAAACACAAACGAAATTGCAATCCAGTATATTTCTAAACAGTATCCGTTTTATAGTTGTTTTGATTTCTATGTTTTATCTTTTCAAGAGAAAGGAATGAAGCCAGATGAACTGATTTATCGTGTGGTGGAAAAGAAGACGAAAAAGTCAGGAGAATCAATTTTGTATATCGACGATCGCCTAGAAAACATCGAGACTGGAAACAGGTTAGGTTGGCAGACTATTCTGCAGGATGATGAAGTATGTTCGGTAGCGAAAGCAGAAAAGTTACTTGGAATCTAAGATTCCAATGCATGGGCAGCAGCTCCATATGCGCCAGCCAAATCTCCTAGTTCCGCTGGGATTAATTTCAGCTCATAGTCGTCGGTTTTCCATAGGATAGGGTTTAGATAATCACGAAGTGGCTTAAACAGTCGATCACCAGCATTGGCGATTCCTCCTCCAATAATAATTGCTTCAGGATCTAGAATATTTGAAAATGAGCATATTGCTGTGGCCAGGTCCTCGATGGATTTAAGCCAAATTTTTCCCGCTTCTTCATCGCCTTTTTCGATGGCAGACATCATTTCGCCAGTATGAGAAAAACGATTATTTGAGCGCTCTGGGACAGAACAATTGCCGATCGCCAATTCGAGACTATTAGGGCAATTACAAATATCTATAGGTTGCCCAGATCCGAGACTTGTATGACCAAAATGACCGCCTTTACCTGTGCGGCCTCTTAAGAGTTTTCCTTCTACTAGAGCAGCTCCACCGACTCCTGTGCCAAGTGTTAGTAGGATAACATTTTTGAATCCTTTTGCGGCTCCCAGCCAAGCTTCTCCTAGTAAGGCAGCATGGCCGTCATTAATTACCGGTACTGGTTGATCAAGGTTTAGATAATCTTGCCAGTTTAGATTGACTAATCCCTCTAGTCTATCTGGCATATGAATGATGCAACTGCTATCTAAGGCGGCTAGTCCAGGGGCGGATAATCCGACATTGTCAGCTGGTGAATCATGTTTTGCTTCTGTTTCTTCTATGGTTTGTTTGATGCAGCGACCCCAATCCATCTTGATTGAAGGATCAAAGGGTAAATTATGCTTGGCCAGTGTCTCGCCTTCAGACGATACAACTACTGTCTTGACGTGTGAACCTCCCAAATCGATTCCAATAGTATAACTCATTTATAATTTCCTTCACTCAATGACCAACCTCCGTCTATGGCTAAGACTTGACCAGTAATAAATTTTGCTGCATCTGACATAAGGAATACAGCTGCTCCATTTAGGTCTGCTGGTAATCCAATTCTGCCTCCGTCTAAAGGTTGTTTGTTGTTTATGAAATTCATGATTTCTTCGTTACCTTTAGCTCTTTCGGACATAGGTGTGTCGATAAGTGATGGTGCAACAGCATTAATCCGAATATCTCTTGATGCGTAGTAGGCGGCTGTTGATTTTGTAAGGCCAATAATTGCAGACTTTGCTGTCGCGTAGGCATGAGTTGCAAAATATTTCGGCGATGGAGACAAACTCAATATCGAGGTCATATTCAAAATTGTTCCCGATTGACCTAGCGTTGTTAATGTTTGCAATGCAGCACGGTTAGAGTGGAAAACTGAGGAGAGATTTAGTTCGATTGTTTTTGTCCATCCGTTATCGGTAACTTCATGTAAAGGCCCATCTCCCATTTCTCGACCGCTGCCTCCTGCAACGTGATATAATCCATTAAAGTTTCCAAACTTCTTTATAGCTAAATCGATTGCCATAACAGCTGTTTGAGCCTGAGTTGCATCACCAGCTAAACCTACGGCTGATTGTCCAAGTTTAGATATTGCTTGATCAACGTTATTAGAATTTCTTCCTACAATTACAATTTTTGCTCCTTCGGTGATGAACGATTCAGCAGCAGATAATCCAATGCCGGTTGTTCCACCAATAATCACAAAAGTTTTATTGCTTAGTAATTGAGTCACAAACCGAGTTTTTTGAAGCGTGTTTTTATATTTTTGTAATGGAAATCAGTAGAACAGATAGACTCTAGCTCGCCTTTTTTGAAGTGTCTTTCTACTTCAGGATCTGAAAGCAGTTGTTTAAGAAAGTCGGCATCTTCACGGCCGTTATGCTTGGTTTTCCAAGTCTCCATGGCATTTCGTTGGACTAGTGAGTATGATTCTTCACGCGTAAGCCCTTTTCGGATAAGCGCGAGTAGTACTGATTGTGAGTTCCACATGCCAAGCGATTGATTCATATTTTTTGCCATGTTTTTCGGATAAACAAGCAATCCTTTGGTGAGACTGGTGAGCTTGTGAATCATATAATTGAGCAACGTACATGAGTCCGGGAAAATAACTCGCTCTACAGAACTGTGACTAATATCGCGCTCATGCCATAAGGCGACGTTTTCGAGCGCGGCAATTGAGTTGCCGCGTAGTACTCTGGCAAGGCCAGTTAGGCGTTCGCCAGTAATGGGATTGCGCTTGTGGGGCATTGCGCTGGATCCCTTTTGGCCTTTAGAGAAGAACTCTTCTGCCTCTAGAACTTCTGTGCGCTGTAGGTGGCGAAATTCAGTTGCCCAGCGTTCGATGCTAGCACCGATGATTGCGATAGTGGTCATGAATTCGGCATGAATATCTCTTTGCACTACCTGTGTTGCGATTGGAGCTGGTTTGAGACCTAGCTTTCTACAGACGTAAGCTTCAATTTTTGGTGAAAGATGTGCACTAGTTCCAACTGCGCCGGAAAGCTTGCCAATTGCTACACGTGGTCGGAGCGTTTCAAGTCTTTCCAAAGCTCGACCAAATTCGTCGAACATCAGTGCCATTTTAAGTCCAAATGTAGTTGGTTCAGCATGGATGCCGTGACTTCGCCCGATCATTGGCGTGAACATGTATTTGCGAGCTTTTGCTCCGATAACTTTCCGGAGTTTTTTTACATCAGTGATGAGTATCTTAAGCGATTCATTCATTTGTACGGCAAAAGCCGTGTCAATGATGTCGCTGCTGGTTAGGCCGAAATGGAGCCAACGACTGGCTGGCTTACCGATTTTTTCTGAGACATTAGTGGTGAATGCGATAACGTCGTGGTTGAGTGTTTTTTCAAGTTCTCGGCAGCGCTTAATTGAGAAAGTAGCATTGCTCTTCATTTGATTTAGATGCTTTTTTGGCACAAGCCCTTCATCGCAAAGTGCTTCGGCAGCAAGTAATTCAATGTCCAGCCAGATTTCGAGTTTCCGCTGTTCAGTCCAAATGTCCCTCATCTCGGGACGGCTATAACGTCCTATCATGCCCGGGCAGAGTAATCTACTTATGGCATCGCGGCGAGTGAGATGTGAGTTTCAGTCACTTGACCCATTAAGGAGGAAATGTCAAAGATACTGCATGCGCCGAATTCTTTTTATTATTTTTGGCTTGGTTTTCTTTATAACTTTTGGGGAAGCGAAGGATTATTATGTTCAGACATGGACGAAAATTCACGCCAATAAACATTTCTGGGCGGAAGGTGGTGCCGTAGGCGATTTCAATCGAGATGGTCACGGTGATTTGGTAGTTGGTCCGTATTGGTATGCCGGTCCAGCGTATAAAGCGAAGCATGAAATCTATCCGGCTGTAGAGTTGTTTGAGATGAAAGATAAAGCTGGAGAGATGTTTCAAGTTCCAGGATTCCCTGGAGCGATTAGTGGTAAAAATGGCTACTCGAAGAATTTCCTTTGTTATGTATATGACCTAAACAGTGACGGTTGGGATGATGTGCTAGTTATGGGTTTTCCAGGTAAAGAATCACCTTGGTATGAAAATCCAAAGGGCAAACCGGGTCTTTGGCAAAAACATATTTCCATTATGGTTACAGATAACGAGTCGCCGCATTTCACGGATATCACCGGAGACGGAAAGCCGGAGATTGTCTGTAATTCAGAAGGTTATTTTATTTACGCCGAACCTAACTGGAAGGAGCCAGAGAAAAAATGGAAGGTTCACCGGGTTACAGCCAAGGGCAAGTGGCAGCGTTTTACTCATGGCATGGGCGTGGGTGATATCAATGGTGATCATCGTAAGGATATTATGGATATGAACGGATGGTGGGAACAACCGGAGTCGCTCGAAAGTGATTCTCAGTGGAAATTTCATCCTTTCAAATTTTCACCAGGTGGCGGAGCTCATATGTATGCCTATGACGTAGATGGTGATGGTGATAATGATGTTATTACTTCACTTGCAGCGCATGGATATGGTTTATGTTGGTACGAACACCAGAAGAAAGATGGAAACATTCATTTCGTTCCCCACACGTTCATGAATGCTAAGCCGGATGAAAACAAATATGGTGTTAAATTTAGTCAACTTCATGCAATTGACTTGGTGGATATGAACCGTGATGGATTAATGGATATCGTAACTGGTAAGCGCTTTTGGGCTCATGGTCCAAATGGTGATGCGGAGCCGAATGCTCCAGCTGTACTTTATTGGTTTGAGTTACAGCGAAATAAGAATAACTCAGTGGACTGGATACCTCATCTAGTGGATGCCGATTCTGGAATCGGCACCCAAGTGATGGCAAAGGATATTAACGGTGACGATTGGCCTGATATCGTGGTAGGCAACAAAAAAGGTGCTTTTGTTCACTTGCAAAATCCAAAAAAAGTTTCTCGAAAAGAATGGCTTAAAGCACGGCCAATTCCCTATAAAGCCGATTGACAAAGCTAACCTAACGACAGACTTTTCTCTTTGATATGAAAACGAATTTGATCTTTGTTTTGGTTGTTTCTTTGACCCTAGTTGCTTGTGGGGGATCCCCTAAGAAAGACAAGAGTGCTAAGGTGGATAAAAAGTCCAAATCTGAAGAAGCAGCTTCTGAGGATGGAAATCCTCTTCTAGCGCCAGTAAATTATTTAGGAGCCCTTGGTAAAGCTAAGAACGTATCAGAGAAGAAGATCAATTTGGCCAATATTCAGAACGCCATCAATCAATTCAAAGCTGTAGAGGGTCGCTATCCTAAATCTCTGGGTGAATTAGTAAAAGAGGGCTACTATGCGAAACTGCCGGCACCGCCGAAAGGTAAACGATACCTTTATAATTCAAAGACTGGTCAAGTAGGTGTAAAATAATTCTTATTAGTAAAATGGTGGGTTTTATGGGGTGTTTATTGCCCTGGAACAGGTAATATTTTTTGCATGTTATACCTATGTAACACGTATTAATTGATGGGTGAGTTGCCA
>JASLKL010000037.1 GCA_030747605.1 Verrucomicrobiota bacterium | reverse complement strand
CTTGGAACTTTGAAAAGTTTTTACTAGATGGCAACGGCAAGGTCATCAAACGCTTCTCTCCTCGGACAAAGCCTGATGCAAAAGAAGTAACATCCGCAATTGAGAAGGCTCTGAATTAACATCCATTATATTTACTTATAATAAAGCCCGGCCAAGAGCCGGGCTTTATGTTTAACTAGTTCCATTCAAATCAAAAACCCCAAATCAATGGAACGAAAAACCAAACAAGAAACGCCATAATTAGCGTAAGCCCGAGTCCAGCTTTTACATAATCTGTGAATCGATATTTACCCGGGCCTGAAACCAGAATGCAAGCCGGCTCAAAAGGCGCAACAAAAGATGATGATGCGGCCAACATCACCGCTATCGCATATGTCTGGCCACTCACATCAAGTGTCTGAGCAGTTTGCATAGCTACGGGTAAAACCACAAGAGCTGCTGCCGCATTGGACATCGTCTGAGTTAGAAACATGGTAAGCAAAATAAATCCAGCCAATATCATTCTTGGACTTTCAAAAGCACTTTGAATGCCGCCTGCCAACCAATTAGCCGTGCCAGATTCACGCATTGCAGCACCAAAAGCCGTCATTCCTCCTATAACAATCAATACACGCCAATCGATAACCTCATATGCCTTTTGCATAGTTATACATCCAGTTGCAACTGTCATCGCAGCGGCGCTTAAAAAACAAACTGGTAAAGGCGCTAAATTGAAACCACCGGCCAAAACGGCAAAACCAAAAAAAGTTAAGGCCATGAAACCTTTTCTACGCCTATCCGCACTAGGAGCTTCATTTACCTCTAGCCTTACAAGATTTGTATCATGCTCCAAAGCTTGCAAACGATCTTTTGAGCCTTGCACCAATAACAAATCGCCAGCACGAAGTTTAATTACACCTAGTTTACGCCCCAGTACTTGCCCATGCCGATAGATCGCAAGTACTGCCAACCCGAAGCGCTGTCGAAAATTTGCCTCCTTCAGTGAATGTCGAATCAGTGTCGACTTAGGAGTAATCAACAGTTCAGCAATTTTGGTCTCTTCAGTCTGAAGCGAGTCGTCTTCTAATTTTACCTCTGCTTTAATCTCAATACCGCTTGCATCCTTAACTGCCATCAAGTCATCAATTCGACCAGATATCAATAATACATCATTCTCTTCAAATTTTGAACGTGCGTTAGGCACGAAACTATTTTTCTTTCGAAGAATCTTTATAATTTGAAAATCCATCTGAGCCAGTGATGATTTAAATACTAACTCACCGACAAGCTTCGAACCTGACATAACAACAATCTCGGAAACATACTCTCGAATATTAAAATCCTCAGCCAAACTTTCGTCAGGATAATCTGGCAACAATTTCCGACCAATAACCATCAAATAAACGATGCCGACACCCATAATCAAAAGACCAAGCGGGGTGATTTCAAATAGACCAAGCGGCTTATAAATCTTTAATTTGTTTACCTCAGCATGCATTAAATAATCTAATGAATCCAATTCTCCATCATTATTAAGATCATCCCCCCCTCGAGCAATCCACTCAACTAGTCCAGCTTCATGCTGCTTTTGAATCTCACCACTAACTGCAACATTGGTCGAAGTACCAATTAATGTGCATGTACCACCAAGAATCGAAGCAAAACAAACCGGCATGAGCAATTTAGAAGGACTTGTTTTTAGTTTGCGAGCCACCGACATCGTAGGACCTATAAACAAAGAAGTGACTGCAGTGTTGTTCATAAACCCGGAAAGCCCACTTACAACAGACATCGTGGTCAACAAAAGCTTATTGGTACTTCCACCTGCAACGCGCAATAACCAAGTAGACACAACATCAAGCACACGCCCCTCCAATAAAGCTCCATTGATAACAAAGATCGAACCAAGAATTATTATGATCTGCGAACTAAAACCCGCGAACGCTTGTGCCGTATCTAGAATGCCGGTTAGTACTAATGCTAAAAGGAGAAAAATAGTGACAAGATCAACAGGCAACGCTCGCGTAGCAAATAGTACTACTGCCAAAACAAGCAAACTTAGAACAATGACTATAGGATCCATATGTAAAATTACTTCATTCCAGACTCATATTACTATTCCTGCATACTTTTAGGATCAATATCCACTTTTTTGCACCACTCTCGATAGGCAATTGGTGAAATTTCTGACGGTTTAATCTCACTTCGGCCACCCCAGAAAACATTAGTATAGCTTACCGGAATTCCAACATTTTCAAGATGCTTGTCAATAGCTGCCTTATGCTCCAGAACCAATTCTTTATCGGTGCCATGGGCAACACCCATAATATTCACATTATGAAAATCTGGGCCACCCTCACGCCAATAGGCATGGGTCATTATATCGTGACGCCCCACCTCACCCCCAGCTTCAATCTCACGTCCTTCAGGCACAGCCCAGTGAAATAACGCGTTAAACTTTGTTACTCGTTTACCAGAAGAGTGGAGCTTTACATGCTCCAAAAATGTAGAAAAACGCCCAACAACGCGACGTTTGTCCAAATCCTTTGCAATACGAAAAAATTCATCCAAGGAAATTCCAGCCTCAATAGCACGTGCCTCCCATATATTCTCTACAATTTCCTCCGGCTCAAACTCACGCTTCACGGCAGTCATTACATGCCATTCCTGCTCCGTTAAATCAACAATTGCTACCTTCGTTGCCTCAGCAGGCTGATCAGATCGACTACCTGGAGGCATTCCACGACGACGCACATGTCCTACTCCAAGGGCAAATAAGCGCTTTGCTGGCATCAAACGAAAATGATCTCCTCCAATTTTCTGGAGCAACCATTGACCGTGTTTTTCAATTGAATACCCTTGAGGCACCTTGAGCGTCGTCCAAAGCTTGTAATTGGAGCCTTTTGAAACTGTATCTGTAGTGCGTGTAACTACATGACCTGAGAAGGGATCTTCCTCATATAGGTAATTGAAGGCAGAATCCATTTTCTCAATTGGCACCTTCCACGCCACCAGCGCCCCTTTGGCTAGGTTTGTGGCGAGTAAGGTTTGACGAACTCGTCGAATTGCCCCAGCCCTAAGCATGGCACGGATACGCTCAATAACAATTTGAACTTCAACGCCAGACTCTTGAACGATAGCGCCTATAGGATCTTGTTGAAATCCCTGTAATTGATCCTCTGAAACAGCCAAGATCTTGGCGTTTATAGGATCACTAAAATCTACAGGTATATTCTCCTCGTTCATTGGGAAGCGGAGTATCCGGCAACAAGTTGTCTTGGCCAAGCGCATTCCGGATTGATTTCATCGCCACAAACCCCAACCATCCGCTTTGCATTCATGAAGATCAGCAAAATCAGCGTTTATCAGGTCGACCTACCCCTTCACGAGGGAAGTTATAACTGGTCAGGGGGAAAATCCGTTCAAGTCTTTGATAGTACTGTCGTTAGAATTGAGACTGATGAAGGCATTACAGGTCACGGCGAAGTTTGTCCGCTTGGCCCAGTTTATCTCCCAGCCTACGCCGAAGGAGCTCGAGCTGGCATTAAAATTCTAGCATCATCATTAATTGGAGAGGACCCATTACAATTAGCAAAAATTAACCGCCACATGGACACTACTCTAAAAGGACATCCATATGTAAAATCTCCTATAGACATGGCCTGCTGGGATATCCTTGGCCAAGTGACAGGACAACCAGTGTGCAATCTACTCGGCGGACGCTATAACGATGATTTCCTGCTTTACCGAGCTATTTCACAAGAATCACCCGAAGCAATGGCAAGCAAGGTTTCTGGCTACCGATTAGAGGGTTATAGAAAATTTCAACTCAAAGTCGGCGGCGATCCAGAAACCGACATTGAACGTATTCGTGCTGTATCAGCTGAATTACAACGTGGTGATGTTCTAATTGCTGACGCAAACACCGGCTGGTTAATGCATCAAGCCGCACGTGTTGTGCGAGCTGTTAAGGACATCGACGTGTATATTGAGCAACCTTGCGAAACATTCGAAGAGTGTTACTCGATAAGAAAATTGACCGATCATCCTTTTGTGCTCGACGAAAATATCGACGGCCTTCCAATCCTTCTCCGGGCCAACAGCATGCAGGCTATGGACGTCGTAAACATTAAGATTAGTAAATTCGGCGGGCTGACCAAAGCTCGACAGGCACGCGATCTCTGCATCTCGCTCGGCATTGCAATGACTATTGAAGATAGTTGGGGAGGCGACATCATCACTGCAGCAATTTCTCACTTGGCTCACAGTACCCCTAAAGAACTACTATTCTCCTCAACTGATTTTAATAGTTATGTAACTGTCTCCATCGCCGACGGAGCCCCTCAACGTAAGGAAGGCAAACTAGCTGCATCCACTTCACCTGGCCTTGGAATTACTCCAAAGATGGAGGCCCTAGGTGAAGCATTGTTCACCACAGAATAAAACAACTTAATCTTTAAGTTTACCGCTAACCCAAAGCATGCCTCGGGCGATCATCTTTTGAAAAACTGGATCGTCAAAGGTTGCATCTGAATGACCGTAGGTGGTTCCGAAGATTTTTGCTTTACCATATTGATTCGTCCATGCCACTGCGTGCTCTTTGCCGTCTCGCTCACTCTTGGATTTCGCCAAAGCCTGAGCCGAAGGCCACATCTTTTCTATTATATACAACTCATCCTTCGGGGTAATCCAGTTATCCGGCATACCTTTCAAGATGGGATGTTTAGACGCAACCTTCTTAACTGGATAACGGCTCTGATGATCATGTCTGCGACTTGTTACCCCAAGAAATTTACGCCAATCATCGATTTTCGCCGCGCGATAAGTATGCATCGCACAATGAATCACGACTGCAGGAACACCAGCCTTGTGAACCTTAGTGATTTTCCGGATATATTTCTCATCTACAGTATTGGCAAAACATTCATTGTGAACCACTACATCAAACCCCTTCGCCCAATTGGGATCATCATAAAATGCAATCTTAGCCCTTGTTCCTCTACCTCCTTCATTAACCACTTTCCAATCCACTTTAGCATCCTTGGCCACACCTTCTATTAGTGCTTTGGATTGATATTTGTAGTTATGACAACAACCACCAGTCACGAGCAATGCTCGAATTGATTCCTGTTTATCCTCAGCCTGTGCAATCGAAACAAAAACACTGAGTAAAAAAATAAAAAATAAACGAAGCAAGAAACGCATGATCATGTGGCGAACACTAGAGACGCCGAAGCCTCCCGTCAACGCCACCGCCAAATGAAACAAACTGACTTACTTTAATGACTTCTATCTCTTTAAAGCTTTACGGCGAACATCACCTACAAGATCCGGGCCGTTATCAGGTGGCATAGATCTATGCCAATCAATGCAAGACTTAGTAAACTTAGCCACAAGTTTAGGATGTTTTTCTGCTAAGTTGTTTTTTTCCCCAAGATCATTGGCTATGTCGTATAACTCTGGTTCAGTCCCATCATATTCACATAAAAATTTCCATTTACCATCCCTCACAGCAAGATCCGGAAGGTCTTTGTCTCCATAAAACGCATCCCTATCAGGTGGACGGCGGAAATAAATTGGCGCGTTCCTCGAATCATCGCTTATACCAAGCAAAACACTTGAGACAGACTCCCCATCGTACTTCGCCCCTTTAGAATGTTTTACTTTAGCGATATTTAACAACGATGGAACAAGGTCAATTGCAGAGAAAACCGACTTCCGGTTTACCTTGTTTTCCACCTTCACCAAACCTGGACCCCAAGCAACCAACGAGGAACGTATACCTCCCTCGTATAGATGAGTTTTATAGCCACGAAAAGGCCCAGCTACACCAGCACCAAGCTCAGGGCCATTATCAGAACAAACCAAAATGAGCGTATTATCAATTAGCGATTTATTATTTCTGATATAGTCTAACAGTTTACCTAACTGCTGGTCCATTGCCTCCAAAACAGAAAGGTACAACTCACGCTTATTGTTACCCCACTTGGCTACCGGCGGCCAGAACGGGCTATGCACATCGTCCGGCCAAAGGTTGATATAAAATGGTTTCCCATCCTTAAATGCACGATCCATAAACGGGATAGCTTCGTTAACAAACCCGCCGGTAATCTTTGAACGCTGCATCCAACGCACTCCATCACCTAAGCGCTCAGCGTTAGCCCAGATACGGCCTGGCTTGGCCGGATCCTGATCAGGCTTGAGAGTCAGTGGCAATAACTTCGGCCCCATTCCCTCGAAATTGGTCAGTGATACATCAAACCCATAAGCACTAATCGGCGGGGCATCATCAACATCACGCTGCCCTCCCATATGCCATTTACCAAAATGCCCAGTTGCATAGCCTGCCTGCTGCAATGAACGCGCCAACATTGGGGCATTAGGATCAAGCCATTGCGCCATTCCACGCCGGGCATTCATCGCACGATGAGCAAGATAAGAAGTAATGCGCCACCGCTGCGGGTATTGACCCGTAGAAATTGCAGTTCGAGAAGGCGAACAAATTGGTGAATTAACATAAAATTGTTCAAACCTTATTCCCTCTCTAGCCAAACGATCTATATTAGGAGTCTGAGCTGCTTGGTTCCCAAAACATGAAAAATCCCCCCAGCCCATGTCGTCAATAAAAACGAGAACCATATTCGGTTGAGCCCATCCAAATTGTATCACCAGAACATATGTGAAAAATAGAGTAAGTATTTTTTTCATTGATTCTCCTTTAGTCATGGGCGCTTTACGTCTTACCCACTACTTTAGTTTAGTGACATACGCATAAAATGCACCCATCGGTAAACTTTCAGCATCGGTAAACTTAGCCCACAACTCATCACGCCCGGGCTTGAGTTTAAGTTTAAACGTGACGCTCTTGGCGTTAGGTTTCACGGGGAGGGTGAATTCTTGGCCGCCGAGTTTGAGGTGAGCTTTCACGGCGGCGAAGAATTTTCCTGGGGCAGCCCGGAAGGGACGGACGCCAGGGACATCGGATCCGGCAGGAAGTGAGGCGCCGATGGCGGCGTCAGCCTCTTTGGGCCAGCGGCGGAGTTCGACGGTGTACTCACCGGCAGTCTTAACGTCGACAGCCCAGAAGCCGGTATTGCTGGGTTTCTTCTCGGCGTTACGGATGTGGCGCTGGTTCCACGGGGTGCTTCCGTTGGCGATCCAGTCGTGGCAGGTGAGCGTAACAGGGTTGGCAAGTGAGGCATTCGCACCGAGGTAAATGGCCGTCGGTTTGCCAAAAGTTGGCACAATTTCGCCCCACCACGCGTCATAAAACTTGGTGAGACGTTTGACCACGGTCGGGTTGTCGGCGGCGATATCTTTCTTTTGGCCGGGATCAACGTTGATGTCGTAAAGTTCCTTGCCGTTCACCAAGCGCCATTGGTCGGTCATTACTGAACTCTTGCGCCATTTAATGGGGTCGCGCACGCGCTGGCTGTCGGTCACTAAAATACGATCGGGCCAGTTTTTCGCTTTGTTTTCAATGAGCGGGCGAATATTTACGCCATCAAACTTCACATCCTTGGGCGAAGACACCTGGCAGTAATCAATGAGCGTGGGTACAACATCGACATAAGAGGTGATCATGTCTACATCACGCCCGCCAGTGAGGCCGCCCTTGGGCCAGTGAACGAAAAAAGGTACACGATGGCCGCCATCGTACTCACTGCCCTTTCGTCCTCGCATACCATTGTTATGGATATTCGCACCGCTAGAGGTGCCATTATCAGTGGTGAAAATGAAAATTGTATCATCAGCAAGTCCCTCCTCCTTAAGAAATGCTCGCATTGAACCAACATTGCTATCGATATTCGCGATCATACCGAGGAAGTTAGCAACATTCACACCCTGTTTTTCGTAAGGTTTGCTATATTTCTCGGGTGCATGCATAGGACCATGTGGAGCGTTAGTGCAAAGGTATACGAAGAACGGCTTGTCGCTGTTTTTCACACTCCGGATAAACTTCTTTGCATAATCAAAAAACACATCAGTACAAAAACCTTTTACAGGCACAGCTTTACCATTATGAAAATAGGATCCATCAAAGTAGGCATTATCCCAAAAATCTGGAGTTTGCCCCACCCCTCCACCACCGTGACGAAGCACCTCTTGAAACCCACGATCCTCTGGACGATAAGGATAATTATCTCCTAGATGCCACTTGCCAAACATACCGGTACGATAACCTCCATCAGCAAGAATCTGGCCAATAGTGATCTCATTGTGACGCAACATTGAACGCCCCATAATCGTGTGCCAGACACCCGTACGATTCGTCCAATGACCAGTGATTAGCGCCGCGCGAGTAGGCGAGCATGTCGGAGCAACATGATAATCAGTTAATCGAATGCTATCTCCATGTAATTCATCCAAATGAGGAGTCTTAAGAACCGGATTGCCATGGCAAGAAAGATCACCATATCCCTGATCATCGGTGATCACCAAAACTACATTCGGCTGCTTTGCCCCATTAACGGATAATCCAAAAGCAAAAAACACCGCAAATAGGTTTAATTTCTTCATAAAAAATCAAAACAAAGAAAACGACCAAAATCACCAATGGTCAACCACCAAGATTCTAGACTTATTATGTTGTCACCAGAGCAACAAAACTCATAATCTTCTGAAACACTTTAGGAATGTTTTCTTAGGCAGATGACTGGAATCTTTCGATTTTATTTAAAGTTGACTGGCTTGATTGTTTGTCTTTGCTCCACTTGGGCAAGCATTCAAGCGACTGACAGCCCAAAAGCAACTTCTATTGACTGGAAAAAAGCCCGAGAATGGTGGGCGTTTCAGACCCCAAAAAAATCAAAACTTCCTATTGTTTCAGACAGCGATTGGCCAAATCAACGCATCGATTACTTTATCTTGGCAAAACTGGAGGCAAAACAGCTCACTAAATCCCAGCAAGCCTCAAAACATATTCTAGCTAGACGCCTGTTTCTTGACATAACTGGCCTACCTCCTACTCCGACTGAAATGAAAACTTTTCTTTCCGACGAAACCAGTGATGCCTATGAACGTTTGGCAGAAAAACTTATACAAAAAAAGGCATTCGGCGAACGCTTGGCAAGCATGTGGCTTAACAATGTACGATATGCCGAAGATCAAGCCCATCAAGTCGGTGGTAACAAAGCATTTTTTTATCCGAACGCTTTTCGTTATCGTGAATGGGTCATCAATGCATTCAACAATGATCTCCCATATGACAATTTCATCCGAAAACAACTCGCAGGAGATTTATTACAAGACTCACAAGTAAAAGATTTGCCTGCTCTAGGTTTTATAGGATTAGGCCACAAATATTACGATCGTAATCGGCTTGCAGTTAAAGCCGAAGAATGGGCTGAACAAGTCGACACGCTAACCCGTTCACTACTTGGACTCACTGTTGCTTGTGCACAGTGTCATGATCACAAATATGACCCACTTACACAAAAGGATTACTACGCATTGGCTGGCATATTTGCGAGCACTGAGCTAGTCGACCGGATGGCAGATGGCAGCGAAATAAAAAAGGATTCTGAAGCCGCAAAAAAACGGATTGGAACCATCCACATGGTACGCGACTTGAAACCAAAAGATCTTCACGTCTTTCTAAGAGGAAATACAGATAGCAAAGGGGAAATCACACCTCGACGATTTCTTCGAGTATTATCAAAAAAAGAACCAAAACAATTCACACAAGGCAGTGGCAGACTAGAACTAGCCGAAGCAATCGTCACTACTGAAAATCCACTCACGGCACGTGTCATTGTTAACAGAGCTTGGTCAATGTTCTTTGGTAGTGGACTCGTCACCACTCCAAGCAACTTCGGCCAACTAGGCACAACCCCCACTCACCCCGCCCTACTAGATGACCTTGCTGTACGATTTATGGAAAACGGCTGGTCAATAAAACAATTAATCCGCGAGATAGTTCTATCATCGACTTATCGACAAGACTCCAAAAATTCTAACGCAAACAAAGCAATCGACCCAACAAACAATTATCTTTGGCGAATGAACCGGCGGCGACTCAGCGTTGAGCAGTGGCGCGATTCAATCTTAGCTGCGAGCGGAAACCTAGACCGTATTGGCGGCAAATCACTAGAATTAAGTGAAAAAAATAATAACCGTAGAACAATCTACAGCCGAATCAGTCGAAAGAAACTAAACGATATGTTAATGCAATTCGATTATCCGGACGCAAACGTCCATTCATCCACGCGTTCTGCCACAACTACAGCTGTACAAAAACTGTTTATAATGAATAACCAATTCATGGCCGAGCAGTCTAAACGATTAGCCAAACGTGTTGCAGACAACAAAATGACCACGCCCGATCAGATTCACAAAATATACAGCCTTCTTTATGGCCGGAAACCAAGCACCACTGAACTAGATATAGCGTTTGATTTTCTTCGGTTACCATCCGAAAGCAAACTCACACGATGGGAACAATATTCACACGCTTTGCTGGCAGCAAATGAAATGAACTATATCGATTAATGTCACTCCATTTTTCAACAGAGATTAATCGAAGAGAAATGCTTCGACGATGCACAGCCGGCTTTGGCTCACTCGGCTTAGCCGGGATGTTTGGCAGAGAACAATCTAAGGCAGTTAGCTCATTTGGACCACACTTTGCACCCAAGGCCAAGCGAGTGATCTTCCTGTTTATGAACGGCGGCCCTTCGCATATTGATACGTTCGACCCAAAACCAGCACTGAAGAAATACGAAAACACACAGCCAACCGGAAAAATTTACAAAAAACCAAACTCTACAGGTTTCATGCCGTCGCCATTTGAATTTAAACGACATGGACAAAGCGGAATTGCCGTCAGTGAATCCCTGCCTTACATCAGTCAGATAATCGATGAATGTTGCGTTATTCGATCGATGCATACCGATGTCCCCAACCACGAACCAGCTCTTTTGCAAATGCACACCGGTAACGTGCAACCGATTCGACCCTCGATTGGTTCCTGGATACAATACGGATTGGGTTCACTAAATGAAAATCTTCCTGGGTACGTTGTTCTACGACCAACGAACAAAATTGTTGTAGGGCCGGCACTATGGAGTAACAGCTTCCTACCTGCACAACATCAAGCAGCCAGCGTCACCACTGCTGACATGAAGGTTGAAAAACTTGTCGCCAACGTACGAAACGTCAACCTGACCAATCACGATCAAAGAAAACAACTTGATCTAATCAATCGTCTAAATAAATTGCATCTAGCCAAGCGCGATAACGACCTCGAATTGAATGCGCAAATTAAAGCGATGGAAACAGCCTACCGAATGCAATTTGAAGCGATGGATACCTTTGACGTTGAACAGGAGAGTAAGACTACTAGGAAAAAATACGGGAACACACCTTTTGCAAACTCTTGTTTGCTTGCAAGAAGACTAGTCGAAAGCGGGGTTCGCTATGTGGGGGTGTACTACGTAAACAACAGCAATCAACCGTGGGACACTCATACAAAACACAACGAAGGACACACCAAACTTTGCCAAGACAGTGACCGAGCCACTGCAGCCCTTATTTCAGATCTGAAAGAACGCGGACTATTAGAAGACACACTGGTTATTTGGGGGGGCGAGTTTGGAAGAACTCCTTATGCACAACAGAAAAAAAAGAAAGATGTCGGCCGCGACCATCATAACACTGCCTTCTCAATGCTATTGGCTGGAGGAGGAGTCAAAGGCGGCCTAGCATATGGCACAAGCGATGAGTTTGGGATGCAAACTCAAGAAAGCCCGTTACATGTTCACGATTTCCACGCAACGATTCTTCATTTAATGGGTATCAACCATGAGAAACTAACTTTCCGTTGGAGTGGGCGTGACTTTCGCTTAACTGACGTCCACGGCAAAGTTGCTCACGACATAATCGCTTGATTTAAAATATAAATTAATATGAGAAATAAAAACCACGGTTTCACATTGATTGAGTTGCTAGTAGTCATAGCTATTATCGCAATCCTTGCGGGCTTACTACTACCAGCTTTGGCTAAGTCCAAAAGCAAAGCAAAGCAAACGGTTTGCATGAGTAATCAAAAACAACTAGCCCTCTCAACCGCCATGTATGCTGAGGACTATGATGGTGAATTCCCGAAATCTCGTGCTGGATCAACTCAAGACCATGCCAACTGGCTCGTGGTTATGCATAAGGTAGGTTATCTTAAAACAATGGATTTATTCTCGGACCCAGCCGACTACGAGGGCCCATCAGACCAACTTGCACATCGAAAGCGCCGAATCCTTTTTGGAGTGAAAAGCCGAGATATATTGTTTTCTTATGGAGCAAATGAACAGATTGTTGGACCAGCATTCATTATGCATGGCAATGTCAACCAAGTGCCGGAACCAGATAAAATACTCTTCTTTGGTTGTGCCAACTACATGGTTGTCCCTCATTGGGATCACGAGCGAATGTACAATGCAAGCGGCACACCTCCTCAAGGAAGCACGAAAAACGGACCAAATGGCCGTTACGCCCGTCACAATGCCAACAGCACTACCCGTGTAGGCCCTCAAAGCAAAGGCGGCAGCAATATAACTTACGCAGACTTACATTATGAATTTCAAAACCAATATCATATCGATAAAAAACTTTGGTGGTACAAAGATCACAAGCCGCTCTAATTTGACATTGTGAACAATCTTAATGTCAATAGAAGACGATTTATTCAATCCTCTCTAGCCTCAGCTGCTATCGCTGGATCCAAAAAGCATAAAGCAATTATTGAACGGCAAAAATAAAACGGACTCAAAATTGAGCCCGTATACACTAGTAAGTATTAATTGGAATTCAATCTTTACCGAGTAGGTGCTTATCCATTCGGTCGTGAATCTCCTTGATTCGCGTACGATTTCCGCCTCCAACCTCGGCAGTTGACCAGCCAGTAAATTCAATTTCTTCAAGCGCTTTCCGAACATCCGGCCAATCAACATCACCATCGCCGATCTTACAGAAGCCATTCGATTTACCCCAATCCTTCACATCCAATTTAACAATTCGCCTACCCAAGGTTCTAATCCACTCAGCAGGCTTTCCAAAACGCTGATGATTGCCTATATCAAAATAACTGCCCACCCAAGGACTATTGATCTCATCGATATACTTTGCCAAGAGGTCCGCCGACTGCTTGTCATCACCTTTCGGATTATAAAGAAAACCATTCCAAACATTTTCAATGAGAATATGAATACCTAAGCGAGCGGCCATTGGAATCGCTAAATGAATCTGCTGGATTGAGCGTTCCCATACTTGTTCATGATTCTCATTTTTTGCATCTCGGACAGCGCCAGGCACCAGTAACACCGCCGATCCACCCACTTTGCGAGTATCACGAAGCGCGGTTTTCAAACCTTGCAAACCCTTGGCACGCGTAGCCTCGTCCGGTGATGAAAGACGAACTCCCCAGTGAATGGAGTCTACAACGCCATGAATCGGAAATCCCGCCTCTCTACTTGCAGATAAGGCCTCATCCTTATTGACTCCACCCGGACTGTTTAACTCAACACCGTCGTATCCGATTTCCTTTAAGACCTTAAATTTCTCAACTGTCGAAATTTTTTCTCCAAACATCCCAAACTTAATGGACTTAAGTATACGATTGAAAGATTTACCAGATTGCGCTCTGCCAAATTCTGGCAGTGCCGCTGCAGTCGCAGCCAATCCCAAGCCACTGACTTTCCCAAATTCCCTCCGATTGAATTTATAAGACATAATATTAGACAAATGGAGTGATCCCAGGTTGAGCCAACGGAGGCGGAGTATGTTTTCCGGTCTTCCAGTTCATATCCTTTGGAAAACGATCCTCTTTAGAATTAAGAGCCTGTTCATAAGTAATCTCCTTGCCAGTATAAGCAGCAGTCCTACCCATAATCGCCATCATAGTACTCAAAGCCATTCTTTCACCGTTATTGATTGGTTCGCCATCGCGAATTGATTTAAACAGTTCATTATGCTCTATCTGATACATATTCTCGCGTTTACCGTCATAAGTCCAACGCCCCTTAGCATTCTCAACATAAACACCACGGGCAATATCAGCTCGCCCTTTTGTTCCAAGTAAATAATCGCTGTTCTCATTATGGCAACGACGTTGTTGACGCTGAGCCATATAAGCTCGAACACCTTTTGGATAAAGGTAATTGACTTCGATATGATCAAAAATATTCCCACTATTGTTTGGAATGCCACGACCTCCAACAGCTGTACAACTAACTGGAGGAGTATCACGCATAGCCCAAGCAATCTTGTCTACGCTGTGGACTGCCTGCTCCACCAAACCATCGCCACCAAGCCAAGCAAAATTATACCAGTTTCGAACCTGCCATTCTATATCACTCCAATTCGAGTTACGTTTGGAATCAGGCTGCATCGGCTTTACTGGACCAGTTAGATAAGTCGCATATATTGATTGAACATCTCCAATTTCACCGCCAAGTATTCGATCGTAAAACGCACGACGTTCATGCTCATATCTCCAACAGAAGCCTGCTACAATAGCTAGATTCTTCTGCTTTGAAATCTTCACCGACTCCATAATTGAGCGAACCCCTGGTGCATCAGTAGCCATTGGCTTCTCAATAAAGCAATGCTTGCCAGCCTCAACTACCGCCCGGAAATGCAACGGACGAAACCCAGGGGGCGTAGCCAAAATAACCAAGTCCACCTCGCTATCAATAAGCTTTTGATAAGAATCCAACCCTACAAACTGGTGTGGCACATCAACCTTCTTTTCATGCTGCTTCTTCAGAATATTAACCGCTCGATCGACCTTATCTGGAAAAACATCTGCAACAGCTGTCAGTTTCACATTTTCATCTGCCGTGAGTGCTTGATTGGCTGCTCCAGTTCCACGACCACCACAACCCACAAGCCCTACTCGTATTGTATCACTGTTTTGTGCATAGGCACTGGTGCGAGCAATAAAGTTTAGTGTCGCCGCACTAGCGACCGCAGCTGTTGATGAGGTCTTAAGAAAGTCTCTTCGACTTGAATCCCCTATAGGTGTTGTCTTATTCATAGCTAAAAAGATTAAAGGACAAACGTTACGCCCCCACTTCAACAAGTGCAAGCCAAGTGCCTTCAGACAAAAAATATCAAAATAAAAAAAGGCAGACTGATTAGGCCCACCTTATCTTCATAATCGTTTCAAACTACTTAATAGCTGAAAAATCAGTTCCTTTCAGAAAGTCACTCTCAATTTTCTTAACCAAACGCCCATCCTTGATAGATGATTTATAGGCCGCCTTCCAATCCGGATCATTCAAAAAACCTTTCCAAGACTTCTCCCGGTCCTCCTTGCTTGAATAAGCCAAAATGTAAACCAACTTATTATCTTTGTTTTCTGTCGGCACCCAATAACCAATGTTTATCATACCATGTTTCTTGAACAAATCCACAGTATGATCTCGAAAACGCGCCTTCAATTCATCAAGCTTACCTACGTTTGCATAGTAGGTGCGCATTTCAAAAATACGGCCCTTTTCTTCCGCTTGCACGGATTCTATGCCGAAAACCGAGCTGACAATAAAAGCAGCTAACAACACAATATACTTATTTTTTATATTCAACATATCTCAAAATCTTCAATGTCACATCTTCACTGAATCCGGATCGTTCCAGTCAAAGTTACCCAATTCATTGATCCAATTATTGGCTTTCGACATCCTCTATTTGCTCACCTTTTTATTCGAAGACAAACGAAGATCCCAAGCCTCAATCCATCGTTCATCAACAAACTTCATATCAAACTCATTAACCAATCTCCTGCTCATATCTGACAAGTGCCCTGCGCCATAAAAAATCCCTATCTTTTTAACTCCTTTATCCATTTGCTTGCGCAAAACATTCATCGCCACAATATTCCGCTCAGTAATAATAGCAGATCCGTTTTCACCACCAAGATTGTCGAGAACATCCGTCTCAGCAAACTGCTGAGCCATAACTCGCTTCATCACCAACTCTCGATTATTAGAAAACAAGGCAAAAAGCAAAGCGAGATCGCCTGGAGCCTTGCTCTTATTAATCTGCTGCTGCTTTAGTCCCTGAACAAACAAATCCATAAACAAAGTAAGAAATGACTCTCCTCTCTTGTCCATCGTTTCAGCGAATTTCTCCGGAGACATGTCCGCATGCACCATATTTTTTACAGAGTAATCAATCCAATCCACTTGGAACGCCAAGCCCAACATGTCCTTAGCTCCAAGCTGCATTCCGCCAACAACTGCCATTCCAGCTTTAAAACCTTTTTCCTCAGATGCATTTTTTTTACTTTTTATTGGATCGGACTTTATTGATCTGCCATCAGATTGATTTTCTTTACGCTCTATAAATCTAACTGGCTGACCTCCCACACTATCCTTATCCGCAACCATCTCATAAAGGAGCGCATCATATTTCTCAAACTCACGATTAAGCTGCTGAAAATATTGCTGATCACCAATATGAATCGCTCCTATCAAATCCACATATATCCCTGTTTTAGCTAGTTTATCATCTTTTGGAACAAACCTGACAATAGAAGTATTAAGTGCTTCCGGAATCTTCGGCCGCTTAGGATTCATTGTCATACGAATGAATTTATCCGGCACTTCTTTAGCCTTAGAAGACTTTGATAATTCATCAGCAAATACCGAATTAACCAGTATAAAACCTATTAAGCTGAATAAAATCTTCATTTTCGGAAAAGCTAACTCAATAATGATAAAAATACGCTCCAAAAAAATATATCAACAGATAAAATAACGGCGTGCCGAGCACAGAATCAAATAACCTCTCCAAAGATTGGCCAGAACAATTTTTCAGATTTCTAGAAAATGAAAAGGATGCCTCTATCTACACACTTCGAAACTACCGTCAGGCACTCGGTGGATTTGCTGATTGGTATCACAATGAAAATGGTCAAACTGCACCATGGGGAAATTTAAAACGAGATACTTTCAGGGTTTTTCTTAGACATTTGGGACGTAGCAATTTCAGTCAGGCAGCTATTCGACTTCGCTTTAGCGCAATCAATTCATTTTACAAATATCTCATGCGGCGTGGTTTACTTGAAGCTTCTCCTGTAAAAGGCATAACACTACCCAAACCTTCCAAACGTCTACCTAAATTTATGACCATTGAACAAATGGTTCAACTACTGGACGCCCCAGAGGCTGAGTATCGAACAAAGATTTTAGCTAATGAAGGAACAAATAAAAAAGTCCGGCAAACACCCTATCTCCGTGATCGAGCAATTCTAGAAACTATTTATTCATGCGGACTGCGAATCGGTGAAATATGTCGCATGTTGTGCGGTGAAATTGATGCCAATGAACTGGTTGTGAATGTCCATGGAAAAGGAAAAAAAGAACGCCAAGTTCCAATTGGAAAAACTGCCGTAGAAGCGATCCAGTCTTATTGGTTGCGCTTGGCCAAATCACCAGAAACGAACGACCCTGTCTTCTTCGCATCAGAAAAGACAAGAAGTCCAATCTACCCAAGACTGGTTCAATTACGTCTAAAAAATTATCTTAAAGCCTGCGGTTTGGATCCCGCATTAACGCCTCACAAATTACGTCATAGTTATGCCACACATATGCTTGATGCTGGAGCAGATTTAAGAAGTGTTCAGGAAATGCTAGGACACTCTAACCTAGCAACAACTCAGATTTATACGCACGTAACAACTGAGCGCATCAAACGTGCTTACAACGAAGCTCACCCGCGTGCATAATGAATAAACTGAGCTTTAGCTACTTACCAACTGGGTACTAGGAGGTTTCTGAACACTTGGTGTTGATTTAGATTGCGGGAAAATCTGATAAAGTAACAAATATATCAAAACACCCGTAATAGAAACATACATCCATAATGGCCAAGTCCACTTGGCGATTTTTTTGTGTAATTCATAGCGAGCCTTTAAGGCGCGGCTAAAAGTCATGAAAATAAGCGGTAAAATTACCACAGCTAAAATTACATGAGTAATTAGAATGACTAGATAGATTGGACGAAACCAAGTCGGGTTTACAAACCGCGTCACCGCCTCTGTATTGAAATGATAAATCAAGTAACAGGTTAAAAAAACTGCTGAAGTAAGAAACGCACTAATCATGCACTTCTTGTGGGCAGTCTTATTTCCTGTTCTGATAAACATATAACCTAGTGTCAAAAACACTGTCGCAAGTGCGTTTAAACAAGCATTAATAAGCGGCAAATCTTGAATAGTCATAAATATCTATTCTTTTAACAGTTCTGTAGCGATACCAATCGCCTTTTCTTTCCACCCTTCCTCCAAGCTCTCTAAAGTTCCTCTCAACCTTCCCTGTTGATCCAACACTACAAAATAGGATGAATGAATAAACAAATCTTCTGGAGATACTTGCTTACCCTTCGGCTTATCCATAACTGTAAGTTTCATTCCATCTACAGCCAAACGAACTATCTCTGACTTTTCCCCAGTCAAAAAATCCCAGCTTCGATTTTGAGCACCATGCTTAACGGCAAAACGTTCCATTATTTTCGGCGTATCAAATTCAGGATCTGTAGTGAGAGTAACAAATGCCACATTCTGATTGTTTGCATAATAAGACTGAAGCTCCGCCATTCTCTTAGTCATAGCAGGACAAGGACCTGGACAACGGGTAAATACAATGTCGGCAAACCAAACTTTTCCAGCAAAATCTGCTAAACCAACCGACTTTGATAATTGATTGGTAAGAGTAAAATCGCTTAACTTAGAAATAATAGGAAGTGCATCTTGCTTAATGGAATCAGGATAATTGGATGTCGAAATGGAGGCTCTTTGCTCCCGTACAAAAGCAAAGCAGATGGCAAGAATGACCAAAAATAAGCCACTCCAAACCACCCATCGAACCATTTTAACATTGGATTCCATTACATAAAAAAGGCACTCCCATCAGGAGCACCCTAAACTCGAAATCAGCAAAGCCAAGCTCAGGCCTTTAATTTATCAATGGTTACAGAGGCTTGTTGCTTGTCAGAGCCATTTTTTTCAGACTCTGTTTTTTGCCACTGATTCCATTCCTGCTCACTAACAACCTTAACCACGCCACGCATCCTAGCATGTCCATCACCACATAATTGTGCACATGTAATTATGTATCGTCCTGTTTTAGTCGGCTTAAAGTGTATAGGAATATTCAACCCAGGAATTGCATCCTGACAAACTCGAAGCGGCAGCACCTTAAAGCTGTGTATCACATCTTTAGAAGTAAGATC
>JASLKL010000036.1 GCA_030747605.1 Verrucomicrobiota bacterium | reverse complement strand
GGCATTTTTTGTATTCACCGTTACTGTGCCACTGAGATCGGCAAGGCGAAATTCGGGAACCTGTCGTTTGTATTTTTCTATAGTAACCCAACGAGTTTGTCGATCGCCATCTGAGTCGGTGTACACTTCTTCACGTTCCTTGTGATAGTAAAAGTATATGCATAGTTTTCGGGTGAAAGGAGCAATGATAGTTTCTCCTTTGGCTTGCGAGGTTCCTGATAGATTAATTTCGCCAGTGATAATAGAAATGATCTTGCTGCTTGAGATACGTTCAAGGTTCCGCATCTCTATGAGTGAATCGAAGCCATGAAGCTGAAATAAAAACGCAGCAATCCCTAAAATCGGAGCAGCTAATAAACAAAGAGATTTATGCCAAGTTTTCCACATAATGCTATGTCAACTTGGGCGAGCGCTTATCTATTTGATTCTACCGTTGACTAGGGATTCTACAACTGCGGGATCGGCTAGTGTACTTGTGTCACCCATGCTTTCAGTATCACCTTCAGCGATCTTGCGTAGGATTCTTCTCATTATCTTTCCACTTCGAGTCTTTGGTAGTCCTGAGGTAAACTGAATTTTTTCCGGCGAAGCGTGAGGGCCAATGTCTGCACGGACTTGCTTAACGATTTCGCTGGTCAATGTATTGGTAATTTCTTCGCCAGTCTTGAGAGTAACAAAGGCATAAATGGCGTTGCCTTTAATGTCATGGGGATAGCCGACGACGGCGGCTTCTGCAACGGCTTGGTGGCCACCAATTGCTCCCTCAATTTCTGCTGTTCCGAGATTGTGACCGCTTACAATAATGACATCGTCCACACGGCCAGTGATCCAATAGTATCCGTCTTCATCGCGCCGGCAACCGTCTCCACTAAAATACTTTCCTGGGAATCGTGAAAAGTAGGTGTCTATAAATCGTTGATGATCGCCGTAGACCGTTCGCATTTGTCCTGGCCAAGTTTCGAGCATACACAGATTTCCGGAAACACCATTTCCGTCTATGATGTTACCTTCGTCATCTACCAGTGCTGGCTTAACGCCAAAAAAGGGAAGGGTTGCAGAACCGGGTTTTGTCGGAGTTGCTCCAGGTAATGGCGAGATAAGAATGCCGCCAGTTTCGGTTTGCCACCATGTATCAACAATTGGGCATTTCCTTTTGCCAATTACATCATAATACCAAGTCCATTCAGGTGTTTTAATGGGTTCGCCTACGGTGCCCAATAGGCGAAGAGTGGAAAGGTCATGTGCTTTTGGCCAAGTGTCCCCTTCTTTCATCAGTGCGCGTAGTGCAGTGGGAGCAGTGTAGAAAATATTCACTTTATGTTTATCTACAATTTGCCAGAATCTTCCAAAGTCTGGATAATTGGGCACCCCCTCATACATCATTGTGATAGCGCGATTTGCCATTGGCCCATAGACAATATAAGTATGCCCAGTGATCCAGCCGATATCGGCAGTGCACCAGTAGACATCACCAGGATGATAATCAAAGATGTAGTGATGTGTTGTAGCTGCATAGGTTAGGTAGCCACCAGTGGTGTGCATTACGCCTTTTGGTTTCCCTGTACTTCCAGAAGTGTATAGTATGAATAATGGATCGTCTGCATCCATAGGCTCGGCCGGGCAGATTGGTTCGGCGG
Organism: Verrucomicrobiota bacterium; assembly: GCA_030747605.1. Classification (GTDB taxonomy): domain Bacteria; phylum Verrucomicrobiota; class Verrucomicrobiia; order Limisphaerales; family UBA1096; genus UBA1096. The sequence goes on along the minus strand of JASLKL010000036.1, from coordinate 17,919 downwards.
CATCAAGAGATTCATGCCACCATATGTCACGATCATCTTTCATCTCAATTTCAGAGCCTGTGCGCTTAACAACGATAATTTTCTCGACGGATGGTGTGCTTTCCACTGCCTTGTCAGCGTTGGCTTTCATGGGAATATCGAGTTTCGTGCCGCGTACTCCGGTGTCTTGTGTGATGATAGCCTTGCACTCGGAGTCGTTAATGCGAGTGACTAGGCTATCTGCACTGAATGCTCCGAATACGATTGAATGCACTGCACCGATACGTGCACAAGCTAGCATAGCGATGGAAAGTTCAGGGATCATTTGCATATAAATGCAAACGCGATCACCTTTTTGAATGCCTAATTTTTTTAGCGCGTTAGCGGCTTTTTGAACTTCAGCCTGAAGTTGACTATACGTATAGGTGCGGCTTTCATTTGGGTCATTGCCTTCCCAAATTAGTGCAGATTCTTCGCCGTGGCCATCTTCTACATGCCGGTCAACACAATTATAGCATGCATTGATTTTACCACTGAGAAACCACTTAATCTCACCTTTATGATAGTCCCATTCGCGAAGCTTGTTCCACTTTTCAAACCAATGAAGTCGTTCAGCGTGTTCACTCCAGAATTCCTCTGGGTCGTTAATCGATCGGTCGTAGATTTTTTTGTAGTCCTCAAGAGATGAAATATGCGCTTTGGCTGAAGCTTCAGCGCTTGGTGGGTAGACGTTAGTTTTGGAGTCGTCGCTCATTGTTACGTGGCCGGTAAGTTTTATGTATGCTTAGCCTGCGGTCAACGTCGTAGCTTGCGATCGTAAAATTGAAAATCCTTAGGCGGTCGAATAGGCATGCTTAACCCTCCCATTTCACCGAGTTCATTAAATAATTGGTTTTTAAGATTACTAGCTAATTCGTTGAATGCTGGAATCCGGATTAAGTTGTGCCGTTCATGAGGGTCAGTCTGTAAGTCATATAGGCCGTTCTTATCCCATATTCCATGGTAATATATGTATTTGTAACGATTAGTTCGGATAGCCAATGTGGTTGGTGTAGCAGGAAAATTCCACTCCCAGTGATACTCATACAGTAAATGTTTGCGCCAATTAGATATTGTTTTGCCGAGAAGTAGCGGAAGCAATGACTGTCCGGACATTTCTAGGGTGTTTTTTGTTTTTTGAATTTTCATAGCAGCTAGGACGGTTTGTGCTATATCAAGATTTAACACCATTTCACTAATCTTTGTTCCTGGTTTTATACGGCCAGGTGCATAGGCTAGCATGGGAATACGGATAGATTCTTCAAAAGCATCACGCTTGTCATAAAAGCCGTGTTCACCTAGAGCAAAACCGTTGTCTCCTAGATATAGCACGAGAGTGTCTTTAGCTAGGCCTGACTCATCAAGATAGTTTAAAATCCGGCCAACATTTTCGTCTAGTCCATGAACGGTTTCTGCAAAACGTCTATATAATTCAGGGAAAGAGGGCACTGGATCATTGTCTAGTGGTCCTGTTTCCATATGTCCGATACCGTGTATTCCATATCTACGTTCACGTATCCAGTTAGGCTGTGTCTCATAATTTCTCTCGGTGAGCGACATGGTTTGTGGAAATGGTACTTTGAATTTTTCATAGCGGCCATGATGTCGTTTAGCTGGCTGAAATGGATAGTGCACGGCTTTATAGCCGACTTGTAGATAGAATCTTTTTCTGCCAACTTTTTTTAAGTAATTAAGTGCAAGATCAGTAGTGATATCTGCGTTATATCCATCGAACTTCTTTTTATTGCCATTGATGTTGAATTCCGGATTGAAGTATACTCCTTGGCCTTTAAAACTGGCCCAGTGATCAAAACCTTTACGAGGTGCATCGTTGTCATGGCCCATGTGCCATTTTCCGATATATGCTGTTAGAATGCCTTCTTCCTGAAGATACTCAGGAAAAAATCGAGTGCCATTTGGTACAGCGCGCTGATTATCTACTACTTTGTGTTGATGCATGTATTGACCAGTTAAAATAGTTGCGCGGCTAGGGGAGCAAAGAGAGGTAGTTACAAATGCATTCTCCATATGAGCCCCTTCATGAGACATACGATCAAAATTAGGTGTATCAAGAAATTCAGGACCATCCTCATGGAAACCAAGAAAATCAAACCGATGATCATCACTCAGAATAAGAACGACATTTTTGAAGTGTTCATTAGTCGAGTTTGCCTGTCCGAATGTAGTTAGATTGAAAGCCAATAATCCAAGTGAAAGGCTAGTGAAAATTTTTTTAGTCAAGGTATGCATAGCGGTACTCTACTGGTTTGCTTCATTATTTAAAACTCGTATTGTGTTAAAGTGACATTGGGTTGCCTGCTAAAGATGCTTATCGTATTCTAGTTTCCATGCCTTGTATTAGGAATTTTGAATATGCTTGAAGTGGAAGGACTAACAGTCGTTGTTGATCGGGTAATTTACCAGCCTGACATGGCTACGCCAGAGGACCGTCCGCACTGTTTCGCTTATTTTATTACCATCCACAATAACTCAAAGAAAATGGTTACCATCAAAGGGAGAAAATGGGTTGTGGATGAGGCTGATGGTAAAAAGACCGTGGTTGAAGGGGATGGGGTAGTTGGTTTATATCCTGAGCTGGAACCCGGAGAGACTTTTGATTATCACAGCTTCCATTTGTTTGGTGGACCATGGGCCGTGGCTAATGGTAGTTACATAGGGGTGGACGATAATGGCCAGACCGTGGTGGCTCGAATTCCTGAATTTCGAATGGAAGTGCCTGTGCAATTAAATTGAAGGCTTTGTCTTCGGGCCTTTATTGAGGCCACTGACCCTGTGTAATTGGAACTGTTTTCAGTTTAGAAGGATCGACGACAACGTGCTTAATATTTGTACGGTTATGTGTATAGGTAATGTGAACGTTACCATCGCTAGTTTGAATTACTGCTGGATATGAGTATTCACCTGGCTGATTTTCAAGTACTAGAGCAGCCTCCCACTCTTTGCCGTCTGTTGAGACAGCTACATTTAGAGGTGATCGTCCTTTACGTGTGTGGTTGTAGACAAGCAATGCACGACCATCAGCTAATACTGTTCCGTCGGCACCTGCGTTTGGATTTGGAAGTTGAGAACGACGCATGCGCGACCATTTTTTGCCTCCATTGGTACTCCAAGATTCAGTCAGTCTGCCTGATTTAGATCGGCAAAGTGCTTGAATAGATCCATCAGGGTATTGGAGTAGTGTAGGCTGAATAGCAGCATAATCTAAGGTTGAGTTAAGAGCTTTAGTTTTGCTCCAATAACGGTTTTGTACGAAACGCTCGATTTGCACGTACCATCCTGAATCTTCTAGGCTTGAGCCACAAAGCAGCATTCGATTGGATAATTCGATTGGTTTATTTTTAACTGGACCCACGTAGCCATCTGGTAGTCGTATGGGTTTTTTCCAAGTTTCACCGTCGTCGTCAGATCGTTGCATCATGCCCCACCAGCGGCTTGGCGATGGGCCAACTTTGTAAAATAAAATAAGTGATCCAGTTGACTGTTTGAACAACACTGGGTTCCAGCAGGGCTGTTGAGTTCGGTTAGATTTATTAATGCCGTCAGCTATAGTTTCCGGTTTAGACCATCCGTCTCCTTTGTTTCGAGATAGCCAGATAACTACGTCTTTCGCTCCTTCTTCGGTTCCCCCGAACCATGCCATAGCAAGTCCTCCTTCAATTTCCTCAATTGTTGATGCGTGTACTTCAGCAACCGGCATTTTTTCAGTGATCATTTCACTGCCATACATGCCAGGTTGATTGTCAAGTGGGTTAGTAATATTGATATCAACAGTTGACGATTCATCGCTAACGCTGATGACTTCCCCTTTTTCCTTGTTGTCTTCGGCTATTAAAACCTCCTGTGGACCATCCTCGATCTGCAAGGCGTGAGCCACAAACAATGGTACAAGCGCAGCCAGAATGGTTAAGTTCTTGGCTAAGGTTGATATGTTTTGAATCATGTCTGTTTATTGAGACGTTTGGAGGTCATATCTGTTCAAAACATCAAACCTCCATGCATAGCGGTACATGCTGCAGAATCGTGAGCCAAGGTCAATTCATAAAAGCTTGTTTTGATGATAAAATTTAAAAAAGTTGGCCAAAGGCGGGTACTCAAGCCAGAATGCCCCGCCTTTTGCCCCAATGAGTACAGGTAAAGACAAATGCAACCGCTTAAGTAGAGACTTGGTCGTGCAGAATAAACTTGGATTACATGCGAGACCTGCATCGATGTTTGTTAAGTTGGCTAACAAGTTTGAGAGTGAAATTTTCGTTATAAAAGATGGAGAAGAAGTGAATGGTAAAAGTATCATGGGTCTTATGATGCTTGCCGCTGGCCCGGGCACATCACTGACTATTTGTGCTGTGGGTGGCGATGCTCAAGAAGCCCTCGACGAGTTGGAACAGCTTGTGAGTCGTAATTTTGAGGAGGAATAACAATTCCATACAATGTCTAATAGTGATTTTGATATTAAATATGTAGCCAACTTAGCTCGTATCAGGCTTACCTCTGATCAGGAAGCCCGTTTGGGATCGCAGCTAGGGGATATTTTGGGTTATATAAAAAAACTAGAAGAGCTCGACATAAGTAATGTGGAGCCAATGGCCCATGCGGTTCCTCTCCACAACGTGATGCGTGCCGACCAAGTACAGCCTTCAATCACAAATGAAGAAGCTTTAGCTAATGCTCCAAAAACAGCTAATGGCTTGTTTATAGTGCCAAAAATCGTCGAATGATTTTACACGAGCTCACCATTGGCGAACTGACCGCAAAGTTAGCTTCGAAGGAGGTTTCATCTCGTGAGGCGATGCTTGCATGCCTTGATAGAATCGATGCGGTCGACAATAGAATTAATGCCTTTATAAGCCTGGACCGTGAGGATGCTTTAGGTCAAGCGGAAGCTGCTGATGCTGCTTTAGCAAAGGGTGCTAGTCACAATGAACAGTCATTACTTGGGGTGCCTGTTTCACTGAAGGATATTTTTTGCGTTAAGAACCAGCCAGCGAATTGTGCATCGAAAATTCTTGGCGACTTTCTTTCGCCATATGATGGGTCAGTTGTTCAAAAATTAAAACAAGCAGGGGCGGTGATCTTTGGTCGAGTGAATATGGATGAGTTTGCTATGGGTAGTTCTACAGAGAACTCGGCATTCGGTCGAACTTGTAATCCTTGGGATCTTGAACGAGTGCCAGGCGGTTCAAGTGGCGGCTGTGCGGCGTCGGTCGTTGCGCAGGAATGTTTTGGTAGTATTGGTACAGATACAGGAGGCTCAATTCGTCAGCCGTCTGCATTGTGTGGCTGTGTAGGTATTAAACCAACTTACGGACGTGTCTCTCGTTTTGGGGTCATTGCATTTGCATCGTCGCTTGATCAAGTTGGCCCAATGGCTAGGAACGTCCATGACACAGCTGCTTTGTTGGGGGCTATTGCTGGTCATGATCCAAAGGATTCAACGAGTGTGCCGGCTGAGGTTCCGGATTACGTTGGTGGACTTGATGTGAACCTCGATGGAATTAAGCTTGGCTTGCCTAAGGAATTTCTTGGTGCCGGTATCGATCCGGAAGTGCAATCTATATTTGACGCTGCTGTGAGGCAGTATGAGGCGCTGGGGGCTGAGATTCAGGAAATTAGCTTGCCTCACACTGAATATGGCGTGGCGACTTATTATATTTTAGCTACAGCTGAAGCTAGTGCGAATCTAGCCCGTTTTGATGGGGTTCGATATGGCGATCGAGTTGAAGGAGATGATCCTTTTGCCCTTTATTGTAATACTCGAGGTAAAGGTTTTGGTGACGAGGTTAAACGACGGATAATACTTGGTACTTATGTTCTGAGTAGTGGCTATTATGATGCCTATTATATTCGAGCACAGAAGGTAAGGTCGCTTATTAAACAAGATTTCGATCAAGCTTTGGAAAAGGTTGATGCCTTGATTACGCCAACCGTTCCGTACACGGCATTTAAGGCGGGAGAAAAAACTGATGATCCATTGCAGATGTACCTTTCGGATATATTTACTATTTCCTGTAATTTGACTGGCACATGTGGTGTTAGTTTGCCTTGTGGTTTTACTAGTAGTCCAAAGTTGCCGGTTGGTTTGCAGTTGTTAGGGAAGCCGTTTGGGGAACAAGAATTGTTGAAGATTGCTTATGCTTATGAACAAGCAACTCCATGGCATAAGGAAAGGGTTATGCTCTGATGGAATACGAAGCTGTAATTGGACTGGAAACTCACTGCCAGCTGAAGACAAAGTCAAAGATGTTTTGTGGTTGTGCTAATGAGTTCGGTGCTGATCCAAATACAAATGTTTGTCCAGTTTGCCTAGGTATGCCGGGCGTATTGCCAGTACCTAATGAATTGGCGCTGCAGCTTACCGCGCTTACTGGTTATCTTTTAAATTGTGAGGTGCCAGAGTTTGCTAAATTTGATCGAAAAAACTATTTTTATCCCGACGTATGCAAAGATTATCAAATCACCCAATTCGATTTTCCATCAACTACTACTGGTTACGTGGATTTTGAGTTTGGCAGTAAGATTGAGCGTGTTCGTATTACTCGTGCTCATCTTGAAGAAGATGTTGGTAAAAATAATCACTTTGATCAACACAGTGGTGTGGATTTTAATCGCGCTGGTGTTCCGTTGTTAGAGATTGTCTCTGAGCCTGACATTAGCAGTGCCGATATGGCGTACGATTATCTTAATGCTCTTAAAGATATATTAATATACGGCGGTATTAGTGATTGCGACATGGAGAAGGGTATGGTGCGTTGTGATGTTAACATAAGCGTCCGGCCAAAAGGTGTGACCGAGCTGGGAACGAAAGTTGAGATAAAAAATATGAATACCTTTAGTGGTGTTCGCCGAGCGATAAACTATGAGGTTCCCCGTCAAATAGAAACGCTTGAATCAGGAGGAACGCTTGTTCAAGAGACTCGGCGTTGGGATGATGATGCAGGCATGACGGAGACTATGCGCTCTAAGGAACATGCTCACGATTATCGGTATTTTCCAGAACCTGATCTTATGCCATTGCGGCCTAGTGAGGCGTGGCTTGAAGAGGTTCGGAAGCACGTTGTTGAACTGCCTTTGGCCCGTAAACAACGTTTCATTCAGGATTATAATATCCCTGCACAAGATGCAGAGGTGTTTGTTGGGAATGTGTCGTTAGGTGATTTTTTTGAAAAAGCTGTTGATGGATCAAAAAATGCTAAGACAATTGCCAATTGGGTTATAAATAACCTTCAGGCTCGTTTGGTTGAGAGTGAACTTACAATAGATGAATTAAAGTTCGGTCCAGAGGCTATCCGCGAGTTGGTTGAGATTATTGACGTCGGTGAAATTAGTAATAAGGGTGGTCAGGAGGTGTTTACTGAGTTGTTTAATAATGGGGGATCACCTAAGGCTATTGTGGATGCTAGAGGGTTAGCTCAAGTAAGTGATAGTGGTGAATTAGATAAGTGGTGTAGAGATGCTATTGATGCCAATCCTGGTCCAGCGGATGATGTTCGCAACGGTAGGGAAAACGCCATCAACTTTCTTAAAGGGCAGGTCATGAAGGCTAGTCGAGGGAAGGCCAATCCACAAATGGTCGGCGAAACATTGTTCAAGTTATTGAAAGGTTAGCCTGAATCAGGCAGGCTTAATCCCGATATGGCTTTCGCTTTTTCAAGCCGGTACTCGTGGCAATCTGCACTTAGCATTGTTTTCATGCTTCATTGTCAATCGAACAGTCAAGCGGATCATGCTTCTAAGACAGTCCTGGAGGAGCAGCTTGAATGTAAAGGAGATGTTTCTTATTTCAAAGGGAAGCCTTACACAGGTTCTATAATCAAATTTCACACTAATAAAAAAAAGGCTGAAATCTACTCATTGAAAAATGGAAAATTGCACGGCCTTTGGAGGGAGTGGAATACAGAAGGTCAAATTATCAACCAAGCCAAATATCGCAATGGGGAGCTTCATGGTGCATTTATCCAATTTAGGTCAGATGGTAGTCGAGAGTTTGAGGTGACATTCGTTGATGGTGTTGAAAATGGTCCTTTTAAGCGTTGGTTTAAGAACGGTAAAATTTGGGTGGAAGAAAATTATTTTGCTGGAAAACTTGATGGTGTTAGTAAAGTTTTTTATTCGGATGGTAAGCTTCAAGTGCAATCTGGATATCAATCTGGTAAAAAAAACGGTTTGGAAAATGCTTGGTACGATAATGGTAACCTAAGATGGGAGATTGTTTATGAAGAGGGAAAAATCAAAAATAAATTGCACTGGAAACGTGATGGCGCTCCTTCAGGGCAAAAACCTCCCGCGATTTTTTGAGATGAAAATACAGTATAAATATAATATAAGTCAGGGCTTGATTGCTTTGTTTGTTTGTTTGTTTGTTTGGTCAAATGGAAAGGTGCTAGGTAATCCGCTTGACCGATACGTGTCTAAGCCGGATCCCGCCTATGAGTATAGGTTGATTTCTGCCAAAAAAAGCTCCGGATATACTACTTTTATTTTGGAGATGACATCTCAGTCGTATTTGACCAATGAAGAGGTTAATCGAACACTTTGGAAACATTGGGTGACTATCGTAAAACCAGCTCGTGTGAGGCACCAAACTGGTATGCTGATGATTACTGGAGGGAGTAATGGCAAAGAGCCTCCGACCAAAGCTAATGACATGGTCATCCAGACAGCAGTCAAAACCGGTTCGGTAGTCACAGAACTAAATATGGTCCCCAATCAACCACTGCGTTTTGTGGGAGAGGATCGTGATCGATATGAGGATGCGTTCATCGCCTATACTTGGGATAAGTATTTGCGGACAGGCGACGAACGTTGGCCGGCTCGTTTACCTATGACAAAGGCTGCTGTTAGGGCTATGGACACGATCACTGATTTTCTTTTGAAGCAGGAAGGCGGCAAGGCGATTACTGTAGATAAATTTGTTGTTGCTGGTGCTTCCAAGCGTGGATGGACTACATGGAGTGTTGCTGCGGTTGATAAGAGAGTTGTTGCTATTGTTCCAATAGTAATTGATATGTTAAATGTTGTACCGTCCTTTAAGCATCATTATCGAGCTTATGGGGGTTATTCGCCTGCCGTTAAAGATTACGAAGATATGGGTATAATGGGATGGCAGGATAGGCCTGAGTATAAGCGACTTTTGAAATTCGTTGAGCCATACGAATTTCGCGAACGTTTCACCATGCCAAAGTTTTTGATTAATGCATGCGGCGACCAGTTTTTTCTGCCCGATTCGTGGAAGTTTTATTATCGAGATCTTGTTGGTCAAAAGCATCTTCGGTATGTGCCTAACACTGGTCATTCATTGAACGGGACAGATGCTGTTTACAGTATGGCCTCTTATTACAATGCCATTCTTAATGATGCTCAGCTACCTGATTACGATTGGAGCCTTCTTTCAGATGGTAGTATTAAAGTGACGACATTGAATCAGCCAAAAGAAGTTTTGCTTTGGCAATGTACTAATACTGAAGCTAGGGATTTCCGAATTGAAGTGACAGGTAAGACATGGGCTAGTCGTAAGCTGCGGCCTGTCAGCAAAGGCACTTACCTTGCAAAGGTTATCAAACCTTCTAAGGGATGGACTGCATTCATGGTTGAATTGTCATTTCCAGAGGTTGAAAAACGTTCGAATCCAACAAAATTAGGGGAGCGGCTTGGCAAGAAGAATAATCAGATTGGTGTTCCACTTAAGTTTACGACTGGTGTTCATGTCGTTCCTGAGACTATGCCTTATGAATTTAAGCCAGTTCCGATTCCTAAGCGTTAGGTGTATTCTAAATTGCAAGTTATTAGGATTTTATAAAAAAGATCCCGCGTTTTTGCGGGATCTTCCTAAAACGGTGTAATTAAAATTTAATTTTTTACTCTAACAAGTTTCATAATGCGTCCATCGACGTTCCAGTCTTGTACGTATAGGTTCCCATTAGCATCCCAGTTGGATCCATGTGTGCCACTGAAAACGCCTTCAATCCAATCCGCTTGCTTTACTCCGTAACTGCGTCCTAATTTAGGGTCTGGGTTATGACCTAATACCGCCATAATAGTATTACTTTTGTCGAGAATAACTACTCGGCCATGTAAATCTGGTACGGACACGTAGTCTCCTTGGACGGCTACGGAGGTTGGCATACCCAGTCCTCCGATAACTTCATTAATGTATTCTCCTTCTAAGCTATAGTGAAGAAGACGCCCTTTTGGTTGATGGTTTCGATCGCAGATTAAAAGGCGAGGAGGGTCGTAACGAGTGTCAAGTGTCATGCCGTGAGCTGTGTTGAATTGGCGTGGTCCATTACCCTTCGCTCCAAAGTGTTTCAGGTATTTTCCGGCTTTGTCATACTTAAATATTATGTTGCTGGCGTAGCCATCAGAAAGATAAATATTTCCGTTTCCATCAACCGTGATAGCAGTAGGGCTAAAACTTGTAAGTTCTAGCTTGGATTCTTTTGGAAACGGAATTTTGAGGGCTACCTTTCCATCTTTTGCATTAAACTTGATACCTTCCTTATGAGCATTGCGGGCCCCATAAATGTATTCGGTGCCATTTTCATCTCGAATTTCTATGTCGTGAAGTTTGGTGTATGGTTCTTCAATAAAACTGCGTAATACTTTGCCGTTGGGACTGAAGGCGTACACCCCTCTGTCAGCACTTGTATACACAGTGCCGTCTTTTCCGATGGCTACTCCGCCATGCGTTGGGCCTATTTGTGATTTTCCGTTTTCTCCTAATCCCCAGTCGGGAACCGTGTCGAATGTCATTAACCCAGTACCCAGTCGAACGCCTTTTTCATCATGATCGTGATCGTGATCGTGATTGTGATTAGCAGGGTTACATCCAATCAAAAAAAGCGTTGCGAAGGAAAACGTTAAAATAGTTTTCATATGCGGGTAATGTTGGGTTGTGTTCGTTAAGAAACAAGCTGAATTTTCAGTTTGATCTGCATAATAACCATTAGTCCTGAAGAATCATTCGAACACAGACCGGTTGAGAAACTTTAACGCTATGCCCGGTGAACTTGAGCCGCCCAGTATCTAATTTAATTCGGAATACATTTACATTGTTGGAACGTTGTCCGGCAGCAAGTAAGAATTGACCAGTGGGATCTATCCCAAAGTTCCTTGGAATTTCACCTCTGATTGATTCATGTCCGATTGAAGTTAACATGCCGTTCTTTTCGTTGATACTAAACATAGCGATACTATTGTGACCTCGATTTGAGCCATAGAGAAATTTGCCGTTAGGGTGAACTAGAATTTCGGCGGTGCTGTTACCTTTGACCGGATGTGGGACAGTACTCAAAGTTTGAATTGAGCGTAATTTACCTCGTTTGGGGTGGTAGCTGAAGGAGGTTATTGTTTGTGTGATTTCATTTATGACATAGGCATATTGGCCATTGGGATGAAATCCGAAGTGTCTTGGTCCAGACCCTGGAGCGACTTTGGCTCCATCAAATTTTGTCTCTGTAATCTTTCCAGAATTTTCGTCGAATTTGAACACGAGAACTTTGTCAAGGCCTAGGTCAGGCGCGAAGGCGAACTTATTGTTAGGTCCGACATGGATTGCATGAGCATGGGGTGCTTTTTGCCGTGGATGAACACTTGATCCAGTATGTTTAATCTGAGAAGTGACTGGTCCGACATGGCCGTTCTCCCTTATAGGCAAAACGGTTGTACTTCCGCCACCGTAATGTGCCACAAGAACATATTTCCCTTTCGAATCAATTGTGAGATGGCAGGGGCCAGTATCGCCAGAGGGTTGCTGGTTTAGTTTGGCGATCTTGCCGTTTTTAACATCTAACGCAAACGCCGTTACTCCTCCACTTTTTTTGCCTTGGAAGTCACCAACCTCATTTACAGCATAAAGAAATTTTCCATTCGGATGAATCTTTAGAAATGAAGGGTTAACTAGGCCGCTTACTGCACTGATTTTATTTATGCTGCCATCCTTTAGGTTAAGTTGAAATAGATGGACGCTTTCTTTGTCAGATGTTGAGTAGCTGCCAATGCATACAAGGGCCTTGGTAGGAGCTGCGTGCGCTTGGTCAAATGTTTGGCTAAGTACAAGCATCGACATTACTGAGGTCTTGATAAGAGTTCGGAATTTCATGTGGAGAGATGAGACGTAAAACTAGCTAAACTGGCAAGCTGTTTTGCATTTCAATGGAGGTATAAGGCTGTTACTAATGGCTTCAGGTGTATTTGATACTACGCATTATTTTGTATCCACTATGTTTGGGGATCGGCATTTGGTGTGCTGTTCAGTTCAAGGAAGGTTTTGAAGACCGGGAGCTGCGCAGATATAAGATTGATACCGAAAATCCAGGCGAATTTGTCAAAAACGATAAAGGTGAAGAAGACCCTACAGAAGGCCCTACAGAAGAAGACCCTACAGAAGAAGACCCTGAAGAGGTAAATGAGTCTACGAATGAAGGTGCCGATGAATTATCTATTAAACCCGATGACGAAACCATAAATGATAATGTAGAGACCAATGAGGTTGGGGGTGTGGTTATCGAAAATGAAAAAACTGAGGGTGGTTTGATGGGTTATTTTGCTGGAATGTTAATTTCGATTTTAACCTTTGCCTTTTTTGTAGCGAGGGATGTAGGGAATTTAGCAGGTAGTCGTGTCGCTACTGGTTTTTATAATAAAAGCGCAAAATCTGAGAAGGCAGATCTATACGAAGAGGCTGAGCAGTTATGGGCGGATGGTGCTTACATTGAAAGTATTGAGGTGCTCCGTAATTATGTAGAAAAATATCCAGGAGAATTTCATGCGCACCAACGTATAGCCGAGATTTATGAGAATGATTTGGCTAGCTACCGAGCAGCCGCCTTGGAATATGAGTCAATTCTGACAATGGAATTGGCACCCAAACGTTGGGGATGGGCGGCAATTCATCTATGCAATCTATATTCTGGAAAGCTTGGTGAAACTGAAAAGGCGTTGAACTTGCTTAGGCGGGTTGCTGACGAATGTGCTGATACCACCCCAGGTCAAAAAGCCCGTGATCGTTTAGATAAGATTGACGCAATGTAAATTGGGATGGGCTCAAATTCGATTTATTTGAGCGCGTTTTCGATAGCATCATTTAATCCAGACATTGGATGGCCATGCCAGACTACTTTTCCATCCTTTACTACGAATGCATGTGGTATTCCTCCAACATTGTAGCGTCCCATGAATTCATTCGAGGTCGAACGGTCTTTGTCTATAGCCACGCTATACTCCATCTTTTTACCCATTCTATTCACGAAGGGCTCAACCGTATCCAAAGATTCGTTAGTAACTCCGACGATATTTACTTCACGATCTTTGTATTTAACTTGCATCTCAGTCAGATGAGGGATGCTGGTTCGGCAAGGAGGGCACCAAGTTGCCCAAAATTCGACGACATTGACGCCTTTGGAGATATCAACTGATTTGCCTTTTACCCAGTGTGCCACTTCTAGTTTTCCTACTGGATCGCCTCCTGGAGAAACCGTTTTATTTCCCTGTGAGCGCTCATCCAATCCACAGCCAGTTAAAAGAATAAGAACAGTAAAGCAAAATTTGAAAATTATTTTCATAAAAAGAAATTATAATAATTTATTATTCTTATCAAGAATAATATGGAACAATTAAGAGATATTCGCATTAGTTTTTTTGATTCCAACGGTTGAGATTTTTTTTCCACTTGGGATAATCTTGATCAAGTAATTTTGCCGGGGAGGAACTGTACCAAGAATAACCTGTTCTACGTTCGAGTTTGACTTCATTGAGGGAATAAACTTTTATGCCATCTCGATTGCAAAAAAAAGGGCGATTAGTTTTGATTTCGTAAAACCTTGCCCAAATCGGTTTTGCATTAAGATCAGTAACTATGCGTATATCATGGTTAATGATTTTGTTATTATGTTTTACGGGTTCTATTGCGAATTTTTCAACACGAAGATCATTGATGGCTGATTGGCGAAACCATAGAATTGCACTTTCAATCGACTCGATAATTTCATTACTTGGTTGATCTATTCTCATTAGGTAACGGATGATTTCCACACTTTCTGCTCCTGAAATAGATGGAAGTTCGTAGGTGCGAGCTTTAATGGGCTTTAATGAGAGATGATGGTGTTGTTGGCACCATGCAGTCTTTTTACCATTAACTAATATCTGGCAATCAAGCACTACTCTTAATGCTTTATCTAAAGCTTTTCGGCATTTTTTGCGTGTCGTATCTTCTACCCAACTGAAGTTGGATTTGTTTTGCGTGATTTCTTTCAAGAGTTTCATAACTCCTATCATGGCGTTGTCATTAAATGTGATGGCGTCAACGTCAGAGCCACGCCAACCTCCACTAGCTCGTTGCTCGCGTAGAATAAATTTTAGACCGCTCAAAGCAGCATCACGGTAAGTTGAGTTTTTGGTTTTATTATATGATGTGTTTAATACGCGTATTTCTGTGTATGTGGCACTGTTATCGATGGTGCTTTTTTTTCTGAATTCTTCTAAATTATCAGTTGCCTCTTTAATCGTTTTAAACTGATCCCATTTAATATTTTTTGGCCAGCCTCCATCGGCATTTTGGAAAAGCAAAATAATTTCGGATTGTAAGTCTGATGATATATTGGCAGGCGAATCAGCAAAAGCTGAGTTTGCGAAATAAATGATAAATAGAAATCGGATCACGCTATCAATTTATGATTAACTTTTAGCTAAGTGAGCATTAAGTGTCGTTTCAACAGCATGGCGAAGCGCATGAGTGCGAAAACCAAGAGGAAAATCGGAGGGAGCTTCCAATGTATATGAAAGTCGTGTTTTGTTGTTTTGTACAATGTAAAATGCCTCGGGCCACAATGGTCTGGCATCTGGAGATGATAATGGTTTCAGTAAGCCGGATTTAGCTGGACGTCCATCAATCAATTCTGACTGATCAATGGGGCAGATAGTTGAGACTGCGTTCAGTATCGCTTGCGAGGCGGAATCCATTTCGTCAGGATTCAGTTCGTAAAGGTAAAAGCCTGTTGCTTCCCAATCCTCGTGAATACAGATACTTATATCAAATGAAGGAAGGGAGTCGATCCAAGCTCTGTGAGCTTTTGTTTCAGTGGAGCTGAAGTGCCGATAGTCTCGGTTCAGATCGATTCCAATCGAATTTTCACGAGTGTTTTTTTGAAACCCAGTAGGATTTAAGCATGGGCAAAGATAAAGACTAACATCGTTGGGCCATGTGTTAGCTTCGATCATTTCTGTTAATGCTATTGGTCCCGCAGGCTCGTCACCATGAATCCCGCTAGAAATATACACCGAAAGTCGCTCGTGCTTGGCTATGCGGCGCAATCCATACAGTGGCAGCTCTGAAGATTCAGGAAAAATGTCTGTGATCCATCCGTGTTGCTTTGCCGCAGTTAAAGTGCGGTTTAGAATGTCGCTTATGACTATGGTTTCACCGAAGTAACCGCCGTCGTTTTTTTCGAGCGGTTTAATCATCATTATTTAGTTAAACGGGTAGAAGTGCTTCAGTTGTTTTTTTGGTCGAGTTGCAACTGCTGCCACAGTTAGTGCCATTAGAAATTTGGTCAGCAAAGTCGTTGTCCCAGTCGGGGTCTAGGCCGAGGTCCTTCAACATTTGTAGATCTTTTTCTACTGGTTGATTAAGTGTTGTAAGATAGTTGCCAACCATTAGTGCACTAGCACCTGCGGTGAATATCATGCTCTGCATGTCGCGCAGATTTACCGTACGGCCACCAGCGATCATTATTTCCTTCTGAGGTAAAATGAATCGGAACAATGCGATTGTTTTTAGTATTTCCATTGGTGGAAGTTGTTCCTGTTTCTCTAGAGGTGTTCCGGGAATCGGATTGAGAATATTAACAGGGACTACACTGGCGTCTATTGCACGAACCTCAAGTGCCAAGTCAATTCGATCTTCACGGTTTTCACCCATTCCGATAATACCTCCAGAACAAATTTTAATACCGGCATTTTTGAGAAATTGAATTGTTTTAATACGATCTTCGAAAGAGTGGGTTGTGCAGTGTTCCGGAAAGAAACGTCGTGAACTTTCGAGGTTATGCCCATAGCAAGATAGGCCGGCTTCTTTTAGGCGATCGGCTACTGTTTGTGTTTCGATTAGTCCTAGAGAAGCATCCGGTCGAGACTTTCCGTTTTCTTTCATTTCACGTATTCGGTCACATACTTCATCGAGCATGGGGCCTTCTTTTAGGCCTCGCCAAGCAGCTACGAGTCCAACGGCTGTAACATTGTTTTCCTTGGCTTCGCTCATTGCATCTTCCACTGGTTCTGGATCTACAAAACCATAACGTGGCGAACCAGTCTGATAAGCGGCTGACTGAGAACAGAAGGAGCAGTTTTCGGAACATGCACCAGCTTTTGCATTAACGATAGAGCAAAGGTGTATTTTATTTCCCTTATAGTGTTCACGGATACGGTTGGCCCAAGACAGTAGATCCATGATGTCAGCGTTAGACTCGATGTTTATCAACTCAAGTGCTTCATCACGAGTAATCTGGCCGCCATCCAATATGCGTTGCCCCAAGTCAGCAATAAGATCTCGAATTATTAATTTTTTGGTGGCTACTTTTAAAGTCACGCTCATGAGGGGGGTATTTTAGCCAAAAAAAACCTCTTTGGCCAAGTGGTTTGATTTTGTTGGCCTCATTTATCTTAAGTATTAAGATCCCTTCCTGAATTTTTCCAAGCCCGGGCTTGGTTATTTTATTTTTGATATGTCTAATATTGGAGTTGGAATCATTGGATGCGGAGGTATTGCGCTACAGAATCATCTTCCAGGCTTGGAATTGTGCGCAGATACAAAACTAGTTGGTTTGTGCGATAATAGCGCTGATGTGTTGGATAGAGCAGTTAAGCAAACAGGTGTTGGAGTGCATACAACTGACTACAAGGACTTGGTTCAGCGAGATGATATTCATGCGGTTATTATTGCCACTCCTAATGTCACACACTCACCGATGGCTATCGAGGCTATGCATAACGGGAAGCATGTGCTTTGTGAAAAACCACTTGGAATGAATCAAAAAGAGACGCTTGAAATGCTTCATTGCGCTAGAGAAAATAAAGTTCGTCACATGACGGCCTTTACTTATCGGTTTGTACCAGCAATGCGCTATATGAAACATCTTGTGGATACTGGTGCAATTGGCCAGCCATACCATATTCGGACCTGTAGACTGCAGGACTGGGGTGATCGAAATATAGGTTGGCGGCAAATAAAGAAGATGGCTGGTTCTGGTGAGTTAGGTGACATGTTGTCCCATAGGCTTGATTATGCTCATTTTTTGATTGGTGATATGAAGCGTATTACAGCTGATACACGTCGTTTTATCGATGATCGTAAAGGGCTTGATTCTGATCTTGAAGACTGGGTAACCGTTATGGCTGAATTCAAAAATAATGCAACTGGGGTGCTTGAAAGTAGTAAGCTTGCAACCGGTAGAGGTGAGGGGGCACGGAGTCAGGACTATTGTGAGATAAATGGTAGTGATGCATCTATGATTTTTCAGCTTGAGAATCCAAACTGTTTTCAAATTGCTCGAAGGTCGCAGACAGGTTTAGAGACCATTGATGTCCCTAGAGAGTTCCTTACTTGGCCAGGATCAAGCCGTGACCCATTTCACGGAGATCCCGGGATTTCTTTTCGTTGGGATCAAGATTTTGAGTTCATTGATGCCATCCGTAATGAGCGTGAATGTGAGCCGTCCTTTTTGCAAGGTGCGCGTGTGCAAACTGTGATGGATCTCGCACTAAAGGCTGCTAATGAGAAAGAATGGTTCGATGTTAATTATCCTGAGGCCTAACTTCTGTGCATTTTAAAAACGACTTGAACTAAAGCTGAAGAGTGATACTTTGCTCAGCCCATTGACGCGGGATGGAGCA
>JASLKL010000035.1 GCA_030747605.1 Verrucomicrobiota bacterium | reverse complement strand
GTATTAAAACACCTGCTGATATATTAGGCATTACGCCAAAATTTTATTAAGCACATGAGCCTCCTCTACTCCAGTGAGACGGAAATCCAGCCCTTGGAATTTGTAGGTAAATTTCTCATGATGAATACCAAGCAACTTTAGCATTGTAGCGTGAAAATCGTGTACAGTCACCACGTCCTCAACGGCATTATAGCCAAAATCATCTGTATTTCCGTAGCTTATACCACCCTTAACACCCCCACCGGCCATCCAGAATGAAAAACCCTTGATATGATGATCCCGTCCAGAACCTTGAGCCATCGGAGTACGACCAAATTCCCCACCCCAAATAACAAGAGTATCCTCGAGCATACCACGATCCTTTAAATCCTTAACCAAAGCAGCAGATGCTTTATCGACATGCTTTGCTGTCGTTAGAACTCCATTCTTAACTCCACCATGATGATCCCACCCTCGGTGATAAAGCTGAATAAACCTCGTTCCACGCTCAGCTAACCGTCTAGCAAGGAGACAATTACTAGCAAACGAACCATCACCTGGTTTTGCCCCATAAAGGTCAAATATATGCTTTGGCTCCTTTGATGTATCAATTAACTCCGGCACACTAGCCTGCATCCGAAAAGCCATCTCGTACTGACTTATACGAGTCTCGATTTCCGGATCAACCACGGTCTTATTCCGAATTTTGTTTATTGCATTGATAGCACTTATAACCTCGCCTTGCCCCTTTTGATTCACACCCTTCGGATTGCTAATATAAAGCACTGGATCACCGGTAGAATGAAAATGCACTCCTTGATATCGGCTAGGTAAAAAACCACTATGCCACTGACGTGAAGCTATGGGCTGATCCTGCCCTCCACCGCTGGAACTCAACACAACATAGCCTGGCAAATTATCACTTCCATTACCCAATCCATAAAGCACCCAGGAACCCATGCTTGGCCTGCCGGAGATTTGGGTTCCAGTATTCATGAATGTGTGAGCTGGGTCATGATTAATCTGCTGAGTAGTCATTGACCGAACAATACAAATATCGTCAGCAATACTCCCTATTTGTGGAAGCGCTTTCGAAATTAACTGACCTGATTTGCCATACTTCTCAAACTCATGCTGAGGGCCCAGGCACTTCAATTGTTTATTATTTTGCAACTGCGCAATCGGCTGACCATCAGTTATTGACTTCGGCATTGGCTTGCCATTCATCTCGGCTAACTTCGGCTTGTAATCAAGTGTCTCCAAGTGTGAAGGACCACCAGCCATACAAAGGTGAATCACCCGCTTAGCTTTGGGCGCGAAGTGCAAAGGGTTCACTGCACCACCCGACTTCAACGGCAAGGCTTCCTTAGCAAAACCTCGAGCCTCAAGTAATGAGGTTAAAGCAAGCGAACCAACCCCAACAGACACACCATTCAAAAAAGAACGTCGATTCAATTGGTTTATGGATTGTTGATATAGATTCATTATTAAAATTAAAAACGCGAGGTGGTTTCGTACAAGTTCATGATCGCACGAGAAACTGCAGACCAGGCAGCAACCGCTTCTGGCTTTAACACATCAGCAACAGGCCATTGGCCGGCAGCAGCAGCATGCTTGGCCACTTCAATGTTGTCATCGTATTGTTCAAGCTGCGACTTCACTAGACCTAGTAAGATCTCCCGCTCCTCATCCAACGGCTTACGCGATAGCGCCCGCTCAAAAGCCCACTCTAAACGAGCCTCATCTGAACTTCCGCCATTCTGTAAAATACGCTCTGCAAATACTCGCGCCGCTTCTACATAAGTTGGGTCATTCAGTAACACTAACGCCTGCTGAGGGGTATTAGAACGTGTACGTTCAGCTGAACACTCTTCACGACTCGGCGCATCAAAGGCTAACATACTCGGATGCAAAAACGTTCGGCACCAGAATGTGTACAGGCCCCGGCGATATTGATTTTCTCCGTTATCATGACTCCACTTACGTTTAGGAAAATTCAAATGCTTCCAGTATCCTGCCGGCTGGTAAGGTTTGGCGCTATACCCACCATTTTGCACAACCAATAATCCACTAATGCGTAATGCTGCATCACGCACCATCTCAGCGTCGACACGAAATCGACTTTGACGAGCGTACAATCGATTACCAGCATCAACATCATCCAGTTTTGTGTTGGAAACCGAAGTCTGACGGTACGCACCAGAAGTTACCAGCAACCGAGCCATGTGCTTCATATCCCAATTATTTTCAACGAACTCTACAGCCAGCCAATCAAGTAATTCAGGATGAGACGGCGGCTCGCCTTGCCCTCCTAGATCGTCTAATCGCGATGACAAACCTGTGCCAAAAAAGAGCTTCCACATTCGATTCACATAAGCTCGAGACGTCAGTGGGTTTTCAGAATCTACAATCCACTTAGCCAAATCCAAACGATTCGCCCGGCCGCCATCGATACGTAATTTGTTTTTCGGCAAAAATGCTGGCACAGCAGGCATCACTTCCTCCCCTGAGTCATCCAGCCAATTGCCACGCGGCAGGATCCTAGTCATACGCGGTTTCTCAGTTTCTGTAACTAACATCGTTTTAACAGACTTCTCAACATTAGCTAAACTCTTACGAAGCTTATTCACTCGATCACGCATCTCAGCTGTAGCTGAGGCCACTCCAAAATAGTAATTCAACAATGTCGCCCGTTGCGCAGCCGAACGCTTAACTGCGGAAACTTTAATTGCCTCGATCACATTACCAGTCAATTTCGTGTCCTCTTTCTTTTCTAATTTGGCCGAAATTTCTGACTCCCACTTGGCCTGTTCTTTGGTAAACGCCGCAAAATATTTCGGCTTAACAAAATATGGCTGACCAGAAACTTCCTCTAATGTTAATGCGTTTACTATGGGAACACCATCTGTTGATCCGATTGCATTTCCCGGAATCAAGGTAACCTTCATCGTATCATTAAGAGCCTCAACTTCCACCGTATAAACTAGACTTTCCTCTTTATATGCAGAGGGTCGAGCATTCACTAAAAGATTGTCCACTACTGCACGACCGTCAATATTCACAGAGAAATTACGATGATGCCCCCCACCCTTTGGCTCACGAACAATAAGTTGTAATTTATAACGACTTCCAGACTTTACCTTCAAAATCATTGAAACCGGATCATTGCTCCAGCCATGGGAGCTCAATAATTTTTTTAAATCTCCATCTGAGTGATTACCAGTATCACCGGTCCCAGAATTGAGATTGCCAGTAAAACCTTGCATGGCAGTCTCAAACTCAACATTACCAATCTTAACCGAGGAATCCCCACCTATATTTATAGCGTATATAAATTTACCATTTAAATCCAACCCGTTGATTGATCGGAATGTCCGCGCAAAACCGTGTAATGTATCAAACTCAACAAAGTCGCTATCACGAATTTGTTCACGAAGTGAAATTATTTCTCCACTTTGTTTTTCTGTCGGAATTTTAAAATTAGGATTTTGACGCCCCACAGCTGTCTCTTTTATATCTGCAAAGAAAGCAGCCATACTATAAAAGTCACGAGTCGAAAAAGGGTCATATTTGTGGTCGTGGCACTGAGCACAACCGAGAGTAGACCCAAGCCAAACTCCAGAAACATTTCGAACTCGATCTGCAGCGTAAATAGCACGATATTCCTTTGCCTGAGCTCCTCCCTCCTCCGTGGTTTGCAGCAAGCGATTATAACCAGAGGCAATTCGTTGGGTAATACCCCGTTCTTCCAACAGGTCGCCAGCCAACTGCTCGATTGTAAACTTATCATACGGTTTATTATTATTGAATGAATCAATAACATAATCCCGATATGCAGAAACCTCACGAATCGCATCACTATGATATCCAATCGTATCAGCGTAACGCACAAGATCCAACCAGTGCGCAGCCATCCGCTCCCCGTAACGAGGATCATTGAGCAATTGTTCAACAAATTTCTCGTAAGCTCCTGCTGACTTGTCGCTTACAAAAGACTCTATCTCTTCTGGCAATGGTGGCATACCAAGTAGATCATAATATAGACGACGTGCTAGCGTCATACGATCTGCTCTATCGGATGGACCGAACCCTGCCTTTTCTATCTTTTGCAGTACAAATCGATCAATGTCATTAATTACAAAAGACTCATTCTTCACCTTCGGGGGCGTAACACGCTTTACTGGTTTATAGGCCCAATGTAAGTCGTACTCAGCCCCCTCGGATATCCACTGCTGCAACAATGCCTTTTGGCGGGAATTAAGTTTCTTACCAGAATCTGGCGGAGGCATAAGATCATCCTCATCATCAGTTAGGATTCGAACTACCAATTCACTCTCTGAAGGCTTTCCCGGCACAACTGCTGAGTAACCACCAAGATCCAATATTGCACCTTCGCGAGTATCAAGCCGAAGATCCGCTTTGAGCTGCTTTAAATCCGGCCCATGACAGGCAAAGCAATTATCACTCAACAACGGCCGAATATCGCGAGCAAAATCAATCTCTCCTGGATTTTTATCGGCTGAGAAAAGGGCGCTTTTCCATGCAATTATCAAGACTCCAAGGGAGATAAAAAACTGACGACGAGTAGACATGCAAAAATACATAGGTAAAAATAAATTAATGCTAGTCCCAGAAACTTACCCGCACAAACTCTTCGAGCCAATCTCAAAACCAAGCGCTTGGTTTAGTATCAGGAAATGACACCTTGAACTACTTTACCATGAACATCAGTCAAACGATGGTAACGACCCTGAAACCGATAGGTAAGTTGCTCATGATCGATACCCATCAGCTTAAGTATAGTTGCTTGTAAATCATGAACATGAACCGGATCAACAGCTGCATTAAAACCCAAATCATCTGACGCACCCCAACTCATACCAGGCTTAACACCACCACCAGCCATCCAGATTGTGAAAGCGTAGGGATGGTGGTCACGACCCCAGCGTGGGCGATTTTTAATATCACCCTGAATGAATGGCGTGCGACCAAACTCGCCGCCCCAGATCACCAATGTATCGTCAAGCATACCGCGCATTTTCAGATCCTTAAGCAAGCCTGCACTAGGTTGATCAGTGTCTTTACATTGAGTGTACAACTCAGTTGTAAGACTATTATGCTGATCCCAACCAGCATGCATGCACTGAACAAATCGAACCCCTCGTTCAGCCAATCGCCGAGACATTAAACAGTTATAAGCAAATGTCCCAGGCTCTCGAACCTGCGGTCCGTACAAATCCAGAACATGATCCGGCTCATCAGAAAGATCGGTCAATTCCGGTACAGAGGTCTGCATCTTATACGCCATTTCGTACTGAGCAATTCGGGTACGAATCTCAGGATCACCTGTTTCCTTAAATTTCAACTCATTCAACTCAGCCAAGTCATCGAGTAAACCACGTCGTAACCCAGGATTCATCCCTGCCGGATTTTTCAAGTACAGCACTGGGTCACGGCTACCTCGAAACTTGCTGCCCTGAAACCGAGTAGGCAAAAACCCAGAGCCCCAATAAAAGTCATAGAAAATCTGACCACAAGATGTGCCTTTACTAACAGAAGTCATCGCGACAAATCCAGGTAGGTCTTGCGAAGGATTACCTAGACCATAATTTAACCATGCCCCCATTGTTGGCCTCCCTGGTATTTGTGCCCCACTAAGTAAAAAGGAAATCGCCGGCGCATGGTTCACTGCATCTGAATTCATGCTCTTAATAAAACAAATATCATCAGCTGACTTAGCGATGTGCGGCAGAAAGTTACTGACCCATGCCCCGCTCTGACCATGCTGTTTAAATGGCTCCACCGGTTGTAGCATTAGCTTTCCAGCCGGATTACCAGTCATCGTACTAAAGCGTTTACCCCTGAAGTATTCCTCTGGAACCGGTTTTCCATGTACCTTCGGCAACTGCTCCTTGTAATCATAGAGATCGATGTGCGTTGGCGCGCCGTTTTGAAAAAGATAAATAATACGCTTCGCCTTGGGCGGGAAGTGCGGCAAACCCGGCAAACCCTTCAAATCACTACTCGGCTGTGCCACAGCACTCAATCCGTCTCGACCAAGAAGGCTACTCAAAGCAGCAACCCCAATACCTGTTGCGCTACGATCAAAAAAATGACGACGGTTGATTGCCAGCTGTCGCTCACGAACCGGCGTTGGGGAATTGGGATTCAGTATATTCCAAGATGAGGACACTATTCTACTCCTTATTCAAAGTTTCATCTAAATTCAAAAAATTCAAACAAAGTGCTGTCCATGCAGCCAGTTCGCTCGGATCGATTTTCTCATTCGGCTTGGAATCGCCATGAGAAAGGTAAGCTTTGGCCGAATTAAGATCAGCAACAAACTCCTTAATGGAACGCTCCAAAGACCTCTTCCAAATAGCCATTTCGTACTTAGACAACTCGCGCGCCAGAACGCGTTTAGACGCTAAAGCCAAACGAGCATCAATCCCATCTTCTTCGTTAAGAATTATTTCTGCCAAAGAACGTGCCGCCTCTACATAAGTCACATCGTTCATCGTAATTAAAGCATGCATCGGTGTGTTAGTTCGTAACGGCTTTACTTCGCACACTTGCCTTTTAGCTGAATCAAAAAACATGGTAGGCCCAACAATCCTACGCCAGAAAGTGTACAAGCTACGCCTGTGTAATGCGCTTCCTTTGGATTGAGTATATCTCTTCCTCCCAAAAGAAGTCTCTTCCCAAACACCCTCAGGTTGATAGGAATTAACAGAAGCCCCTCCCTGCCGGTTATTCAAAATTCCTGATGACGCGAGTGCCTGATCACGAATCATCCAAGACGGCATTCGGAATCGTGGACCACGAGCCAATAAACGATTTTCCGGATCCATCTCATATTGTTCACTCGATAACACTTTCGAACTACGACGATAAGTTTCACTAGTAACGATTGTTTTTATGAGGTGTTTCACATCCCAGCCCGACTCCATAAATTCTGCTGCCAACCAGTCCAACAACTCCCGATGCACTGGGTATTCAGACTGCACTCCAAAATCCTCTGCCGTCTTCACAAAACCTATTCCAAACAACATCTGCCAATAACGGTTAACTGTAACCCGGGCAGTCAGTGGGTGGTCTCGCCCCACTAACCACTTTGCTAAACCAAGCCGATTATTCTTTTCACCTTCCGGAAACATCGGCAACGAAGCTGGAACACCAGCAGAAACCACTTCACCACGCTTGGTATACAAACCCCGATCCAGCATATATGTCTTCCGAGATTTGGCCATGTCCTTCATGATCATCACCTTTGCCAATCTCCCCTGCAACTGCTTCAAGCGATCTCCCGCAGTTTTTTTGTTATTGCGCAACTGCAGCAATTTCGAATCCGCTGCTTCATAGGCAGCCTTAATAAGGCTCTTCTGATTATCTGTTCGATTACCAACAGACTCCATCAGAGCAACTAAAAGCATTGCCTCCTTGCTTTCCAACTTCGGATCTTTTAGCGAAGTTTGATAAAGGCGGAAGTACCCCATGTTATGATGCTTTGCTGAGGAGTTAAACTTGAGGGTCACAGAAAGCTCTCGCTCATTCTCTGTTTTCAGTGGATTCTTTAACCGGAACATTGCCGCATGATCACGGTCGATTGTCCGACCGTTCCAAACTGCCCAACCTGTAGTTGGATCTTTATCGTAGGCTTGGACAACTTTATGACTACCCTGCTCATAAGTTGCCTGACTTCCTGATATAACCAATGAATCCTTATCATCTTTGGGTTGAAAGTGAATATCCGTTAAAACAAAATTCCCGGAATCCGATCGAGCCAATCTTCCCTCTGTCATTGTCGGATGCCGGACTGCCTCTAGTTTGAACGCCGTCACTTCACTTTTTCCCAAAAAATAAACCAACTCGTACTCATCCTTCTCCGGGTTATTCCCAGCAGCAAGAACGGCGCCACTGGGTTCAATAGTTAATATTTGACCCTTAGACTTAGCACTAATCGGCTTAACCAATTTCCAATCTTCTATCTTCGTCCTGGACAACTCCTGCCTGCGCCCATTCTCCCAATCTATCTGGCCTTTAGCTATGGCTTTTTCCCTGTCCATAACCTTAGCCCCAGTTTGCACTTCCACCTCTTTGGCTTTTTTGATCTCGGCCATCAACTCCTGAGAACCCGTTTTAAGAATAGGGGGTGTTGCAGGATCACCGCCCCCACCATTAACTGGCGTCTGATTGAAGAAAGCGGTAAATTCATAATATTCTCGCTGAGTAAGCGGATCAAATTTGTGATCATGACAACGACTACAGTTTAGCGTAAGTCCAAGCCAAACTGTACCCATCGTCTCGGTCATATCAAAAACATAGTCAACTCGATTTTCCTCCGCAATACGACCACCCTCACCATTGATCATATGGTTGCGATTAAAACCAGTGGCGAGGATTTGATCTTGAGTCGCATCAGGCAACAAATCACCAGCCAACTGCTGAATAGTAAAATCATCAAACGGTAGATTATCATTAAATGCACGAACCACCCAATCACGCCAAGGCCACATTGACCGCTCATTGTCACCTTGGTAGCCATTGGAATCAGCATAGCGCGCCGCCTCAAGCCAGTCCCAGGCCATGCGCTCACCATAATATGGCGAAGCTAACGTTCTAGTCACCAGTCGATCCCATGCACCAGGTCGGTTATCTGCAAGGAATCTCTCTACCTGATCGAGAGTTGGAGGAAGCCCGGTTAAATCAAGTTTCAACCGACGGATTAACGTGCGACGATCCGCCCTTGGATTCGCAGTTACACTTTCAGCCTTCAGCTTTCGGTCAACCTGTTGATCTACAGGATGCATTCCCGATTGACCATACAAAGGCCTTGCAACTTTCTCGAATGCCCAATGCCTTCCCCACCTTGAGCCTTGCTTAACCCATTTTTTAAGCGTCTCAATTTGCACAGTTGACAATGGTCGCCCTACCTCTGGAGGTGGCATCAAATCATCCTCATCGCTAGCAGTAATGCGAGCAATCAATTCGCTCTTATCAGGATTGACTAAATCTAGAACACGATAACCATCACGATCTCTTTTAGCGTCATCCTCATCATCCAGTCTAAGATTCCCCTTGCGAGCTTTTTTAGAATCAGGCCCATGACAATGAAAACATTTGTCTGAGAGAATCGGCAGCACATCTCTAGAAAAAACCAAATCCGCCGCAAAACCCGGAACATCTAAAAATAAACACAGAACAAGCGTCATTGGCAGTCCACCAAATGGCTTATTTAGTAATCTGAATTTTTCACAAGACATCAAAAGCAAATCCAACCGTAATATTAAAAGGTATTCAGTCCGGTTTTGACTACACCAATGAGCCTTTGCCGAAAAGTTTAAACCAATAGGCAATTAACAGCTTTAAAATATGAATGAAGTTGACTCCACTACTTTCAGCAGAGTAAGGATGTCTGCGATGAACAAGTCCAAAGATCCAATGTCCGGCAACCGGCGCGATTTCATTAAAACCACAGGAACAATAACAGCCAGCTCAGCTTTGGCAGGCATTGCAATACCTCATGTACACTCATCTACGGATGACTATACAAAAGTTGCACTTGTTGGAGCCGGCGGTCGTGGCACCGGCGCTGCGGCAAATGCCTTAGCCGTTCCAGAAAGTATAGCGCGAACCAAACTAGTAGCAATGGCGGACGTATCTACAGCCAAAATGAATAATAGTTTCCGCTCCTTAAAGCGTCGAGGCAAGGATCGAGTAGATGTCCCAGAAGATCGTCGATATATCGGATTTGATGGATACTCCAAAGCCATGGACAATCTCGATAAAGGAGATGTTGTTATTTTCACTACGCCTTGTGCCTTTCGATGGGTTCACTATAAAAAAGCTATCGAACGAGGCCTAAACGTATTCATGGAAAAACCAGTCTGCCCAGATGGACTTACTGCCAAGCGCATGCTTGCACTCAACGAAGAAGCCAAGAAGAAAAACCTTAAAGTTGGAGTTGGACTGATGTGCCGGCACAGCAGAGCTCGCGGAGAACTATTTAACCGCATCAAGGATGGTGAGCTTGGAGATATTAATTTACTTCGCGCCTATCGCCTACACGGACCTGTGGCATCCTGCTTTTCATTGCCACCAAAAAAAGACGAAAGCGAATTACTATATCAAATTCGACGTTTCCACAGTTTTATATGGGCCAGTGGCGGCTCATTTAGTGACTACTTCATTCATAACATAGATGAATGCTGCTGGATGAAGGATGACTGGCCAATTAAGGCACAAGGAGCTGGAGGACGCCACTATCGCCAAGCCCCCAGCGGCCAAGATTACGTCGACCAAAATCTCGATTCATATACAGTTGAATACACATTCAAGGATGGTGCTAAACTTTATATGCATGGCCGAACCATGAATGGCTGTCATGGTGATTTTGCCAGTTACGCTCACGGCACGAAAGGCTTAGGAATTATATCCCAAGCCGGCCATGCTCCCGCTCCATGCAAAATCTTTAAGGGCCAAAACTTCAGCGATCCAGTCGCATGGGCCTATCCCGGTAGAGAAAGTAATCCTTATCAGGATGAATGGAATGACCTTATGACCGCAATTCGCGATAACAAGCCGTTTAACGAATGCGAACGAGGAGTAAAAGCTAGCGTTGTTACTGCTATGGGCCGCTTTGCCACACACACCGGGCAAGAAGTCACCTATGACAAGGTATTTAATCACGACCACGACCTCTGCCCAGATGCGGACGAGCTGAATATGAACTCTGAAGCACCACTAAAAACTAATCCAGACGGTAATTATCCTGCCCCTGCCCCAGGCATTATTAAAGATCGAGAGTACCTTCAAATCACCGGAAACAACGCCTGATTAAAAAACTAATCTAAATAAAAAGCCCGCAAATAAACTGCGGGCTTTTTTGTTTAAAATAATGAATGGCAGGTCATTCATCAACTCTGGGCCAAGCTTGAAAGACTCGATTTGACACTTCTTCCACTTGATCAAACTTATTACGAAAGGCGACCCGCCCGCCCAATCTCGTGTCGCCAGCAACTAAGAGCAAACCCTTCTCTTGCCCTATCACACTAATAGCAGTAGCCAAACTGTCCGCTTGCATTGCACTGGGAGCCAGCACGTGAACTAGTCGCTGTTCAGAAATAGCAAGACATGAGCGCGGATCAATTATGTGCGAATATCTTTCTCCTCCTAACTCTAGGAATTGAAATAAATCTCCAGAAGTGGCAACTGCACAATTTTTTAACCAAATATACTCTGTCTCAGAATCACTTAATCCCAATAAAGCAATCTTCCAACCTCGCTTTCCAGCCGGAGGTTCTCCAGCAATAATATCACCTCCAGCTGAAACTAAAGCTCTTGGCAAACCGTTACCCCGCAGCACCTTTAATGCTTCATCAAGCGCAAAGCCTTTTGCAATACCCCCTAAGTCTAATCTCATTCCTGACTTCAGCAACTCGGCAGTCTTCTTGGATTTATCTAATTTTAAATACCGAAATCCTGATGCATTTTTCGTATTCTTTATAACATCCTCTGGAGGGATTCTCTTCAAACGCCTCGCTCTACGCCATAACCTTGTAGCAGCACCGGAAGTAACATCAAAAGCCCCATTTGATTTGCCTGCCAACGACTGGCCAGTCTGCAACACGTGGAACAAGTCATCACTAATCCTTGCAGCCGTGCCACTTCCCGCCAAGTCTGAAAGCCTACTCAACTCACTTGAAGGGTCATAGTCACTCATAATTTTATTTATTATCGCTACTCTAGCAAAGGCATTCTCACTAGCCTTCGTCGCCAATGAGCTATCCTCCGAATACACGACAACACGAAATGTCATACCCATTAAAGGTCGAGAAAATTCATATCGTTCTTGAGCAACCGCATGAACGATCATATAGCACAATAAGGCCAATAATAAATAATACCTATACACTATTCATTCCCCTCTCTCATCCTGCGCTTTGCTTCAGCAAAATCCTCAGGCGAATTAATGTTAAATAATTCAGATTTAAATCGATGTGACGGAACCCAAGACCTTGCAGACAATTTCCTAGCTAAACGTTGCAATGAAAACTCACCATTAGCAATCTGCCCTTGAACTTTGCTCAAATCCTCACGATAAATCAAAAACGGGAAACCCATACCTTTAGGATGCTTTGAAAATATCGCCGTTTTATCTTGTGTTGCCATTTCAAAAAAATCATCCAACAAATTGCCTGACAGAAAAGGCATATCGCAACCTAAAAACATAACACAATCCCGCTCAGTCTTTTGAAGGGCTGTGGCCACACCCCCAATCGGCCCAAGGTTCGGCAACAGATCATCAACCACAACTTGAGGATCAAATCCAACGGACAACAATACCTCTTTTACATGAACCAATAATGTACGCCCTCCTAACGAGAGTGAACATTTATCCCTGCCCATTCTAGAACTCTTACCGCCTGCTAAAATTACAGCTTCGCAAACACCTTTGCCTCGACCAGCATTAAACTTAGATTCCGAATAAAAGCTTTTACCATCTAACTGCCGCATCATGGCTTCATTTCCGTTTTCAATCGAAAGAATCTTCTACTTCTATTTTTAATATTTTCAAACCACTCACCCTCATATTTCCCTGGCAATACAACTGCAACTGTATCCCAAGGCCCATCTACACTTTCGGAAATTTGAACATGATATTGGAACCCATCCCAAGTCGGCCAACTAAAACGCAAGCGATTACCAGAAAGCAGATTCAGCCGAACATTCAAGTGGCGATCAAATTTGACTGGGCTTGAGCTTACAGCCTGCTCAAATGCATTAGAAACCCCATCACGATCCGGATCACCAAGCGCTATTTCACTAAGGGAATTAAAATTGGTTATCTCCCATTCATCGGAAAGCCCATCATTATCAAAATCAATTATTTCCGTTCCACGAATAGTCAATTCAGCATGACTTAACAGGCCGTTAAACGTTTTGACTAAATCCGAAACATCAACCACCCAATCACCTTTAGACGACTCATAGAAAAATTGATTTGTCCAAAAGGTCCAATCTGAACGCCATGCACTGCCATCTGGAACATTTGCCTGAAGCACACTTCGAGTGCCTGAAGGTGACTTAACAGTCAAACGAATATCACCTCGAACAGGGTGCTCCATTTCAATCCTAACGCCTACCTGTTCGCATATCATTGAATCAGGCACATTGATTACTGTAGAAGCCTGATTCAAATTCAGTTTCACTCGTAATGGATCAATATTTGCACTAGCCATCATATCATTAATTTCTTCACCATCATTTTGAGATAAAAAAACTGCAGGAATGGATGTAGACTTTAAATCCCCCATAATAATAAATCGATCATCACCTCCATTATTATTATAGACCACAGCAAAAACAGCACCTGCATCCGCCGCATATTCCACCTTCTTTGAAAAATATGAACCGCCTCGCTGAATGAGAGCAGCCTTACCAGTAAGATCACCATTAATAGGCTTGAGAGCCTTACCGATATCTACAAGCGGAACTAAATTGGTACCTTCATCTGGAACCAATCCATTTCCAGGGTTGGCATTAAAGATCGTTTTTTTATCATTAAACATGACTTCAACTAATAAACCATCATCTGGAATATTTTTTGAAGAAACCTGTTTGTAAGAATTCACTACTAAACGCCCTTTGTTTACCCAGCGCCTTGCTAAACGAACAGCCGCGCCTGCGTCAGGCACGCCAAATCCAGTGTTTATGCTAAATTTGTATCCCGCCGCATTTGAATTAAGAAATGGATCTGAAAAATCATAATGACGTGACGAGTTAATAAGCACTTGCTGAACATCACGATAAGTCAGACTAGGATTAGCCTCTAGAATCAATGCAACCAAACCAGCAATCTGTGGCGCAGAAAAAGAATTCCCGCCTCTATCGATAGCAAAATAACTACCAACTTCAGAGTCATCTGGATTCAATTTATCATTCCAGCCAAGCTTTCCCATGCGATCCGTTGAGTAGATTGGGTGCTCTTCTGAATCCTCGCCTACAAGCCCAGAACAAAGCACACAAGCCCCAGCATTGCTAAACCCTGCCACCCGACCATCATGACCAACTGCGCCAACAGTCACAACACGAGGATCGTTTGAATACCCATCATCATGAGCACTCCAGTCGCTACTACGCTCATTCCCTGCCACCCTAATCATTAATACCCCTTTACCGCCCCTCCCATGATTAATGGCACTTTCAATTGCATTCAACTGAACCTCAGGAACAGCCAATTGCTCAATGGAACTCGAACCCCAACTATGATTTTGAATATGGATATCATTATTGCGAAAACGAAACATATTAGCCACTTCCACTTCGTTTCCGAAATTGTCGTCTATATCCCACACTACCTGACTCGCAAATTTAGCGCTAGGGGCCACTCCAGAAATGCCTTTTTTATTGTTCCACTTTGCAACAGCAAGGCCCAAGACAAGAGTCCCATGGGACTGCAGTTTATTACCGTGCTCACCCTTAGCCTGCATAGTAGTAAAATTGTAATGAAGCTCCTCGACTCCTTGACCAAGAAGCTCAGTGTGTGCCAAATCCACCCCATCGTCTACAAGCCCAATTACAACTCCTTTGCCAGTGGCCAATGCCCAAGCTTCCCGCATATTAAATTCAGCACCAACAATAGCCCCTGTTCTAGCATCCCGATTTTCAAGGGTCCACTGGAGCGGATATAATGGGTCGTTAGGATACTGAGCCAAAGATTTTTTGCTCATTGGATGACGACGTATAGGATGACTTAATTGCACCCCATCTCTGCCAGCGATTACATGAGCAGACATCAACGCATCTCCAACCGAACGCGCCCGAAGAATGAATAAGTTTGGAGAAAATTCCTGAACCAACTTAAGATCGGTGCCTGACATTACTTGATCTAGCACAGATTCTTTATTAAGACGCATGATAACCAGCTCCCCAAACTCCACATACACCCCCGGCCTATCACGCTCGCGAGCTGGCAACCATTGCGTTTCTGATAAAGGATTTATTAGAGGTTCAATTTTATAAACAACCGGAAAAGGCGTCTTGAACGTGAACGTAGATCGATTCAAGTCTGCCGCACCTCTCGACTCAACCAAGAGGACCAACAAAGGAATCAACCCGTTAAAAATGGCACGTATAAACTCGTGCATGCAAAAACTATAACAAAACCTAAACTGCAATCCCACACCAAGCTTGGTTTGCATAAAACTAACAGGCACACTTGCCACATGACGATAGAAGGTGAATTACTACAGGCGTTACTGGCTTTCGAAGCAGCTGTAACCGCAATTAGCAAAGATCCCAAGCCAGACTTGATGGCACATTTCAATCACATCGACAAATTATCATCACAACTACCTAAAAACACCGACAAAGAGCTCCTCCATTACCTTCACAAAAAAAGCTATGAAAAAGCCCGCATGTTCCTAGAAGGGCGCAGTGATCAAATTCAAAAAGGCGGCTGCCTTCGTTAATAACCAATATGCTTGAAGATACTATCGCCGCAATCGCCACGCCATTAGGTGAAGGTGGAATTGCCATAATAAGAATATCTGGCAAAAACGCTGTAACTGTCGGAGATAGCATTTTCAAACCGCTATCCGGAGCTATAAATCACCTTGCTAACGCAAAGTCACATACAATTCATTACGGCCACATTCACCTAAACAAACAACGCCTTGATGAGGTGATGGTAACAGTCATGCGTGAGCCAGCTACTTTTACTAGGGAAGATATAATTGAGATTAATTGTCACGGCGGAATACAAGCAACTAAGGCCGTATTAGATGCTGTACTAAAAGCCGGAGCTCGCCTTGCAGTTTCAGGAGAATTCACTAAGCGCGCATTTCTTCATGGACGAATAGATCTTACACAAGCAGAAGCAGTATCAGATCTTATAAACGCTCGCACCAGCCTCGCCTTAAGCGCTGCCAATGAACAACTGGACGGTAAACTATCACAGCGGATCAACCAGCTTCGCGACAACACAATGCACGTACTCGCACATGTCGAGGCACATATTGATTTCCCTGATGAGGATATCGAACCAGACACGATGGATGGATTAATTCAGCGCCTTGAAAAAGCTAAATCACTCATCGACCAACTACTGGCAACAGCTAACGACGGCCAACTAATTCGGCGTGGCATTCGAGTAGCAATTATCGGCAAGCCTAACGCCGGAAAATCCAGCCTTTTAAACCAACTACTTGGCCACGACCGAGCAATCGTCTCCAATATTGCCGGCACAACACGTGATACCATCTCTGAAGAAGCCCAAATTAGAGGGATAAAGGTTGTTTTTGTCGATACTGCCGGATTGCAGGAAACCGATGACCAGATCGAACAAGAAGGGGTTAAGCGAAGTCGCGACTCACTTAACCAAGCAGACCTTGTCCTGTACGTACTTGATGCATCTGAACCAATGACGGCAGATTCAGAATCAAGCCTGGCTGATTTGAGCAGCCATAAACACATTGTGGTTCTAAATAAAAGCGACCTCCCTGCAGTACTTAGCCCAACAAAGATGCAAGACTGTAAAACTGTATCGGTTAGCTCAATTAATGGCGAAGGGATAGAATCTTTAAAAGACGCCATCCAAGCATCAGTCTGGGACGGGGAAATAACATCAGAGATGCTCGAAGTAATGATAAATTCTCGCCATCAGGAAGCACTTAATAGAGCCAAAACCTCATTGGAGACATCTATCTATCAACTCCGATCTGGCGCGGAACTAGACCTTGTTTCCGTCGACTTACGGATATCCACAAATGCGATCGGGGAAATCGTCGGCAAGACAACAACAGAAAATTTACTCGATTCGATCTTCAGTACCTTTTGTATTGGCAAATAACACTTGGCAAAATTCTTGAAGTGAACACTTTTGACGCGTAATTTCCCCGCGCATTAACTGAGCTATAATAATTGGCTTAGGAGCAAAAATGAAATTCACCAGCGCATTTATTATATTATTTCTACCATGGCTGGTGCTTTCCGGAAAGTACGACCCCATGCATATTGGAATGGGGATACTATGTTCGGCATTAGTGGCGTTGTGGTGTAAAGATTTACTGTTCCCGAATGAGAATATCTCATTCAAAAAATTCAGCAAACGGCTAATACGCTTTATCCCCTATATGTGCTGGCTTTTTTGGCAAATTATTCTTTCAAATATTCATGTTCTGAAGGTTGCACTCTCTCCGAGGATGAATGATCTAATTTCCCCGAAAATGGTTCGGTTTAAAACAGACGTAACAGAGGAAATTTCTATATTTGTTTTAGCAAATTCTATCACCCTCACTCCAGGAACAGTTACGGTACGAGTAGAAGGGAAAAGATTTCTTGTGCATGCCCTAACAGAAAAGGCAGCCTCAGGGCTTCCTGGTGAATCCGACGAAATGGAACGTCGAATAATTAACGTTTTTGAAAAAGAAAATTGAATTCGTTCATTACCATAGCTGGCGTCACACTGATTGGCCTAATGTTGCTTGTACTGATACGAGTCATTAAAGGACCAACCGTCATTGACCGATTAGTCGCAGTAAATGTAATCGGCACTAAATCAATCGTACTTATTTTGTTTTCCGGCATTCTTTTTGGTCAACTAGACATGTTTGTTGATATCGCGCTAGGGTACGGACTACTCAATTTTATCGTCTCCATTGCCGCCTCCCGCTACTATCAGCATAGAAGATCCCTTGAACAGAAAGGAAAAATTTCCTGATGGAATATGCCGCTTACTTCTTCATTGTTGTGGGACTAATTTTCTTTTTAGGAACATCCATAGGATTACTCCGATTTCCTGACTTTTACACACGCATGCACGCCGCCGGCAAAGGCGACACACTTTCAACCGTACTAATCTTGTTGGGTTGCATTTTTGCCGCCGGCAATCAGGGAGACTTAACATGGATTTTAGCCCTTAAAATCCTTCTAATCATTAATTTCGTTTTCATTGGAAGCCCAACAGCGACACACGCCATGATGGATGTCGGAGAACGCGCTGGGGCCAAACCTTGGAAAAAGAAAGGAGAGAATAAATAATGGCTGAGTTGCCTATTTGGCAGTACGACACGCTGTTTCTAATCTTAGTCCTCCTCTTCGGAATTACTGCATTAGCAATGCAAAACTTGATGGGGGCCGCCATCGTATTCGGAGCTTATAGTTTCCTTATGTGCCTTATCTGGACCACCATGGGTGCTGTAGATGTGGCTTTTACTGAAGCCGCTGTTGGCGCCGGAGTAAGCACTGTTTTTATAGTTGCAACAATTTACAACACAGGCGTTTCCGCCATACCTAAATCACCCCGCATAGCCTTTAAAATATTTGCGGGCTTAATTGCAATCGGAACTGGCGCTTTTTTGCTAAGTGCTCTACCCGACTTTCCCGGTTGGGGAGACCCTAAGTCCCCAGTCAACTCCACCGTTGCTCCTTATTATATAAAGAACTCCATCAGAGATGCACATGTTCCAAATATTGTAACTACAGTACTCGCTGATTATCGAAGCTTTGACACTCTGCTTGAAACAACCGTAGTGTTCATTGCTTGCATTGCTATTTATTCAATACTTCGAATCGATAATGCCAAATCAAAAGTTACAGAACCGGATATCATTACCTCTCCACCAGCGTACGATCCCACGGACAGTCTAATTATCCGGCAAGCCAGTCGAATCATGGTGCCATTTATGCAACTGTTTGCATTGTACGTAATTGCACACGGCCACTACAGTCCTGGAGGAGGCTTTCAAGGCGGGGTAATTCTCGGCGCAAGCATCATTCTTCTTTGCATCTCTTTTGATATTAAACATGTTCTGCAACATTGGACTGAAAAAAAGATAATGCTGCTGACAGCTTTAGGAGTGCTAATTTTTGCGACAGTCGGCTTAGCTTGTATACTTATGGGCGGAGAATACTTGGATTACGGGTATCTTGACTCTGTTCTTCCGGGAGATAAGGCATATGCAAGATCTCACGGTATTTTACTAGTCGAAATTGGAGTCGGAATAACGGTCATGTTTAGCATGATAGGCATTTATATTAACTTGGCCTCAAACGGCCGATTCGATAGAGGGTTATAACATTGGAAGAAATCATCCCAAAATTTAACTACATAATTGTCGTAGTTCTCATGATGACAGGGCTTTGGTCGATGTTGGCCCAAGGTAATCTCATTAAAAAATGCATAGGAATGGCCATTTTCCAAACCGGAATTATTTTATTTTTCATCTCTATTGGCGCTAAAAATGACGCTTTAATTCCAATTCTAACAGAAGGGGCTAACCATACTTTTGATAATCCCAATATCGACAAAGTGACCAATCCTCTTACTCAAATCCTTATGTTAACAGCGATTGTTGTTGGCGTCGCAACATTAGGTGTCGGATTAGCCTTGGCTCAGAAAGTTTATCAACAACATGACTCGTTCGATGAGGATAAAATCCTCAATAACCAAACCAAATGATCAAGCACCTGCCTATATTTATTGTGTTGGCACCACTTCTTGGGTCGGTATTTGCTGCATTGATAAGTTGGCATCGACCTAAACTCTCCTTTCCGGTTGTACTTTCAGGGTTATTTATCTCATGCCTATCTTCGTTTTTTCTCATCTTT
>JASLKL010000034.1 GCA_030747605.1 Verrucomicrobiota bacterium | reverse complement strand
CAGATGCCAACCGTGCCCTCAGCCACCAAGACTTAGCCTGTGCCTTCGAAGGCAATGCCCAGCTGAAGGCACGCGCGGCGGCAGAAGCCTCCGGTCTGCCCGCATTGGCAGACGACAGCGGTTTGTCAGTCAAAGCGCTTGATGGCGCGCCTGGTATTTACTCGGCGCGTTGGGCTGGAACGGACAAAAATTTTCTTAAAGCGATGGAACGCATCCAATTGGAAATTGGAAAAGACCCAAACCGAAATGCAAAGTTTGTTTGCGCATCACTTGGGCAGACCAAGAAGGGTGCGACTGATGGTGGTGGTAAGATTTTGGATGCGATGTTGGCCGTGGATGGTGCATCCGGTAAGTACAAGGAATTTAGCGGGAATGTGGCTAGTGTTTATACTTATCCGCTGTCTAAAGGGGGGGCTTCAGGTGGTCACTATAACAGGAATGCTGAAACTTATATGAATGTAGGTGAGGCGATGGGAAAAGCCATGGTTGAACTATTTTCCGCCACAAAAAATGATGCTAGATAGTTCGCACTAAAATTTCTTTTTTAATTAAAGCTCATGAAAAAGATTATTACACTATGTATGTTACTTGTCTTGGTTTCCTTCGATATCTACGGGCAAGAAGCGCCTAAAATTGAATCGTTTAATTCAAAGGATATTTCGTTCAGACTTAAAACTGAGCTTGGGAGATATCACTTAGTTCAATCAACTTGCGATTTTGAGGGATGGCGAGTAGTTGGGCACTTCTTGGGGGACGGTCAATATGCTGACTTTAAAGATTATAGAAAACAATTTGGGGGTTCTGTTTTTTATCGACTAATAACTAAACAAACACCTTTTAAAGATGGCTTATATGATCGCGAGTGGAAATTGGTGGCTATTCATGAGTCTGACAAAACTATCTTTCCAAAAAAAGGGAGGACTCACTCTATTGAATTTAGTCGAGATGGCAGTGTCGGTGGCAGGAATGATTGCAATCGTTATTTTGGTAAATGTTCAATAGTGAAGGGGAATTGGTTGAATTTTAATTCGCCGTTTGGGTCTACGTTAATGTTCTGTATGCCCGAGTCGTTAGACTTTAAGTTTTTTGAAGCATTAAAACTAGCCAAGGGATATGAGGTTGAAGGTGATAAGTTGACGGTTTATTACGGCACTGAGGCTAATTACTTAATGGAATTTGAAGAGGTGGGGCGTTAGGTTTATGTGGCTTATTTACTGCTTAACAGTTTTCATGAATGGTGGGGCGGGTGTGTTTGAAAAATTATTTCAGTCATTTAAACAATAATTCAGCCCATATTGGACGGTGATCTGAGAGTGGTTTATCGTATTTGATCCATTCTTTTTTGTACCGAGGCATGTCGATATCTTTTTCAGTATTGTTAAAGGCGTCATAAATTATACCACCATTTACGACGCTTATTTTATGGGTTCTGCTTTTATAAAAAATATGATCAATAATTCCAGACTCCTTGCCAGATTCTATGTGTTTATGGGTGCTGTTTTGCGATTTCTCGACCCCTAACTCATTCCATATGGATTTCATATTCGCTGTGTAGAATGTTTTTAACGCGCCTTTATTTGGCTCATTATTTAAATCTCCAAGTATAAGTAAATTTTCATCATTCGAATTTTTAATGATATTGTTTGCAATAAAAGATGCAGCCGAATCATTTGGGTTTTGCTGTCCGGGAATGTGAGTTGAATAAACTTTAATTTTTATATTTTTAACTTTAATGCTCGCGTACACTAAGGATGCTGGCTTCCAGCCCTTTTCGTTTATTTCAATTTCTCCGGTGTGGAGTAAGGGGAAGCGGCTTAAAATAGATTTATATTTGTTCTTATGGTTGGCTGAAGAAATTTCACCTACAAATGTATGATCCATTTCCAATATATCGCCTACTCGTTTTGTCCAGTTCCCATTCGGGACTTCATTAAAACAAATAATGTCTAGATTGTGTTTCTTTAATTTTTGTCCTATGGATTCAGGCTCGCCCCACAATCCAAATAATACATTGTATGCAGCAAATTTTATTGAAACGTGTTCATTTGATGACGGTTGTGCATCAACAGCCTGAACAGGAGTAGTCTTGGGCAGTATGATTAGAGTTAATAAAAGTGCGTATTTCACTTAAATATCGCTTCTTTGAAGTTTAGCTTATAGACGCTGCCTTTGTCATAGCCTACGGCATAAAGAGCGCCGCTTAAATCACGACCAAAGGCAACAACTCGATCAGGGCAACTTCCGATTTCCCTTATCACATTAAGTTTGCGGTCTTTTTGTTTGATTCCCCAAATCCGCTTTGACTGGTAGTCCGCACAAATATAAACACCATTGAATGATTCGTTCTGGTCTGGATGCGAATGTAAAACATAACCACCTGTTATTGAGACCCCGTGTTTACGACGAAATGAAACCAGAGGGGAGATGTACTCTGCTTCTTTTTTCGGTTGCATGTATTGAGTTGAGAAAAGCTCGAAGCCTTCAAATACATTCCATCCATGGTTTTCTCCTGAACGGACTATAGTGATTTCCTCAAAGCGATTCTGGCCAACATCCCCAACCCATAAATCTCCATTTTTTGCATCAAAGCTAAATCTCCATGGCTGACGCAGACCGTAAGCGAAAATTTCGTGACGTACCTTTGAGTTAGTGTGGTTAATGAATGGATTATCATTTGGGATTCTATATGGCTTGCTATCATTATAATCGTTCACGTCGATTCGTAATATTTTGCCGGAAAATGATGTTAAATCCTGTGCGTGGCCGTGTGGGTCTTCCTGTGGCCCTCCATCGCCCACTCCTATATAAAGATATCCATCTGGGCCAAACTCAAGGCCTCCTCCATGATGGAATTGTGTGGCCACATCAAAATCTAAAACTTTTCGGGTGGGCTTTCCGGAGTCAATTAGTAGATTTTTATTTGCTTCACGTTCACCGATAACCATGCCACGACGTGTGCCGTCTTTTACTTCATGCATAAAGTAATACTTTCTATTTTTGGCAAAATCTGGGTGAAAAGCTAAACCAAGTAGCCCTTCATCATTCGTGACATACACCTCCTTTCGCAATTCTACGAAAGTGTTTTGAAATTCTTTACCTGTAGCCGTTTTCCCTATTAGAGACAGTTTGGCTCGACTTTTTTCAAGAATTAAAAAAATGCCAGGGCGAGAAGGGTGCTCTCCGAACCACACCGGCTTTTCTAGATCTAAATTTTTTCCAAAAAACAGCTCTGTTGATATAGGTTTAGCCAGTCGCGTAATTTCTAATGGGCTGCCGTTTTTGTTGAGGTTCTTTGAATCTTTGTTCTTAAGATCTTCCAGATACGCAATAAGGTTGGCGAATTCATCCTTCGTGAGCGATGCGTGTAGATTTGGAGGCATCATTGAGACCTCGCTTGTTAATTGTTTCTTAATTTTTTCTTTGGGAATTTGGTGTAGAATGTTCCCAGCGCCAGCAATGACAAGATCAGTTTTTGAGGACTTCTTAACTGTTCCGCTAAAAACCTTATTGTCCTTGGTTGTGACAGTTAGAAGTGAAAATCCTGTCATGATATTAGCGGATGGATCGAGTATCGAAAGAATCAAATCTGCGCGTGAGAATTTATCTCCAGCTGCTGCGAGATCCGGTCCGGCTAGATTATTGCTGCCATCCACGGTATGGCACTGAGAGCATATCGCCCGTTTGCCTGTAAACAGTTTTTTTCCTAGAGCCGGATTTCCGTTGTGCGTCATTGCATGCTTGCGGTAATCATCAATAGTAAGCTTTGAGTTTTCTGCATTATTATTTGCTATTTGACAAAATATTAGCTTTGGAAGGGTGAGTTGAAGAATAAGTAGTATTATAGATAAGCGACCATTCATGACGTGTAGATATTATTAGAATTTAATGCGTCAATTCAATGATTTCAGAAAGGACAATAAATCCACAATTTGCTGATCTGAAAAGCTGTTAGTAAGCTTAGCAGGCATTAATGAAGATTCTTGCGGTTTAATTGAATCAACAACGACTTTTCTTAAGCGAGTAATTTTGTTCTGAAGATCGGTGATCGATACAAATTTATCAGTTTGTTCGGTAATGAATCCATTGTATTGATCGCCTGCAGTTGTCGTTAATAAGCTAGCTTTAAATCGCTCCGGAACATGTTTTGATGGGTATACAATAGCATCTGCTAATTCTTCCGGTTTTAATCGAAGCGTTGCTCCGTTTAAAGAAGGTCCAAAAATGGTTGTTTTTTGGTCTTCGATTCCTCCGTGGCATGCATAGCATCCTGCGTTTAGATATAATTTTCTACCGCGTGCTATATCGCCTTTGGTGTTTATTGATGAAACAATTAAATTATGAATTATCTCGTCTGCCCGAAGACTCCCCTTGTCGTTTTGGCGTGTAATGAATGCTTCTCCGTGATTGTTTAGATACCATTTGTGCCAATATTTTTTAATAGAAAATACAAGGTTGCTGTTATTGTCTCTTGTAAATGCATTATATGCTTTGATTACATTTTCGGTAGGCTTGCTAACGTCGAGGCTGAATTTCCAGTTACCTTTTTTTGAGCCATCTGTTTTCCAGTCCTTATGGGGGACTTTAGTAAACTGCCAGGTTTCATTAGTTACTAGACTATTTGGGTCACCTTTATCATTTATCCAGACAAGTTTGGCGATTAGTCCAGCTGGCCCCCCAAGATTCTTGCACTCTAATGTAATTAGGTTTTCCCCGCGGCGTAAGGCTGAGGTAATATCTATTTTCTTTGGTTGTTCCCAAGAGCTACTTGATCCTACGAGTTTGCCATTAATATAAGCTTCAAACTCGTTGTCGCATGTTATGTATAATTCTGATTTGCTGACTTTATTAGAGATATTGAATTCTCGTGCAAACCAGGTTGTGTCGCCATTCTTTTGCGCATCTGAAGACCAAATAGCTCTAGGGTTAATATTTTTTCTTGTGGAATTATGGCCTGTAAGAGTACTAAGTGCATATTCAAGCTGAACAGAACTGGCAGGTTGTAGGTCGATAAGTTCAAGTAATCGGTAATGAACTGCCTTTGGCGAATAATTATTTTTGAACAACTTGTTTTTTGAATCAAGGTAAATTTGATCTAATGTTTTTTTTGCAGCTGCAATCGCTAAAGAGCAGGCATTAATTATGTCTGGATCATCAAATTCGAAGAGAGCTGAGAGGAGGAATTCGGGTTTTACGCTGTTTGGCCTCATAGAGAGCCCCAAAGTTAACGTTTTTCGTAAATCATGATTAGAAGTGCTGGCCAATTGGCTAAACATAAACTGAGTGGTTCGCTCGGATGAGGTTTGTTGCAGAATTTTTATAATATTATTTCTGGATTCATTGTCAGTGGCTTGATTGAAGCGTTCTATCAAAATTATGTCTGCATTAGGGGAAGATTTAATATTAGAAAGCACGCTTTTCATAAGTTGACTGTCAGCTTTAATTTGCCCAAGTTTTGCTACTAGTGAATCGGCGTGCAAGTTGCCTAATTTGTTTACAATGGTTCCCCAGAAGCTTGGGAATTGTAATCCTTTTCCGCCGAATTCAGAAAACCAACCATCTTGTGTAGAGATTATCCAGTTAGTTAACTTCTCTCGGATTGCCTTGTTGTTTGTGATGTTAGTTTTAGGCAAATCTGAAAGAGAGGTTGCAATATGGAACTGAGTGATTTGGTCTTTTTCGCTTATTAACTCTTCAACAAGAAGGGCGAACGACTGGGTTAACTCGTATTTCCCCATTAGGCGGATTTGTTCCCAGCGGATATTTGGGGCTGTACTCGGGAATTGGTTTATCAAAAAAGACGACGTCATCTCCAAAGTGCCTTTGTCTGCTTTAATTTCCTTTTGGTATATTGCTAGTAATCGTAATAAATCAAGGTGATCTTCATCGCTAATATTCGGAACTCTCAGTAGTTTGTTAATTATAATATTAGCATTTTTCCTGCTTGGTCGTTCTTTTCTCAAGTGCGCAGCAACAAGGATGCGGATTAACGCTTTAGGTTTTATTTTCCCTTTTGATAAAGGGAAGTACTCACTTGTTGGTCGATGAGAAAGCGCAATCATTGCTGAGTAACGTACAAACCGATCTGGGTCATCAAGCAGTTGGATTAATGTCGCATCGGCTTTTTGTGTCGGCATGCGCATAAATGCTTCCGCTGCACGGCGTCGAACAAATGGTTTATGGTCGTTAAGTAATTTTAAGATTGTTTCATGTTCGTGTTTCCCTCGAATTCCAATTAGCCATGCTGCTTGGCCTCGAACTTCTTCGTCCGGTGAATTGGCTAATTTTTTAATGTAATTGTAGGGTAATGTTTGAAAGTTCCTAGAAAGTAACCGGATTGCACTCAATCGAGATCTGCTAGGTAGTTCTTGATTTAGGGAGGCATTTTTTAGGGCATTATTGATATCAAAGGGGGCTTGTTGTTGTATCTTTATTTGTTTTAGTCTGCTCCATTCTGAACTTTTTTGAGGAAGGCCTAAAAGCTCATTAAGTAAATTGGGATTAATTGAATTATTTTCAGCCCATTCAATAGGTGGGACTTTTGGGGTTTTTTCTGGGTTATAGAAAATCCGCCAAACACCTTGGTTGTGATCTGTTGCCATAATGCTTCCGTCTGGGGCTACGTCAACGTCAACAAGTGCGAAATTTATCGCTCGACCGTTTCCGTCTTTTGCTCCTGCTTTTGCTTTTGCCAGCT
This sequence comes from Verrucomicrobiota bacterium, assembly GCA_030747605.1. Taxonomy (GTDB): domain Bacteria; phylum Verrucomicrobiota; class Verrucomicrobiia; order Limisphaerales; family UBA1096; genus UBA1096. Next base: position 13,254 of record JASLKL010000034.1, on the reverse strand, counting down.
CAGTAATCTCAGCTCTCCAGCTTCCGCCATGTCGTTTGAGATGAAAAACAACCAATCTTCCTGAGCTTGCATATCTTCCTGTTGTTGCTGATTTCCAACGATAATCACAAACAATAAATGCATCGTGATACTTTTCTGGAAACTGGTTGTGTTCATAGAAAACTCCCCAGTTAGGTGATCCGCGGCCCACCTCAAGAACGCCAGGCAGGCAGTCCACATAGTATGGGGGATAAGCTCCAACGCCTTGCCATCCCTGATCTCCACCAGTCGCCCAGTGGTTTAATCTAACAGGTCGATAAAACGGAACATCCACATGGAATTCCATGTCGCTATCAAAACTAAAAAATTCACCAAGATAGTTCATGCCTAAACTAGGAGGGTTTCGGCCTCCAGATCCGATGCATTCCCATTCTTCACCTTTAGGGTCAAAACGGAATACCGACGCTGTCCGTTCCTCTCTTGAGGGGGAGCTGTCTTGTGTGATGTGCTTTCTGTCATTAATTCCGCCTCCATCACCAGAAACGAGATAAATGTATCCATCTAGCCCTCTTAAAATTGTATGTGCAGCATGATCGCCTCCTGTGTTGAATGGGGCGCCTAACCTTCTCTCGTGTTTTATCCCAGATTCTGAGTTGTATCCGCTGAAAAGTTGCACGCCATCACCAGATACAGTGTATAGATTATCGCCAATAACTAGTAGGCCTTGAGGGCCCCTTCCTCTTAGAGGGGGGCCTGTAGCAATTGTTTCTTGAGAATCGTAAATTCCATTATTATCTGTATCTATTATTCTTCGTAGTGAATTGCCTTCGGCCACCAATAATTGCCCCTCGCCATCAAATGTCAGGTCGTAGGATCCTCCTGTTAGTTTTGGCTCGACAGCTCTGTATATGTGAAATCCTTCAGGTAGGATAAACTGATCATCTAACAATATTGGGTTTGCTGAAATTAACGATGTAGAACTTATGAGTAACGTGAGGAGTGTAGTGATGGCTACTAGTGATTTCATGGAAAACTTGAAGTAATTCTTATAGAATACATAGGAATTTACCAGTAAAAGGAAAAGGGATGGTAATGTTTTTTTTGACGCTATTTCAATACGTTAAATATTGCGTTTTTATTTGATCTTTAACCTATTGTTTTGCTTTAAATATTTTCATTACTTCTTCATCGGATTGACGGATAAAAGAATCGAATTTCCTATAAAAATTATCTAGTGATAATCCCATGTGTTTTTTGAAAGAAGCAGATTTTCCAATACGAGGAACATCGAAATACCAACTTTTTAACACCGTGACTTCGGCGACACCTTCTACGTGGATGAGGTATGCAGTCGCCCAAGCTCCTAGCATATAATAAACTTGCGCATAGTTACCTTTCTCCCAGTAGGTTTCATTATCCAAGTGCCACTTTTTTTCACTTAACAAAAAATCGTTTATACCTTGCTGGCTAATATTACCACCGGTTTTACGGAGATCTAGCATGTATTTTTTGAAGTCTAATAAATTAAGATTCTCCATAAACTTTGCTGAGCTATAGGTCGCTGTGCCTTCAGTCATCCAGGAATTTAGATTTTGATCTGAAGTGCGCTCCTGATATGAATCGCAATGGGCTATTTGAAAGACATGATGATACTCATGAAGGGCTCCCCATGTGTTTTCGATAGGGTTGTTTTCACGCTCTGTAGCGTTAGTTGTAACGTCTTCGTATACTCGTATGGGCGGCTCGCTCCAAGTTAACCCTCCTTCCGCTCTGCCCTCTAATACGGCTTCTATTTCTGCGGTTACATTAGGGCGCTTTAAAAAATCTTCTACTTGCTGTTTTCTGGTATATGATAAATTTGGGTTCACCCTGGTTTCAGCCCGGCTCAGATAAATATCTAATATGTTCTGTTTATTACTCGGGCCTAGTAAGTAAACGTAATATGGGCCATAGTTGCCGAAGTAGTCTATAGCGTAATTAAGTCCTCGTTCATAATTCTCTACTAATGATCCATTTTTGTTAAGTCCATCTGCAACAAACAGGACAGGTTTTATTTTTGTTTGTTTTATAGGGTCATGTTTATTTTTTTTAATGAAGAGTTTTAGAATTAGGGAATGGTTGTTGGATGCGCATCCAGCTAATAGTGTGCTTGCGATTATTGCTAATCCTAGATTGTTCATTCTGGAAGTAAAATAGATGTTAAGCATGCTTGCAGCTAGAATTATCTGTTCCTATATTCAGTTTCTCTTTGGTTATGTACAACTTGGAAATTTATGTCATCTGGAAAAATTGAGGGAAGAATGAAGCGGTGGCTAGCTAAGGTGGATTCGCACCCGCTGTCTAAAAGGGAGTCTGATCTAGTCTTGTTATTGAAGAAAGATAGTAAGGCTTGGGGCAAGTATGGTGAATTTTATGATGGATGGACATTTGATGAAATTGAAGAACTTCTTATTTCAGTGCGTGCTAGATTGTGAAGAAAAATTCTGAACTGATTTTTTAAATATGCATTTTCGATATGTTTAATGAGAATATATAAAATGAAAAGAAACCTTGGATTTACCTTAATTGAGTTACTGGTAGTCATTGCTATAATTGCAATCCTAGCGGGAATGCTATTGCCTGCTCTGGCTAAGTCGAAAGGAAAAGCTCGGCAGACGGTTTGCATGAGCAATCAAAAACAACTTGGGCTTTCTACTGCTATGTACGCCGAAGACTATGACGATAAGTTTCCGGTTTCAGTGACGCCTCATACAGCTCAAAACCATGCGAAATGGCTTACAAGTATGCATGATGCTGGGTTTTTAAGTACCATGGATTTATTTTCGGATCCAGCAGATGTAGAAAGTCCGCATAATATGATAAAATTAAGGAAACGAAGAATCTTAGTTGGCAAGAAAAGTCGAGATATTGTTTTTTCTTACGGTGCAAACGAACAAATGATTGGCCCATCAAATCAAATTTATAAAAAAATTAATCAAGTGCCACAGCCAGATAAGATTTTTTTCTTTGGTTGTGCTACTTATATGGTTGTTCCGTCATGGGACCACGAGCGTGTTTACAATGCTAGTGGTCCACATCAACCAAGCTCTTCGGCGAATCCGCCAAACGAGCTGTATGCGCGTCATAGCTCAGGTAAAAACAATCGAGCAGGCGAGAAAAGTAAGGGGGGGAGTAATATTACTTTTGTCGATTTGCACTACGAATATAAAAATCAATATTATATTGATAGAAAGCTATGGTGGTTTAAAGATCACAAGCCGCTTTAATCAATATTGTAATCAAAGAAAGTGATTTCAGTTTTTTGGGCTTATTGAGTCCCGCTTGCTGGTCTTGTTTTCGTAATTCCACGAAAGTCACAGAAGATTGATGATTATGGGGGAAGGAGGTAGGTACGATGTTATTATCCTTGGTGCGGGTGCGGCTGGTTTGCTTTGTGCTATTACAGCCGCAAAGAGAGGGGTTAGCGTATTAGTCCTAGAAAAGTCTAATAAGGTAGGAAAAAAAATACTTATGTCTGGCGGTGGGCGTTGTAATTTTACCAATCGCTATATCAGTGCTGATAATTTTGTTTCTTCGAATCCTCACTTTTGCAAATCGGCATTAGCTCGTTTTACCCAGTGGGATTTTATCGATATGGTCGATAGATATAAGATACAATATGAGGAGAGAAAACACGGGCAATTGTTTTGTGTTAATTCGGCTAAGGATATTCTTGGCATGCTGTTATGCGAGTGTGAAAAGTTTGGCGTGCAAATTAAAACTCATATTGAATTAGTTTCTTTAAAAAGTATAACAACAACTAAAGGTGCTAGTTTCAAGCTCTCCATTACACAATCAAACCAAGGCATCAATAGGCGGGAACTTTTTGGCAAATCGATTGTTGTTGCCACGGGAGCGCTTTCTGTGCCCACGTTGGGTGGTAGTGGCAAGGGTTATGATATAGCAAAGCAGTTTGGTCTTAGAGTGCGGCCGCGGAGCGCAGGGTTAGTCCCGTTAATGTTCGATGGACCAATGAAGGAGTTATGCAAAGTGCTTTCAGGAGTCTCTCTTGAGGTCGAAGTTAGTTGTGGGGGTAAGATGTTTTCGGAAAAATTACTTTTTACTCACCGGGGAATTAGTGGGCCTGCTATTCTTCAAATATCAAATTATTGGCAACCTGATTGTGCACTTGAAATTAATTTAATGCCATCACTCGATGCTGTTAAGCTGCTCCAATCGCTAAAGAAGGAACAGCCATCTAGTGTATTGCGAATAGCATTGAGGCCGCACTTTCCTAAGGCGCTAGTATTAGAGTTGCAGCAGATATGGTGGTCAGATTTAGATGACCGTCCGTTGGCGGAATTTACTAACAAACGACTTGAAGCTATTGGCAGAAATCTAAATGGATGGGTGCTAAAACCTTCAGCCAGTGAAGGGTATCGTACAGCAGAGGTAACTCTTGGTGGTGTGGACACGAATGAATTAAGCTCGCAGAGCATGGAGGCTAAGCGGCAAGCGGGTTTGTTTTTTATTGGTGAGGTGGTAGATGTAACCGGACATTTGGGTGGTTTTAATTTTCAATGGGCATGGTCATCTGGGCATGCTGCTGGATTGTTTGTTTGATCTTTCATTTAAAACCAAAAGAGATTATTTCGTTTCAAAGGTTATATAATATGGCCTGAAGTTTAGGGCGCAAAACGAATTAAGGAGAAGGGCAGCATGAGGTCATGCGCTCTCAAATGTTCTTAGCGTATTTATGGCGCTTTGATTTTAATTTTAACATAATGGAAAAAAATATTATTCAATCCCGTCTGTCGGAACTATCAAGAGATGATGTAAACCTTTCGCGATTAGTTGATCTGACTATCTACGAAGTTAGTCGTGTAGTTTCTTGGGAGGAGAAACGTAATTATGGTCTAAGTTTTCATGTTTTAGAGCATTTTGATAATAAGCCTGAAAAGTTTCTCCATACTATTTATAGATATAACGAAGCGGACATATACGAGATATTGTCAATTTTACTAAGACTGGAAAAAGAATTTGATAAAATGAGGAACGCTTATATATCTGTGGAATGGAAATGATTTCCTATAGCTAATAGAACATTGAAACCTCGCGTTAGACTTGCATCGACCAAGACCAGAAATGGTTCGGATGTATTGTTATATCAACATGATGATGCGTTTGGGATTTCCATTGATGGTAAAGAGTTAATGCATTCAAAAGTTTCTGCATCTGAAAGTTGTCTGGGTGAAATTGGTGTGGAGCATTTAGTTGATGGAATGAAAGCCCGCATACTTATCGGAGGTCTGGGCCTCGGGTTTACATTGAAAAGTGTTTTGAGTCTTGCTTGTCCACTGGTGAAAGTTGATGTCGTTGAAATAATTCCTGAAATAATTAATTGGAATAAAACATTTTTGTATAAATTAAATGGGAGTTTGCTTGAGGATCCTAGAGTAGATGTTTTGAGTGCTGATGTTTCGGATATAATATATAATGCTAAGTCCAGTTATTATGATGGAATAATTTTAGATTTAGACAACGGCCCGGTGGCTATGGTCGATGAAAATAATGCCGAGCTATATACATATTTGGGCGTCAAAAAGATAAATAAAATATTAGCAAGCAATGGTCGGCTTGCAATATGGTCTGCTGGGCCAGATTTAAATTTTGAAGATATGTTGAAAGCCCACTCTGTTCAGTTTTGTAAGGTTAAGGCAAAAGTACACCATGGGGCTAAGAGGGCTAGGCATTTAATTTATGTAATAGAAAAGCAATAAATCATCGGATAGTTTGTAATCTTCATGATTTGGTGAATTCAAATAATTTCAGAATAAATAGGGGTTAGACAGTTAAGGTGAAGTCTATATGCTGCATTCTTTGTGAATGAGGTATCAGTTATTATTAGATGGTTTTATATCAACTTTCCAATTCTTATTACGCCGTAAACCGTAATATGGATAATAGTCCCAATGGGCATCTAGGCCAAGTGCTCTAGGATCCTTAGTTTTAACTAAATGCTTTTGAAGCAGTGTCTTCATTTTTTTGAGTGCGCCGTTAAAGTTTGGGTTTTCAGCTAGGTTTATCAGTTGGCCTGGATCAGCTTTGATGGAATAAAGCTCTTCAGCAGGTTTTTTGCCAAAAGCTAAATCATAAAAACGCTTAAAGTTTGGTTTGTTCTTTCCGTTCATGATCAATGTTTTGGTTGGAGAGGTGTCGACTTCTCCGAAAGGTATGTGACGGGCGCAGTATTCGCGATCTGGATTGCCTGCTGGCCACCGGTTGGGTTCGTGGTTTTTGATATATAAAAAATCTTCTGTGCGAATCGCGCGACTTGGAAATCCCTTGCCTCCCTTGCGGCAACCATCGTGGCGTTCCATCGCGATAAAGGCGCTAGTTCGCTCATACAGCTGGTTGTTCTTGAAAATATCCATCAAGCTAGTAGCTGTCATCATTTTTGGCGGACGTAAGCCTGTTGCTTCAAGGAATGTTGGAGCAAGATCACTTAGGTTTACAAAGGAATTTATGGTGCGGCCGGAATTTCGAATACCTTTAGGCCAGCGGATTGCCAAGGGGACGCGAGTGCCATCATCGTATAAACTTGCCTTTGCTCGAGGGAAAGGCATCCCATGGTCACTCGTAACTACCACGATAGTGTTATCAAGCTTTCCGGCTGCTTCCAGTGTTTTAATTGCCCTGTCTACCATTCTGTCAAAATGCTCGATTTCCATGTAGTAATCAAGAATGTCACTTCTTACAATTGGGTGATCAGGGAAAATTGGTGGAATTATAACTTTGGAGGGGTCTTTTCCAGATTTTAATCCTGATCCGTTTTCGAAGTTTCTATGTGGTTCGTATGTTCCTAGCCAAAAACAGAAAGGCTGATTATTAGAAACTTGCTTTATGAAGGTTTCAAAATTTCCTGCGTAATCATTTTTTGAGACGCTTTTCAATGATGTTGATAACTTCTTGCCTTCGTATTTTACTCCAGCTGGATTGGTTATTCGGCCACCTGGCTCAAGTCGGCCAGGGCTCCATCCTTTTCCTGTAAAGCCTACTGCGTAACCAGCATCCTTAAGGACTTTAGTGTAAGTGGTGAACTTAGCGGGTAAGGTGCTATGAATATTTCCTGCTTCTTCCAAGCGCCAAATTGGTTGGCCAGTAAGAATTGCGCTGCGGGAAGGGCCACAAGTTGGGGCATCGCAAAAAGCATTAATAAATCGCAGCCCTTCGCGAGCAACTCGGTCAAAGCCGGGTGTTTTGACGATGGGATCACCGTTGGCTCCACTATGGGCATAGGATTGATCATCGGAAATGCAGAATAGAATATTAGGTCGAGCGTTTGCAGTTTGAGTGTTAATAATTTGCAGAAATACAGCTGATATTATCGTTATTAAAATGTGTTTTATCATTGAATTAATACGTGGTGATATTTGAATTAATTTTATGTATTTACCAGCAAAAGTAAGGGGTTTGCATCCTCTATCATTGATATGAGTTCGGATTCCTGATTATCTGTGTTTTTTGAATGGGCGATGTTAAAAGGAATAAAGAAAACTGAATGTATTCCTGAAGCCTGTTAATATAATTTTTTTGGTTATTTTATAGAAGTAATATATTTATGCGTTTTTTTGTCCTGGTGTTATTTTGTGTAGTGGCTGGCAGTTTATTTGCTGCAAAGCCATTGGTAGATTGGCCCCAGTTTCGAGGCCCGGACGGCAATGGCTATATCGGTCAATTAAAGCATCCTGCGAAGTGGTCAATGCAACAGAACCTTGCATGGAGCCAGTCGATTCCGGGTGGTGGGTGGTCTTCACCAGTAGTAGCAGGGGGTCGTGTGTTTGTAACAACAGCGGTTGATTCTAACAATACCAAGCCGCTTAACCACGCTGGCGGCGTGCGAAACATGCGAGGTAAGAGGGCTTCAGAGCCATTCGATTTCAAGCTTATGTGTATTAGTCTTAAGGATGGTTCCGTTCAATGGGAAACAAATATAACTACTGAGAAGCCGAAGTTTCCGATCCATCCTTCTAACACTTATGCAACCGAATCTCCTGTTACTGATGGTAAATATATTTACTGCTATTTTGCAGCTATTGGCAGAGTGGTGGCCGTTGATATGAATGGCAAGATATCTTGGGTTGTGGATGTCGGTGCTTTTCCTGGTGGCAATGGTTTTGGAACTGGTAGCTCTTTAGCGTACAAAGATGGAAAAGTGTTTCTACAATGTGATAACGACAAAGATTCTTTTGTGTTATCTCTTGATGCCAATACAGGTAAGGAGTCTTGGAAAAGAAAACGTTCCTCTAGCACGAGTTGGTCTTCGCCGTTTATATGGGAAAACAGCAAGCGAACTGACCTTGTTGTTTGTGGCTCTGGTACTGTTACTGGTTATGATCCCGTTACAGGGAAGACTCAGTGGAGGTTGACGAATGTCAGCACAGCCTTTACTGCGTCACCAGCATCTAATGCAACGCACATATTCCTTGGAAATAGTAGCCCGAGAGGGCAGGGCCCTCTCATTGCTATTAATTCGCTGATTAAGGGGGAATCTAGACTTGATATTAGTAATCTTGCAAAAGGCGTGACTTGGGGACATTTGCGAGGAGGACCAGGAATGGCTTCACCTGTCGTTAGTGGGGGTTATCTTTATGTGTGCAGCAGAGGTTTTCTAGCTTGTTACAATACCAAGACTGGTGAGCGTGTCTACAAATCTCGATTGCCTAGCGCTAAGTCAATTGCGGCTAGTTCATGGGCTAATGACAAGTATGTCTTCTTGATGGATGAATCAGGTAAGGCTTTCGTTATACAGTCGGGTTCCAAGTTTAAGGTTATTGCGGAAAATCAGCTGGATGACTTGTTTTGGTCGACGCCTGCTGTTGCTAAAGGGGCGTTATTGCTGCGAGGTGCAAATAAGCTCTATTGTATTAGGGAATAATACTCGAAGGAAATTGAATGTTGTTTACCGTCTAGAGGAATCTTTAATTTTTTGATCTTTAAAAGGATCCTTCTTGAACGGAAAAACAAGCTGTTTGAAATACCCTTTTGGAAATTTAGTTTCGGCCAGCCCTGTGGATTCCGGCCACTGGTCACCGGGCAAGTGGTAAGTTCCAAACAGTAGGTCGATAAACGGAAAATGTATGGCAAAGTTTTTGTCATATGTGGCTGGGTCATCAGAATGATGCCAGTGGTGATATTGGGGAGTGACAATTAAATACTTCAGAAATCCAAATGGAATCCGCGTGTTGGAGTGCGCTCCAACAGCTTGCAATGAAACAATTATCACATACATGTAAAACACTTCTATAGAGAAGCCTAGTAAATACAGAGGCAGGTATGAAAAAGATCTAGTCAAAAGTATGTCGACAATATGCAATCTTGAACCAGCCATCCAGTCCACAGCCTTGATAGAATGATGGACTGCGTGGAATCTCCATAAGAATGGCATTTTATGGAAGAATCTATGGGCGGTGTACTGGCAAAGATCAGTAACAAGCAGAGCTGCTGGTAGCTGTATGAGAAACGAGGTGCTTTGAACGAATTCTTGCAAATTTTGCATATTCAAACTGCCGAAGAAGTAACTAGCGGGTGATTGCACAGAAACCGCAGTTAATTGAACAAAAACATGTCCGATAGCAAAATATATCAGATCGGTTTTCCATTCATCGTGAAATTTTGACTGACTTAATCTCTTTGGAAAAAAAAGTTCTATCGGAATGAAAATTAAAGCTAGTACTAACAAGTCTAACAAAAGCCAGTCCAGGCTTACATAAAAACCAACTTCATTAAATTGCTTAACCTCAACAGTTGCGCCACCCATTAAAATAGAAATGCCGCTAATAAGAGTGCCGAATAAAGCAGGCTTTTTGGTTTTGCATAAAATTAGACTAGTTAATGCGAATAAGAATGAAAACAACATGCACATTAGTAAGATTTTGCGCAGTATTTCTACTGGATAATTTTTTCGGTATTCCGGTGTTGTAAGAATATCTGGAAATAAAAAACAAAAGACGCCTCCAAGAGAAATCAATGCAAAAAAAATAGAGATGTAGCCGCTAATATAGCCTTCTCCAATCTTTAAGCGGGAGTTGGGATGCGAGTTGTTATCTGTTTTCATTTTTTAATTCTTCCGCTGTCTTAGCTCCGCGGCTACGGAGTAGTTCGATAATATCTTTTTCATTCCAGAATATGGCATCGTCCATAATAGTGCCACCAACTGCGTCAGCTATATTTAAATCAGCTTCGCTATTAATTAAAAAGATAATTACTTCCCTGTTATTATACAATACTGCTCTGTGTAAAGGAGTGTCTCGCCACTTGCCAACTGTTACGTTTTTGTCGACGCCTGCAGTAACAAGTTTTTTTACTAATTCCAGTTCGTCTCCCTCTGCGGCGCGGTGTAGTAAAACCTCATTGCTGGTTGGGGGTATTTCGCAACCTGCTAATAGCAGGACTGCCAATATGATTGGCATGTGCTTCATTACTTTTTGTTTTTATTTTTCACCATTCCCGTGTTTGAAAAGGAGCAATGTCAGAGATGCTGCCATAATAACCCCAATTAAGAGGATAGGGAGTGAGACCGCAACTGAAGCTGTCTGTAGTAATAAAAGTATGCTGTTTTGATCATTTTCACCTGTTAGATGGCCAAGTGACAACAGGACCAGGGGAAAAAATCCGAGTACTACAGCCCAGACAACTCGATGCCATCGAGCAGGATGTTCACTTGGTTTAAGCGTTATAGTGGCGGCCGCAGCTAGAGTGTAAGATGCTGAATCATATGTTGTCGCAGCAAAAGAGATGCAAAGTAAGAAGAAAAAAGGCAGTATCCATTTACCCATTGGCAGTGATGTTAGTACTTGAATAACTACTGAATGCTTGTTCTGGTTAAATGAATCTATAATTTGCATTCCTTGTTCTTGTTCAAGAAACAGAGAATAACCACTAAGTATTGCTATACAAATAGTACAGCCAAGAGTGCCGAAAAATAAAACGCCTAAGATTAATTGTCGTAATGTTCTTCCACGCGAAATCTTACAAATAAACATTCCCACAAATGGACCAAGCGCAAGCCACCATGCCCAATAAAAAATTGTCCATTTTTCTGTAAATGCTTTGTTTTGCGACGGGTAGTCAACTCCGCTCATTTCAGGTAGATGAGTTAACATGAAAAGCAAACTATCTATGCCTTGGTTTACAATATATTTTGTTGGCCCGAAAGTAATAATCATCATCATTATAATGAATATTAAAATTATGTTTATATTAGATAATTTTTTTATTCCCCTTTCCAGCCCGACATAGACACTTAATGCGATTACCGCAACTACTAAGGCAATGGCACTGACGGTTAGTCCAAAAGATTGTTCTACATTAAAAAACTTCCCAAAAGATTCGGTTATTAATGGTGTAGTTAATCCGATTCCTGTTGTAGCTGACCCTAAAAGGCCAATCATGAATAATATATCAACAACTCTTCCAGGGATTTTTCGGGCGGTTCCTCTCAAAACTGGACGGCACGCTGAAGAAAGGTTCAAAGATAATTCATTGCGCACATGATACGCGTAACCGAGGCATACAGCAGGGAAGCAATAAAGCGCCCAACCAATTATGCCCCAGTGAAACATTCCGTATGAGGTTGACCATTTTAGCGCATTCTCTGAGCGAGCTTGTATTTCAAAGGGAGGTTCCTGATAATACTCAATCCATTCAATAGTTCCCCAATAAAGTATTGTTGTCCCGATACCAGTGGAAAATACCATGGCTACCCAGCTCATAGTTGAATGTTCGGGGCAATCATTTTTCAGTCCTAGCTTTATTTTGCCGAACGAACTAAATGCTATGGCTAACAAAAAAAATAATACTGTGATCCCAAACCAAATATAAATCAGGCCAATTTTATCTGTAATAAATGAAAGCGTTCCTTTAATTGCTTCTTGACTGGCTTGAGGGGCAAGAAGCATGGAAAGCGTAATTATAAATATAACAATTCCTGTTGATATAAAATTAAACCAATCAGTCTTAGGATTTTCAAATTGCATGAATATTTTAGAAAATGCTATGCACAAGTTCCTCGGAAATCACTGCTGCGATTGTGGTTATTATCTGTTTCATTACAAAAATAGAATAAAGAAATAATAAGTGAAGGAATCTGGAATCACGAGAAAAAGGGCAGGGGAGTTAGATCTGGTAAATGAGTAATTATGGGATCTTGAGCCGAAAGAAAACTGCTTGATCAAGCTCATGTTGAAGATGAACGGTAAATTCGGCAACGCCACCATCTTGAGTGTAGTAAGGTGCGCCTAGAGCTTTCCAGGGCCCCAAGGCTTTAGAGCTCTGAAGTAATTGATAGTTTCGATGGGGGGTTGCGAAAAATTGGATCAATAATTTTCTTTCTGTCTCATCCAATTGAATTGTCCGTATTTCCAAGCGACTGTTGATATCCTTCGGAATGGTGCCTGCAGTGTACTCGGCTAAGTTGTTCATATTGTCATTGTCTGGATCGGCATTTGGCCCAGAGACATGCACTTGACTAAGTTCTTCCATCGTAAAGTGGTTTTGGAGCCAAGCATTATATGGATCATCATCGCGCCCTGGCGATCCACCAATTATTGCAGAAGCGCGCCAGTTGTTGGGGTCATTCGGCTTTGGATTTGTGTTGGCCAGTCGAGGGACTAGAGAGAATCCGCTGCCGTCGGCGTTCGACGGCCAAGGCGGCTGGTCTGAATAGGTCAGGCTGAGGAAGGGCTTGCTCAGGTTGTCGGTTAACTCGATTTTTTCCGATTTGTTTGAAAGTCGTCCGTCGTATACTCCTCCTAAGATCAGGCCAGGGTATTGAGCATTGAAGTCTTCAGCTTTTTCGGCCAGTACAACAAAGGCGCCAGGGGCTAGTTCGGAGCCTTCAGGAAAGCTGAATTGGATTCCACCGATAATCTTCACTCCACCCAGTTTCAGAGGCTCTGCGCCGGTATTTTTCAACTCGAGGAATTCGGATTGGCCACGCACCGGGTGGTACATTACCTCGGTTATCATTAATTTTTCCAGAGATTCTTCAACTATGAATTGGGCTTCAACTAAAGCGCTCCATTCATTTTGGTATTTTACTCGAGCTTTAACCAGAGTAGTCATCTCAAGTGGGAAGGCATTGCTGTATTTATTTGCAGTCTCGGACAAGATGCCTCCCGGGAGCCGAGGGTCGCTTCCATCTAATGTAAAGTAAACAACCCCTTTTGAGGTCTTAAGTTTAAGTTTGAACCCGATTGGGATGGAGCCGCCATGTTGACTTAATATTGGCGCATC
>JASLKL010000033.1 GCA_030747605.1 Verrucomicrobiota bacterium | reverse complement strand
ACTCAATTGATGTCATTAACCAATTAAATCTCAAACGTCTTTTAGCTACCGGAGATCCAGAAATAAATACTCGAATTGCGTCTTATGAAATGGCCTACCGAATGCAATCAAGCGCCCCGGAATTGATGGATATCTCAGGAGAATCAAAAGCGACACTTGACCTCTATGGCGTAAAGCCAGGAAAACCAAGTTTCGCTAACAATTGTTTATTGGCTAGACGATTAGTCCAGCGAGGCACTCGCTTCGTACAATTGTATCACACCAACTGGGATAGCCATGGTGGCCCAGGAGAAACACTGACGAAAGACTTCGATAAAGTCACTCACGATGTCGATCAAGCCAGTGCCGCATTGATCAAAGATCTGAAAGCTCATGGTATGCTTCAAGACACATTAGTTATTTGGGGTGGCGAATTCGGTCGAACCCCGATGAGTGAAGCTCGTCAAACTAAAGGACGCAATCATCATATCGATGCCTTCACAATGTGGATGGCCGGAGGTGGTATAAAACCTGGCAACATTGTTGGCACAACAGATGAATTTGGCTTTGGCGCAATTGATCAAGAATGCCATGTTCATGATCTTCACGCCACGGTCTTACACCTACTGGGCCTTGACCACAAACAGCTTACTTTCCGCTTCCAAGGTCGCGACTTTCGCCTTACCGACGTTCACGGCAAAGTCATACAAAATGCTCTCACATAAGCTTTCACCAAGGAACAACTTAGACTTAATTAGACTGCTTTCAATTTTGGAAGATCCTGAGAATCAACAAGTCCAACTGGTTCACGCTTGGCATTAACCACCACAATATCATCAATATTACGTTGGTTAAAAATCTGGATAACCTCTACAGCTAACGCTTCCTCACGAATGCTGGTAGGCTTACGAGTCATTACCTTGGACAAAACCTGCTCCAAGACTGAGTTGTCCTTGGCTAGATGGCGACGAAGATCTCCATCTGTGAAAACTCCAGTAAGTTTTCCGCTTTTATTGACAATGCTTATACTGCCGGACTTAGCCTTGCCCATAACCAACAAAGCTTCACGTACCGACTGAGTCTGCAGTGCAACCGGATTGCGAGAACCGCTTCGCATAATATCAGCAACCTTAAGTAATAACGCTCGGCCAATCGCCCCGCTTGGATGGAGCTTTGCAAAATCTGATTTTTTGAAGCCTCGAGCATCCAAGACCGCCATGGCTAGTGCATCCCCCATTACTAAAGATGCCGTAGCGCTAGCTGTGGGCGCCATATTGAACGGACAGGCTTCCTTGGACACTTTAACGTTAAGAACAACTTCAGAGGACTTACCAAGAGTCGATTTAGCACTGCTAGTAATCGCGACGATCTGCACGGTAAAACGCTTTATCGCCGGCAGCAAATTAACTAGCTCATCGGTCTCTCCAGAGTAACTCAAAGCTAGCACTACATCGCCATCATTGAGAATACCAAGATCACCGTGCAAAGCATCAACACTATCCAATAAAACAGCTGGAGCGCCTGTACTCGTAAAAGTGGCTGCAATTTTTCTGCCAATGTTCCCAGACTTCCCTACGCCCACAACAACCAACTTCCGCCGCTTACGCAACGCACCAACGACCAAATCAACCGCTTGATCAAAAGAACGATTTAATCGACCTCTTACCGACTTTACGGCAGCAAGCTCAACGTCGAAAACTTCTCTAGCGCGCTTAAGATAAGACATGCATTAACCTGCGTTAGGATAAGATCCTAGAATCTTAACAAACCGAGACATATGATCGAGTTCTGCGATTGCATTAGCCACTTTCTTGTCCTCAAAATGGCCATCGCAATCGATAAAGAACAAATATTCCCAAGCTTTCCGCTTACTGGGCCGGGACTCAATCTTAGTCATGTTTAACTTGTACTTTCGAAACGGCTCCATGACCTGATGTAATGCCCCAACTTTATCCTCTATTCCAATAACAAGACTAGTCCGATCGTTTCTGGTGGAAGGGCTACATTTACGACCCAACACAAAAAAACGCGTAGCATTGGATGCATTATCCTGAATATTATGATCTACAATCTGCAGATCATAACGCTGTGCAGCAAGCGATCCAGCAATGGCAGCCGAAGACTTTTCAGAAGCAGCCATCTCTGCTGCACGAGTAGTAGACGACGCTTCAATGATTTCCACCGATGGCATATTCTGCTGCAACCAAACTCGGCACTGCGCCAATGCCTGCGGATGCGAATATAGCTTGCGAATCTTAGTGCGACGATTATTACGAACTAGGCAATGCTGAATAGGCATAACAATTTGCGCGACAATTTTCAGCGAACTTTCAACAAATAAATCTAGTGTATGAGTCACAACCCCTTCAGTTGAATTCTCAATTGGAACAACACCGTAGTCAGCACGATCTTTTTCCACCTCAGAGAAAACATCTTTAATAGTTTTTTGTGGAGAATACAAAAGGCTTTGTCCAAATTTTCGGATAGCAGCCTGATGGGTATAAGTCGCCTCAGGACCGAGATAGGCAATGTTAAGCGATTTCTCTAGGGACAAAGAACACGACATAATCTCACGATAAATTGCCTGCATTGCTTCATCTGGAACTGGCCCTTGATTAAGTTTGGCCAAACGTTCAAAAATCAATCGTTCACGATGAGGCGCATAAATTTCCTCACCTGCCTTAAGCTTGATCGCACCAATAGCTAAAGCATGTTCGGTACGCTCATTGAGCAATTCCACTAGTTTTTTGTCGATAGCGTCAATGCCTTTACGATGTTTCTCAAGGCTCATAACTTATTCCTCTTCGTCATCCTCTTCGTCATCCTCTTCGTCTTGAGACTCGCTGTCAAAGTTGAGTTGGCTTTGATCCTCGTCTTCCGTATTGGATACAGTCGCAAGTTCTACCTCTATGCGACGTAATTCATCTGCAGCAGGCAGTTCATCAAGGTTTTTCAAACCAAAATTTTCAAGGAAAAACTGGGTGGTACCATATATCTTTGGACGCCCTGGGGCATCAGCCTCCCCTTTGATTTCAATTAACTCTCGTTCAGTAAGAGTAGCAACAACCCCATCCACAGCTACACCGCGAATTTGTTCTATCTCGGCTCGGGTAATTGGCTGGCGATAGGCAATAATTGCCAAAGTCTCTAGAGCGGGTTGCGACAATTTAGGAGGCCGCGGCTTGGCCCCTACAAGAACCTGTAACCAAGGCGCATAATCAGGTTTGGTTACAAACTGCCAGTTACCTCCAACACAAGCTAATCTATAGCTTCGATTGGCGTTGTCATGCTCGACCACTAATTCTTCAAGAACCTTCTCTACTGCACGAGCGGTTGGCTTAGCAAACTCTCTAGTATGTTTCTCATCTGGAAGCTTCTCAGGAGTATCACGCAGGATAGTACGCAATTCACCGATGCTCATCGGCTTTTGAGCCGAAAAGACGATCGATTCAAGTATTTCTTTAAGCTCCACTTTAAAGTGATTCCACTATATCTGTATTATATTCTTCTGGCACAATTCTCTGCATCTCAATCGGCGCAACAACTATATCGATATCGCCAAAGACTTCACTCTGCATAGCTAGTAACTGTTTAAGACGAACCAACTCCAACAAGGCTAAAAAAGTAGCAACAATTTCGCCCCGACTACCAGCTTCATCAAATAGCTCAGTAAACCGTAGTCGTCCAACTACGCCAAGACGGCGGCGGATCACTACTATCTTCTCACTGATACTCCATTGATCATCAACAATTTCTCGCTTTGCTGCTTCACGATAAAAATACTGCTGGAGCACTCTGTCAACCGCTCCAATCAAATCGAAAATACTCGCCTCAAGGCGGTTATCCATTGGCAACGGATCTAACGGGATACTCCCGGGAAGACGTGTGTAAACTTTCTCCTGCTCAAATTCCAGCTTTTGCAGATCAGCGGTAACGTCCTTGAATCTCTTATATTCAACCAATTTGCGAATTAATTCCCATCTTGGATCCTCAATATCTTCCTCATTCTCATGTTCTATCTGCTGATCTACAGGCAGCAACTCGCGACTCTTGATATACATGAGCGCCGAGGCCATTACTATAAACTCTCCAGCTAAATCCAAATCCAGAGTCTTCATAACCTCGATATACTCAAGAAACTGGCTAGCTAATTCGGTCATATTTACGTCATAAATATCGACTTCCTGTTTCTTAACAAGAAACAGAAGAAGGTCCATCGGACCCTCAAAAACCTCAAATTGGATTTTAAAATCAGACATTCGAACACTATATGAGCAGTTGCTAAACCTTAATTGACTATTGCATGTTTTGGCAACGATCCTCTCACTAGGCAGGCTTGCCGTCACCTATCTCGGCGGGTATTTTCAAGCCCATGAAATATGGGTGGAAGATTTTCGCCACTTTCCTGTTGTGCACTACCATTAGCTCACATGGCCAAACACAGGAATTGGCAACCGATAATGGAATTGAGACAGTTGAAAAGCTTCAGAACCTCTCGGCAGCAGAGAATGCAAATGAAACAGCGCCAAGCCAAGAGAATTTAAAGAAGAAAATTTATGTAATACCAGTGCGCAATGATATCATGCCGCCAATCCTTTACGTCATTCGCCGTGGTGTGAAAGAAGCTATGGAAGCTGAAGCCGAATGTATTATCATCGACATGAACACTAACGGAGGTAGGGTTGATATCACCGAGGAAATTTTTGGTATTATCAACAAGTTCAAGGGTAAAACTGTTACATATGTCAATAAGGATGCATACTCGGCAGGTGCGTTCATCGCTGTCTCAACCGACCAAGTCTACATGGCCCCTCAGAGCGTCATCGGGGCGGCGGCACCAATCATGATGGGGCCAGGCGGTGGCGCAGCCGAGTTGCCCTCTACCATGGAAGCTAAGATGAACTCTGCCATTCGCGCCAAGATTCGTACACAGGCGGAAAAAAATGGCTATGCCATCGACGTAATAGAAGCCATGGTAGATAAATCCAAAACACTTGAGCGCGATGGCAAAACTATTTGTGCTAAGGACGAAATCCTAACGCTGACGGACATCGAAGCAGCAACAAAATACGGCGAGGAACAAACCCCGCTGCTCTCCTCTGGCACAGTCGAGAATATCGATACACTGATCAAAGAACTCGGTTACACCGATGCCGAGCGAATCGACATCAAGCCCCTTGGAGCCGAGGAGCTTGGCTTTTGGATTTCAACTATAAGCCCACTCCTTTTATTAATCGGCATTGGTGGACTTTATATCGAATTTAAGACACCGGGGTTTGGAGTATTCGGAGCAATTGGAATCGCAGCACTCGTAATTTATTTTTTCGGCGGTTACGTATCCGGACTAGCTGGCATCGAATGGGTTGGTATCTTTTTGCTAGGAATCGTACTTGTGGCGATTGAAATTTTTATAATTCCTGGAACACTTATTGTTGGACTATGTGGTGCAGCTTGTATTTTTATTTCTATAATCATGGGCATGACTGACTTATATCCCAACCTACCTTGGTTCCCCATCTCTCCTACAGTAGATGGCCCCGCCCCAGTGGAGGGTATTGACTTCAGCATGCCAGACTTCGGCAAACCATTACGTGATATCTCAATCGCCATTTTGCTTTCCGTCCCTTTGATATGGGCTTTATCGAAATGGCTACCCCACTCAAAATATCTTGCTCAACTTGTCACTGCCTCAGTAAGTGGTGCAGAATCAATTGCAGCTCTAGCAGCGAATCTTCAATCGCGACAGAATCAAATAGGCACAACTACAACACCACTAAACCCTGGAGGAAAAGCACTTTTTGGTGATGAATTGTGCAGCGTGATTACCCAAGGTGAAATGGTCGAATCCGGAACTTCGGTGAAAGTTATTGGAAATACCGGCAACGACCTCGTTGTGGTAGAATCCTAACTAGCCTGAACAAACAGAAATGCCCGACGGCAACTTGATTTATTTTGCCTACGGGTCAAACATGTGCCCAGAACAAATGACAGAAAGGTGCCCCGGCGGACAAGCTATTGGCCCGGCAGCACTACATAACTGGCAATTCCTAATCAACATTCGTACCTACGCAACAATTGAAGCAAAGCTCCAATCCACTACACACGGAGTACTCTGGACACTAACAAAAAAACATATAGCCAACCTTGACGAATATGAGGCAGTCGAAGAGGAAATGTACTATAAAAAGAAACTAAAAGTTTTTAGGAAAGGTAAGCCAATCGAAGCATTAGTATATATTGACCCTATTTGCGAAAAAGGCCTGCCGGATAAGATCTACATAAAAAATATATTGAATGGTGCGAAGTTTTTTAATCTACCCAAAGACTACATTTCACAACTCGAAAATGAATGGGGGGGGTAAGTCTTTTTTAAGAAGATTGGGCAGTTAAAATTCCTGATATTTTAAAAAAATAAGAAATCTTAATAATCTACATGATATTAGATCTACCGCGTGCCAGGTATTACACTGATCTTGATTCGTTTCCCTTTCCTTAATACTTCCATCTCCACCGACATACCAACCTTCACTGCATCAAGAGCATATGTATAGTCATAAATATTAGTAATTTCTTTGCCTGCAAAATGTACAATTATGTCACCAGCCTTGATTCCCGCCTTATCAGCAGGTCCTCCTCCTCGCACTCCGGACAACAAAACACCCTTAACGTCCTCTGAAGCATAATCAGGAATTGTTCCTAAATATACTCGAATCGCATCACGACTTCCTCCCTGGTCGGATTTCTCGACCTTAATATAATCCGGACGGGTACTTTCCGTAACAAGATCTTGAACCATATTACTAGCAAACCGGGTAATCCTCTCAATCCCTTCATAATTCAATGTATCGGGATCATCTGCAGGTCGATGGTATTCCTTATGACTACCGGTAAACCAAGCAAGCACCGGGATGCCTTTGGGATAAAACGAAGTCGTATCTGTAGGCAAATAAGGATCCTGCTGAAGGGTGAGATCAAAACCGGCGAGTACATTCCGTCGCTCAATTAATTTCTTCCACTTGGTCGACGATCCAACCCCTTGCAAAGTCAACTTATTGCTTCTCAGTCGACCAACCATATCAAAGTTAAGGTAGGCAACAACCTGCTTTAGATCGACTGTCGGCTTAGCCGCATAACGAGCAGAGCCGATTAGACCTAATTCTTCTCCAGACCAAAAACTGAAAATTACACCTCGTTTAAATTCCTCTGGCCTTGTCTTACGACGACTTGCTAAGTGATCAGCCATCTCAAGCAAAGCCGCAACTCCAGAAGCATTATCGTCGGCACCGTTATGTATTAAGCCCTCCTCCCCTTTAATACCAAAACCTCCAGTCTCACCACGACCAAGGTGATCATAGTGCGCTCCGAGCATAACATACTCGGAGTTTTCCACCGATGCCACTTTCCCAGGAGGCAACATTGCGACAATGTTACTACCTTTCTTTCGAATTCTTTTAATATTTGTCTTTATGTTCAGAACTATCCCAGGCAGTGACAATCCATGCACGGCATGCGGATTCTCCTTGTCTAGAGACGTCTGCAATTCCTTTAGAGACTTACCATAAAACTGCACTAGTGAATTACCAATTTCGCCGCTAATCGAAATAACTGGGATCCCTGCCCCCGCCATGCTCATGTCAAAATTCAGATTAGCTAATTTACCGGCATTAGGTGAGTTCGGACCAGTAACAACAAGTAATGCCTTAGCACCATTGTTCCTCGCTATTAGCGCCTTATATCTTAAACCAGCATAACGATTCAGTTCCTGGCGACGCTCTACTGATATTTCTTCCGGCACATAGCGAAGTACCATCACAATTTTATCCTTCACCTGTAAATCGCCATAAGAATTATATCCGACTCCAAGCTTGCCCGGTTTTGTGAGACCATAACCGGCAAATATTACCTCACCTTCAATTTGGCCATTGGCCGAAAACGCAAGTGGTCGAAAGTCCTTGTCTAAATCAAAAGCGTGATCTTCACCCGTATGCCCCCGAAGTATCATTTTATTGTTAGGTTTAACCAACTCCACTCCACCAGTAAATTCGAAATTGTGGTCATAACTGCCATCTTTAGTTCCGAACGGCTTGAGGCCTGCTGAAGCTAAATGTCCACGAATATATTCTGCTGCCTTACGAATACCCTCACCCCCAGTAAGGCGACCCTCTAATTCATCAGAAGCCAAAAAGCCAACGTGCCTCTTAATATCATCCTCTGAAACAATTGAAGAACTTATTACTTGTTCTATTTTTTTCTTTGGAGCACGACCTAGCATCGACAATGCAGCCTCGTGATTCCATTTGGCCAGAAACAATTGAGATTGTTTTTCCGAAGTAGCATTCGAAGTCCAACAAAGCTCCAAGCCATTGGGCGAAAACACTGGCAAGCCATCGAATCCAACCCGCTCGGTCACCCGGATTGGTTCACATAGACCGCGTGTATCTACCAAATATAACTCGAAATTTGAGAAGCCAAGTTTATTGCTAGCAAAAATAATATAATCACCCGAGGGATGAAAATACGGAGCCCATGACATTGATTTAAAACTGGTTATTTTTCTAACATCAGAACCATCTAATTTCATGGTATGAATCTCGGCAACCGAACCGGACTTATTAAAACGTCGCCAGACAATTCGCTGTCCGCTAGGTGAGAAAAACGGTCCTCCATCATAGCCAGCAGACCTCGTCAGCCGCTTCTGATCCGAACCATCAGCATTCATAATGTATATTTCTCCAAAATAGGAAAGATCAACATTTCGGAGTTTTTCCTCTTCCTCCGTGAGGTCATTTACATAAGCACTTCTTGTGGAACTGAATACAATTTTCCGACCATCTGGAGAGAAACCAGCTTCGGCATCATAACCTTTAGAATTTGTTAGCCGACGTAGATTACTGCCATTAGTGTCAGCGGTGAAGATATCCATTGTCTCATCATAATCCCAAGAGTAACGGCGCTGCTTCCCAGTGGCCCGGAAGTCAAGTTCAGCCTTTTGCTTAGCCTTAGCTCCCAAGTCATGATGTGTTGATGCAAATAGCACACTTTGACTATTTGGATGAAAAAAAGCACAGGTTGTTTTGCCGTAACCGGGTGACACACGAACTGTACGACCTGTCTTAAAATCGATTGTATAGATTTGGTAGAATGGATTCTCGGCCTCTCGTTCGCTTTGAAAAATCAACTTTGATCCATCAGAACTATAATATCCTTCTCCACTTCTCCGGCCTTCAAATGTTAACTGTCTAACACGGGAGAGAAGAATATCCTGATTATTTGCTAAGGTGTCTTTTACACAACCAGCAAACAATGTGATAGCCAAAGGAGCTCTAACTCCAATAGAGAATAGGCTTAACATTTCGCGGTCCGTTTTAAATTAAATTGTGGTTTTTTCAACCCGGGTTTTTTCATGATTAGATTGTTTTTAAGTTACAAAATGGCATCATTTTCCTCCTTAAGTATAGATGATACGCATTGAAACAGTCGATTCACGCAAGCAATTTCGTGAGTTCATTAGATTTCCGTTGCGTATTTACGCCAAGAATTCTCCTTGGGTTCCTCCGATATGGAGTGATGAAATGAAACGACTGGACCCTAAGCAGGGACCATTTTTCGACCACTCGGATGCCCAACTTTTCCTCGCTCGTGACAATGATGGCAATCCACTGGGACGCATTGCAGCTATAAAATTCAACGGACATCTAGAAATTTACAAAGACAAATTGGGTTTCTTTGGCTTTTTCGAATGCATAAATGATCAGGCCGTAGCAGACCAACTTCTCAAAACAGCAAAAAAATGGCTCAACGAAAACGGCTTAATCAAAATGCGCGGACCAGCCAGCTTCACTATCAACGAGCAAATTGGCCTATTAATCGAAAACTTTGACGAACCTCCAACCTTACTAACCACCTGGAACCCTCCATATTACCAAAAACTTTTAGAGACAGCAGGTTTAGTCAAAGCAGAAGACCTACTAGCACGTGAAGTTGTACTTTCCGATGTTGATCCCCAATATCTGAACCGAATAACTAGAATTGGTTCGCGGAATAATAAAATATCCATCAGAAAAGCAAACCTAGATAAAATAGAAAACGAAATCGATATACTCGTCAAAGTGTACGGCGAAGCATGGAATGAAAACTGGGGGGCAGTTCCGATAAGTCACAATGAATTCATAAAGCTCGTGCTTGAGCTTAAACCGTTTCTACTGCCAGACTGTACTCTAATTGCTGAATACGATGGCATACCAGTTGGGGTATGTGTCGCCATCCCAGATATCAATGTCGCCATCAAAGCATGCAATGGAAAACTTGGCCCACTTGGTTTAATTCGCTTCATGCTGGCAAGGCGCCGAACGGATATTATAAGAGGTGTTGTGGGCGGTGTTTTAAAGCCATACCGAAAGAAAGGAATTGAGTCAGCGTTCGGCTCAATAGTACTGAACACCCTGATAGGAAGCCGGTATAAACGTATTGAGTTCTCTTGGATGCTAGAGTCAAACTTTCGAGTGCACCGTGTACTTGATAGCATCGGAGCTCAGACCACCAAGCGTTGGCGGGTTTATGAAATAGATCTGTAAGGCATCTATCTAGCGCTTTTCCCTAATACTGAATAAATTATTTTGATTGCGTAGTATTAGGCGATCTGCAGCAAGAGCAGGATTGGCCATGCTCATACCTCCAGTATAATTAACCCGCACAAGTTTATATTCCTTACCAGCTAAAAACACATATGTTTCGCCAGCTTCACTCAATGCAAACACATGCCCTCGGTATGCCCATGGTGATGCAGTAAATCCGGTCGGCTTGTCTGGGTTGATACGCTCCTTATCGAAATGCACACTTCCCGTTCTAGCATCACGACAAGCTAAAAAACCGAAGTCGAATAGAGTATAAAATTCATCTCCATAAACCAAAGGTGATGGATTGTACGGAGCGGCTCTTTTGTCATACCAAGCAATAAAATTGTTTTTTGTTTCACCCGGCTTAAGGGAAATATCATTCTTCGCGCCAGGCTTAATAGCATATACATGTTTTTCCCGGTCCCCGACATAACCAGAGGCAATGTATAACAAGCCATGAGCCTCAAATGGAGTTGGAATTACAATCGAAGTCCGGGTCTTCCACTTCAAACTCCAACGCTCATTCCCAGCAAGGTCATACGAACGCGTTTGATTACGGCCAGTCAAAATCAATTCACTAATACCGTCATGTTTCCAAACAAATGGTGTTGACCAGTTGCTTGGCTCTTCACGTTTTGTTTTCCATAGCTGTTTGCCATTGTTCTTATCAAAAGCTGCAAGCCAGCTATCCTCCATGTTATCATTGACGATGATTAGTTGATCACCTTCAAGTATCGGGGAAGCACCTGTCCCCCAACCATTTCGCATCTCATAAGGCTTAAACATTTTTTCCCATAGCTTTTTGCCCGTCTTATCTAGGCAGTAAAGACCATGGCTTCCAAAATACGCATAAACTCGTTCCCCATCTGTAACTGGCGTCTCAGCAGCATAGCTATTCTTAATATGAATCGGGGTCACTGGCCGAGTCGCAAGCATCTCCCTTTGCCAAAGATAATCTCCACTTTCGATATCAAGACAGAGTACTAGAAAATGATGCATATGCTTGATTGGTTCCTTTCTATCTCCACCAAAGTACAATCCGGGCTTTCGTGGCTCTATCTCACCTTCACTCACAGCAGAGGTCAAATAAATGCGGCCGCTATGCACCACTGGGTTAGACCAACCAAGCCCAGGCACAGTTACCTTCCACTCAATGTTCTTGTTCTTCTTTGCATCCCACTCAAGCGGTAAATTAGAATTATCCGAAATGCCTCGTGCAGAACTACCTCGAAACATAGGCCAATTATCTGATGCCTCCGCTTGAGTAGAAAAAATTAAGACAAAAGTTTTAAGCAGAATTGTAGAAAACCGTTTGTATTGCGGGAATTTGAACATATGAAGCCTAGCATTTTACGGCGCATAGTGTCGGTCAAGAAAATTGACCATAATAGTGATGCCGGTTTAGCTGTTCCTTTATATCATAAACTATGAGTAAATTTATCCTTATACTGGTTACCTCCCCCGACATTAATTTGGCTAGAAGTCTGGCCAAGGCTGCACTTGAACCCAAACTCGCTGCCTGCGCTAACATCATCCCTTCGATAGAATCCCACTATTGGTGGAAAGATAAACTTGAAAAGGAGAGAGAAGTGCTAATTTTATTTAAGACAGTAGAAGAGAATATTCCAGAACTTGAACAAACCATTTGCAATCTTCACACATATGATAACCCAGAGTTCATTGCCATCCCAATCACTTCTGGAAACCAAAAATATCTGAATTGGCTATCAGAAAATACGAATTAACTTTAACGTTAATCTTCTCTAATTTGACCCTCATATGCATTATCTTCAGCTGTATATTCGTTAATTTGGGTATTTTCGACATTAGTGCTCTGTGCAAGTATGAATGCTTTAACATCCTGTTCAGTCACAAAATATTTCTTACCTATTTTCCGTGCTCGAATTTTTCCCGCTTGAATATAACGAGTCACTGTTCGGTACTTCATATCTAGCATTTTAGCTACTTCATTTGCATCAAAAGCCTTAAAATCATCTACTTGAATCATAGAAACCGGCAAATAAATAACATATTAAGATCTAATAAGTCAATATAATGCACTATAATTCATAGTAATTCTTTTTATTATCACCATACATTATTATCTTTATATAAGATTGTTTCTTGAGGCTTTTGACACTTTTGATACAGTCCGCCACCTTTTTAAGTTTGGGGCCATGGAGAAAGAGATCAATCGACGGCGTACGTTTGCAATTATTTCGCATCCGGATGCCGGGAAAACAACACTAACTGAAAAAATGCTCATGTACGGAGGCGCAATTCAGTTAGCTGGCTCTGTGCGATCACGCAAAACCCAGCGTGCTACAACATCAGACTGGATGGAGCTTGAGCGTAAACGAGGGATCTCAGTCAGTTCAACTGTATTACAATTCGATTATCAAGGTTACCAAATCAACCTGCTCGACACCCCAGGTCATAAGGATTTTTCAGAAGACACTTACCGAGTACTAACCGCCGTAGATGCTGTCGTCATGGTTCTTGACGCCGCAAAGGGCATTGAAGCACAGACAAAAAAATTATTTGAGGTCTGCCGTCAGCGAGGAGTTCCCATATTTACATTTATCAATAAATGCGACCGGCCAAGCAAAGGTGCAATCGAGTTACTAGATGAAGTAGAGAGTGTTCTTAAATTAAAACCTTTTCCAGTAAACTGGCCAATCGGTGACGGGCAAGATTTTAAGGGCGTATATGATCGACTATCAAAAAAAGTACACCTTTTTGAAAGAACCACAGGCGGAGCCTACATAGCTCCAGTAGAAGTCGGCAATATATCAGATGACTTTGTGAAGGAGCGGGTCCCAGAAACAATTCTATCAAAAGTAACGGAAGAATTGGAAATGCTAGAAATGGCTGGCGCAGAATTTGACAGCAATGAAATTTTGGCTGGTCGCACAACTCCCGTTTTCTTTGGGAGTGCTATGAACAACTTTGGAGTCGAGTTGATTCTGCAGGGATTTCTTGAGCACGCCCCACCTCCATCAGGACGTGAGGCCAAAGGCAATTTGATTGCCCCAGATAGTGAAGATTTTTCCGGATTTATTTTTAAGATCCAAGCTAATATGGATCCAAAACACCGAGATCGTATAGCATATATTCGAATTTGTTCTGGCAAATTCGAACGCGACATGACGGTATTTCATTCTCGAACCAAAAAGAAAGTGCGCTTAGCTAGCTCTCACAGATTATTTGGAAAGGAAAGAGAAACAGTAAATGAGGCCTACGCCGGGGACATTATCGGTTTGGTAGGGCACTCTGATTTCGGGATCGGAGATACACTAACATCACAAAAAGACTTAGAGTTTCAGGAAATCCCTAGATTCACTCCGGAGAGTTTTTCATACCTACACAACACTGATACCGGGAAGTTCAAACAATTCCGCCAAGGTCTAAATCAATTGCTACAGGAAGGCGCTATCCAATGCTTGAGCTTGAAGGGAAGTGCAGTGGCAGTTCCCGTACTTGCAGCGGTTGGGCCGTTGCAATTTGACGTGGTACAATTCCGTCTTGAAAGTGAATATAATGCATCGACACGATTAGAACCAGCCCCCTGGAAAGTAATACGGTGGCTCCCTGAAACGTTTAGCGAAGAGCAAATGGATAAGCTTTCACCACCAACCGGCTCTCGATTCGGCTGGGATTCAGACAAAAATCCAGTACTACTTTTTCAAAGTGATTGGGCAGCAAGTTACTTCGAACAAAACAGCTCTGACTTGGCCTTATCAATGGTTCCACCAAATCAAAAAGAACTCTAAAAACGCTTACTTATAAGCGATTTGGTTAGACCAATGCCTCAAAACTCTAACATTACTCTCCTTGATGCTGCCAACATCAAAGTACGATTCAACGATAACGAAGTCTTAAAAGAGGCTTCATTGACAATTCGAATCGGTGATCACCTAGGAATGGTAGGACGTAACGGTTCCGGTAAATCAACATTTCTAAAGATCCTCACTGAAGTAATCCAACCGGACTCAGGTAACATATCACGTCGTCATGACTTGGTAATTGGATATTTGTCACAAGATCTTGTGATGGCAGAAGACGCAACAGTCGAAAATGTAATCAGAGAAGGAGCAGAACATATAATTAATTTGCTAGCGAAATACGAAAGCTTGCCACCGAATTCAAATATACAATCTGAATTAGAACAACAGATTACCGCTAATGATGCATGGAACATTGATACAAGGATCAAGGCTGCAATGATGCATCTAAATGCACCTGATCCAGACCGCATAATTAAAACACTTTCTGGTGGAGAAAAACGACGTGTCGCACTTTGCCGAGCTATTATTTCCAATCCCGATCTCTTAATACTCGATGAACCCACAAACCATCTTGATACCGAATCAATTGAATGGATGGCAAATTACTTAAAAAAGTTTCGAGGGGCATTTTTAGTTTCTACTCACGATCGCTATTTTCTCGATGAAATTTGCAATAATATCGTTGAATTACAAAGCGGACGCTTCTATCTCCACAAAGGGAACTACTCGAATTATCTCGAATCTAACTTAGCGCGAATGGATAGCGAAAAAGCGCTGGATTTGAAGCGAAAAAGGTTTTTACGAAGAGAACTAGACTGGATTCAACGAGGACCAAAAGCACGAACTACAAAAGCCAAATTCCGGGTCGATAAATTTCACAGCATAAGAAACACACAGGAGTCTGATAAGGAACTTTCGATGGAAATGATTATTCCCCCTCCAGGTCAATTAGCTAATCGAGTTTTGGATCTGATTCATATTGATTTGGAATTAGGAGGTAAATCTCTCATAGAAAAATTTCATTTTAAATTTGAAGCCGGAATGCGCATCGGAATTTGTGGCCGAAATGGCTTAGGCAAAACAAGCTTATTAAAAATAGTACTAGGGCAACTACCTCCAACCGGGGGCAACCGAAAAATAGGCGTACTAACAGAGTTTAATTATGTGGATCAAGAGCGAATACAGTTGAACCCAGAAAAAACACTACTTGAAGAAGTCGCTGAAGGATCTGACGCAATTAATTTTGGTAATGGGCAACTCGCTATTAGAGCCTATCTACAACGTTTTGGATTCAATCCAAAACGTATTAACATGAAGGTTAAGAGCTTGTCCGGCGGTGAGAAAAGTCGATTACTTCTGGCACGCATACTAAAACACGGCGGGAATTTCTTGATCTTAGACGAACCAACCAACGATCTTGATTTACCCACTTTGCGGTTACTTGAAGAGGCTCTCTTAGCATTCTCTGGATGTGTACTTGTCGTAAGTCATGATCGTTATTTTTTAAATAGAGTTTGCACTGGCATTATTGCTTTTGAAGGAGACGGGCAAACAGTCTACAACGAAGGAGACTATGAGTATTATCGCGAGAAATTGGCCGAACGAAAGACTATTTCAATTGGTCAAAATACACAAAAACCCCCAAAGACTGAAAAGAATAAGAGCAACAGCGCCAAACCAAACAAGCTCAAATGGAAAGAAAAAAAAGAGCTTGAAGGAATAGAAGATGCCATTCTTAAAACTGAGAAAGAAGTCGTAGAAATTGAAGCAATATTCGCCGATCCAGAATTCCACTCAAAACACGGGGACAGAACTAATGAACTCGCTGGGAAGTTGGAAGCAGCAAAACAAAGAACCCTTACTCTCTACGAGAGATGGGAGGAACTGGAAAGTTTGAGACAAGCTTCCGAATAAAATAACCTAGCTATTAAATGGAAGTCTCGCTTGAAGCATCCAGATTGGATGCTGTGTTTTTCGATAATAATGCTTTCATTTCCTTCCCCGCACGAAACTTAACTACTGCTCTCTCTGGAATCTGAATATCAACCTCAGGATTTTTAGGATTCCTCCCAATCCGTTCTTTTCGGGTTTCTATTCTAAATACACCAAAGTTCCTGAGCTCTACAGTTTGACCCTTGGATAGGGAATCACGAATGGCATCAAGTGTCTGAGTAATTAACTCTGTAACTTCAGCTTGATGTAACTTTATTTTAGGCTTAATAGCTAAGCGTACTCTTGTTGCTAAATCGCGTTTAGTCACAGTAATCTTGTCACATGATGATAAACTCATAAACCGGTAGATTGCCTTAACAAAGGACCGTTACGCCAATTTCATACTTAGTCAAATCAGTTTTTTCGTACAACTGAATTACAAAACATCTAATAAGATATATCTCCTTTCGACTCAATTACTAATAATATTAAGTAAGGATCGACTTAATTACTTGCGCTTCCCCCTCAACACCAGTTAATCGCGCATCCAGCCCTTGAAAGCGATGTGTAAACGATTGAGAATCTATGCCTAATAAATGCAGCATAGTTGCATGTAAATCCCGTATGTGAGTTCGATTGACAGCTGCATGATATCCTAATTCGTCGGTTTCTCCATGCGTAACCCCTCCTTTAACTCCACCACCTGCCATCCAAATCGAGAATGCTCTCATGTGATGATCACGACCCGCAGTAGCACCTTTACCTTGAAACATAGGAGTACGACCAAATTCACCACCCCATACAACTAGCGTGTCCTCAAGTAACCCTCGTTCCTTGAGGTCCTTAACCAAAGCTGCACTAGGATGATCACACAGACCGCAACAAATTTTCATGTAACGGTCAAGATCTCCATGATGATCCCATCCTCGATGATAAAGATGAATGAAGCGCGTACCTCGCTCAGCAAGTCGACGAGCGAGTAGACAGTTCGAAGCAAACGAACCGTCCATTTCCTTGACTCCGTATCGGTCGAGTACATGTTGTGGCTCACCATCAAAATTCATTAGCTCTGGCACACTTGCCTGCATGCGAAATGCCAGTTCATATTGGGCTATACGTGATTCAATTTCAGGATTGTTAACTTTATGATTACGAATGCGATTCAATTTACCAACCGTGTCAACGAAACTGCTTTGCTGTTGTCTATTAATACCTGGCGAAGAGCGCACATAATGCACCGGATCACCCTGTGAATAAAATTGAACCCCTTGAAATTTACTCGGTAAAAAACCAGATCCCCATTGCCTTGATGAAATAGGCTGTGGATTACGACCACCCTGACTCGTTAGTACTACAAATCCAGGTAAATCATCATTCATAGAACCAAGCCCGTATGTCACCCAAGCACCCATGCTAGGACGACCAGAGATTGATGTTCCGGTATTCATCACTGTATGTGCTGGATCGTGATTAATTTGATCAGTATGCATAGACCTTACAATGGCAATATCATCAGCAATACCTCCTATTCCAGGCAGGATATCAGATATTTCCTGTCCCGACTGGCCGTGTCGGTTAAACTTGAAAATAGGCCCAAGACACTTGAGTTGTTGATTTTGTAACTGAGCTATAGGCTGACCTTTAGTAAATGACTCTGGCATTGGCTGACCATTGAGTTTTCCCAAGTGAGGCTTGTAATCAAAAGTTTCTAGATGCGAAGGCCCCCCAGCCATACAAAGAAAAATTACACGTTTTGCCTTTGGTGCAAAATTCGGCAAACTATTCAAACCTGCCGATGTTGTAGCGGAATGAAGCCAAGCTGGCTTGGCTAAACTTGCGAGCGCGGCAGCCCCCAAACTGAAAGTAGAAGAACTAAGAAAAGAACGACGGTTAACATATGTTTGAACCGATTGTTGTAAAATAGGCATTTCAGTTACGGGTGATCACTTCACTAAGATTAAGCAGGGCGAGAGCGACATTTGTCCAGCCAGCGGCATCAGACATTGAAATATTTTCTGGCAACTTTGAAATTCCAACATTTAGCAATTCAGTTGCAGCTTTCTTGTCATTTTCGTAGTGCTTAATAACATTCTCAGCAAACTCTAACATAACAGACAATTCTTCCTTTTCAGGTGGTCTACATAAAGCGGTCTGCCAAGCCCAAGTCAAACGTTCATGTTGCGTATCTCCTCCTTCATGAAGAATGCGCACGGCAAAACCTTTAGCAGCCTCAACATATGAAGGATCGTTCATCAATGTTAAAGCAGCAATCGGAGTATTACTAACTGTCCGCATTGCAGTACACTCTTCTCGTGTTGGCGCATCAAAAGCACGCAACATGGGGTGTAAAAACTGCCTTTGCCAGTGAATGTAAACACCTCGTCGATACTGGTCGTGATTATTATCAGCCTGATAGGTGCGCTTTGGAAAATTAAGTGGGGCATAATAACCAACCGGCTGATAAGGACGCACAACAGCACCTCCCATCTTACTGTTGATTAACCCACTAATCGCAAGAGCATTGTCACGAATAGTCTCCGCAGAAAAACGAAAACGTCCTTGTCTGGCAAGAAGGCGATTGGCTGGATCTCTCTCGATTGCAACCGTATTTACGTAGGAAGATTGGCGGTAAATACGAGAAGTCACAATTTGGCGAACTATATATTTAATATCCCATCCACTTTCTATAAACTCAACAGAAAGCCAGTCGAGCAGTTCAGGATAATCGGGCCACTCACCTTGAGAGCCGTTATCGTCAAGGGATCGATAGAGTCCGTTCCCGAAAAATAGATACCACAGGCGATTAACAAAGACACGAGCCGTAAGTGGGTTTCTAGAATTGGTCAACCAACCTGCCAATTCCAGCCGGGTAGCGCGTCCATTCTTTTTTATTGGCAGCAAAAACCGGGGAGTGGCAGGCACCACAATTTCACCAGAATCGTCCATCCAATCACCTCTTAAAAGCACTCGTATATCTCTCGGTTTCACATGTTCGGTAACCATAGTTCGAGTAATTTTTCCAGTAACATCTAGTGGGGAAACTACCTTCATCTCTGGCTCGCGGGTAGTTGGCAATGTATTGCTACCTCGAAAAGTTTGACTGTCATCTACATCTGCAAAAAAAGCAGCCATACTGTAAAAATCTCGCTGCGTAAAAGGATCATACTTATGGTCGTGACATTCACTACATCCCATTGTTGCGCCAAGCCATACATTGGAAACGTTACGCACCCGGTCAGCAGAATATTTTGCCAGATACTCTTTCTGCTGGACTCCCCCTTCATGTGATGTTTGCAACAGTCTATTATAGCCACTAGCAATCTTATCATTAACAGTAGATTGAGGGAGAAGATCGCCTGCTATCTGAGCAGCGGTAAACCGATCGAATGGCATGTTATCATTAAAGGCCTTAATCACCCAATCACGATAAGGTGTAATTGGGTGGTCTTGGTCTCCATGATAGCCAACCGTGTCGGCATAACGCACAAGGTCAAGCCAGTAACTGGCAAGACGTTCTCCAAACTGCGGCGAAGCGAGTAATTCGTCGACAATCGCCAAGTAGCTTTCCGGAGAATTAGCTAATCGATTGGCTAAACGTTGTGATGGAGGCAAGCCAGTTAGATCGATATGAAGCCTGCGAGCCAACGTGCCAGCGTCAGCCTCGGGAGAAATAGAGACATTTTCCCTTTTCAATCGGGCCATTACAAAACTGTCAATCACTCCTTTTGACCAATAAAGTTTCTTGCCCACAGGAACAGAAGGCCTCTTAAGCTGAACATAAGCCCAATGCTGTTCATACTTCGCTCCTTGGGAAATCCAATCGTGCAGAAGCTGCTTTTCAGCGGCCGTCAGTTGCTTGCCAGATTTAAGGGGTGGCATCAATTCATCCGATTCAAA
>JASLKL010000032.1 GCA_030747605.1 Verrucomicrobiota bacterium | reverse complement strand
ATTAACTCGGCGATGCTGCGGATTAGATAGGTTTTACCAACACCAGTGGGGCCAATTAGCATAACATTCTGTTTGGTATACTGGCTTTGTTCGTTTCCTTTGAATACCTCGCGTACGGCGTTGTAATGGTCACAAAGGGCTACGCTTAATACCTTTTTTGCTTCATCTTGTTTAATAACGTAGCGGTCAAGATGAGCCTTTATATCTCTAGGCTTATAAGAAAAATCGAATTCATCTTTTTTGCTGGTCTTCGAGACTTCTTCCTCTGTTCCAGATGGTTGAGAGCCGGTGAATCCGTTAGTGTCGAATCCCTTGAACTGCTTTTGGAGGAAGTCCTGCATCTGTTTTTGGAATTCCTCGGGGGATGTAGGTCCGTTCATAGTATTTTGCAATAATTTATATCAAATGTTGGAAAACTATAACAGCTACTAGACTGATTTGAAGAAAAATGACAAGTTGTCGGATAGTCTATATGATGGTCCTTAACAGATTGGTTCACCCATGAAAGAGTTTTACGATACACATGCTCATCTAGATTTTCCTGACTTCCGCGACGAATTATCTGAAGTGATTAGCCGAGCTGCTGATGCTGGCATATCAAGAATTGTTACAATTGGTACCGATCTTGAAAGTAGTCAGCGTGCGATCGAAATTGCTAATCGCTTTGAAAGTGTTTTTGCTGCAGTGGGTTGGCATCCTAACGATTGCATGGAGGCTCCTGAAGATATTCGTATCCAGTTGGAATGTTTGGCGAAGAACTCGAAGGTATCGGCAATTGGTGAGATTGGAATTGATCATTATAGATTGCCTAGTTCTCGAGGGGGGACGGAAACGGATGACACTTTATTTAAAGCCAAGCAAGTGCAGCTTTTTCGGCAACAACTCGAAGTTGCGGCAGAGTTGGGCCTTAATGTGGTCATTCATCAACGTGCGGCTTTTGAGCCTTGCCTTGAGGTTTTTGAGCCATTTGCTAATCGTGTTCGTGGAGTATTTCACTGTTTTGTGGACAACCCTGAAGCTGCCAAACGTGTACTAGATTTGGGCTCGATTGTTAGTTTTACAGGTGTTTGTACATTTAAAAATGCAGCCGAAGTAAGGGAAACTTTGGCTTCAGTTCCAATCCATAAATTCATGCTTGAGACGGATGCTCCGTTTCTTGCTCCGATGCCGTTTCGAGGTAAACGTTGTGAACCGGCTTATGTTCGAGAGATAAGTGAAGTGGTAGGGCAGACGCTTGAAGTCTCGCTTGATACATTATCTGAGGCGACTTGTAAGGTTGCAAAGGACTTTTTCAAGGGATTATGCTAATGATTTGGAAAAAATCGCGTGATTTTCAGGATAATTAGGTATATTTTTCTTCAGTCATGTGGATTTACCTGCTTATTGGATTACTTTTTCTGATTCTGGCATTGGAGGGCTATTTCAAAGGTGGTATCAATGGTGCAATCACTCTATTAGGGGTCGTTCTTGCCATAAATTTTTCTGATTCTTTTGGGGGATTAGCTTTTAGTTGGTTTACTGACGGAAAATGGCCCATTGATGTTAATCCTTTTTGGCATAGAGCGATGCCTACCCTTTTTGGCTTCATAGCTTTGGTTCTCATTTTTGCTATTGCTGGTATTGTTGTCAGTATGATTGTCCGAAAGCGCCTTTCGGATCGTTGGGATGAATTTCAGTTAAATAATTTCAAGAGAATGAATCGTAAACTTGGTTTGTGTACAGGTTTGGTGACTGCTCTGATTTATTCTGTGATGATGTTATCAATCATTTATAGACTAGGAAATTTTACGGTACCTCTTAAACAGGATAGCGGTGACAAGGGATTGTTAGCTAAGTTGAATGAAGCTCGTGTGCAGTTAGATGACACCCCATTTTTAGGTATTGCAGCTGCATATGATAAAACGCCTGAACTGCACTATGAAGTCCGTAATTTACTAATGTTAATTTGGGATGATCGTGGCAAAAAACTTCAGGATTTATTGACCGCTTATCCTGGGTTTTATGCTTTGGCTGAGGAAAGCGAGATTAAGTCTCTGATTGGATCTGAAGACGAGAGTGACTCGTCTAGTGAGGATTCTTATTCTGATGATTCCTATGCTTCTTCCGATGAAGAGAGTGGTTCAGGTGAATCTCTTTACGAGATGTGGAAATCTGGTGATTCGCTTACGTTGGAGCAGATTCTATCGAACAGCGATGTGGTGGCTGCTATCAACAATCGTTATGAGGAGTTAAAGGCAATCGAGCCTGGTTCCAAGGAGGCAAAAAAACTTTTAAAGTTCATGGGTGATATCGAGAAGTTCTTTGAAACTGGTCAATCTAATTTGTACGGTCGTGACAGAATTGTTGGACGTTGGAAGTTTGCAAGAAATGCTTCTTTGAGGGCTACCAAAGAGAATTATGTCGATGTTAGTAGTGTAGAAGAAATGCGTGCGATTGGAGGGCGAATGAGTCAGATGGAGGGTGTTTGGGCTAAAGTTTGGCCAGAAAGCGACGGCAATGTCATACGGTTTTATGGATACTCAAAGAGCGCTATGTATGCTGAGGTTTTAAAAGACGTTAAAGAAGTTTATCAAAAAGCTTTGGATGAAGGTGAGATTGAGGAAGACGATAACTTAGGGGATTATAATTTTAGTAGACCTGCCGAGTATGGTCAAACATATGGGCAAGAAGAGGGAGAAGAGGGAGAGAATAATCAGGTTGATATAGAAGCTACTAAAAAGATGATTCAGTGGGTAAGCACTAATAAACCAGGATATATTCCTTTGATGTTTGCTGCTGCTCGCGAGGATCAAAATAGAGGTGCTAATTCTCGTGCTCAATTAATTTCATCTAAAGGAGATTGGTCTGGATCTGGCAGTTTATATCGATTGAATGTTAATGGGGTGCAAGAGAAGCTTAGTAAAGAATTAATGCTATTTGTTGGTACTGCGGGGAGGGGGATTGCTCTTAGGGGGAAGAATGTTAAAGCTAATTTGGTTGAAGCTGCTGAGAGAAATACATCATCAAAGGATGAAAAAGAGCGGACTGAGCGTTTGCAGATTCGTTTGGGTAAGGATGTTCTGGTGTTCACCAGATTTTAATCTGACCAATTAAGCCTCATTCGAGGCTTATATTATTTTGGTGAATTAACTCTGTTTGATGAAGAGTTGTTTCTTAAGAGGTTACTTCCTTTAACTGTTCTAGCTTTCAAGTTGGCTCCAGGGTTCATGAGAATACGAGGAGGCTCTGGCTTGGCTCTTATTTCTTTGGGTGCCCCAAATTCGGCTAGCACATTATTTTTCGATTTGATTAATGGTATTGGGGGTGCGGGTGCTAAGTTTGGTATTGTGATGTCAGTCATCATTCGGCTATCGGCTTGATCAAGTGGATTACTTTCAGTTTCTGCAATAGTGGATCCTTCATCGAAGGCAAAAATCAAGGCGCTTCCAATCACGATGGCAAATAAAGCTGCTGCAGCTCTAATTGGATCAACTTTTTCATTCAGGCGTTCCCAAGTAGTTTGCTTGGGTGTTGGTTCTTCTAAGCGAGTAAGTACTTGGTCAGAAAATGTTTTAAAAAATTCCTTTCCTGGTTTCTCCTGCTTCTTAGAGGCAAGTAATTCCTGAATAGGTTCCGTCTTGTTGGTGTCAGATTCCATTACTGTTTAAGATAATCAGAAAGATGTGCTTGTAATTGTTTTCGTGCATAATGCAGCCGTGTGCGTACGGTATTTGTATTGCAGTCCATGATTTCTCCAATTTGTTCATGTGGCATGCCTTGTACGTCATGCAGAGTAACTACAAGCCTGTGATTTGGAGACAATTTTAACATGGCTGCGTTCAAAATTCCTTGTAGCTCGAGGCGGTTGATGTCTCGTTGAGGTGTTTCTTTTGAGACGAGTCCTAGTAATTCTTCACCTCGGTCGAATTCCTCGTCCATCTGGTTGATGCTGAGGATTACTCGTTTACGTTTGGTGCGAATAAAGTTGATAGTGTTATTGACAGCGATGCGATATAGCCAGGTAAAAAATGAAGATTGCCCTTTAAAATTGTTAATTTTTCGAATTGCTTTGATGAATGTTATCTGGGCTAGGTCGGCAGCATCTTCATGATTCGAAATCATATGGTATATAGTTGAATATATGCGTTCTTGATACTGCTGGATCAGTTCATCGCACGCCTCCATATCACCGTTTTGAGCGCGATCGACGACTTTTTTCTCATTCCATTCCGGCATGGCTTCGACACCTTTTGCCGGGTGTTTTTTGGAAATGGTTTCCAACATTAGGGTAGTCCCGGTAATTCAGGAAACACCCAGCTGCTCGAATTGTTGCGCCAAAAATTTGGGTAACATTTCCAAGACATTCCGATCATCTGATTCATTGATGGTTTCTAGCGAATCACATGCTTCGTCAAGGAATACACTGAGACAAGACTGGGACTGCTCCAGAATATTAAATTCAGACAACCAACCCTGCAAAATGTTCAATTGATCTGCATCCCATCTCGTTACCATTTGTTCGAACTTGTTTA
The DNA here is from genome assembly GCA_030747605.1 of Verrucomicrobiota bacterium. GTDB lineage: Bacteria > Verrucomicrobiota > Verrucomicrobiia > Limisphaerales > UBA1096 > UBA1096. Next base: position 15,819 of record JASLKL010000032.1, on the reverse strand, counting down.
CTAGTTCTGGCCCAGCCTGTTCCTGAAGTAGAATAATTGGAAGTGTTGCTTTGCCCCCGACAATATCGGTTCCGAGAGATTTCCCGGACTCTAATTCTGTCCCAAATAGATCAAGGCAGTCGTCGTAAATCTGATAAGCTGTACCTAGTGCCATTCCGTAACGGCGTAGGGCTTGCGTTTCGTTCGTGTTTGCACCGGCGAGGGATCCTCCTAATTCGCAAGATAGTGCAAATAGCTCACCAGTTTTCATTCTGATGATGTTTAGGTAATCTGATTGATCTAGTTTGAATTGACCCTTCCTGTGGCTTTGAATGATTTCACCTGAACAAACTGTGCGTGTAGCAGTAGCGACGGCTTTGCAAACATCTGAGGAGGGAAATTCGGCTGCAAGTTTTAGTGAGTGAGCAAAAAGGCAATCTCCTGTAAGAACAGCAACAGAATTGCCCCATTTGTTTGCAAGGGTAGGTAGTCCACGTCGAACTTCGGCTTCATCAATAATATCATCGTGTACTAGAGTTGCTAGGTGTACCATTTCAACAATTACCGCCGCCCGTGTTACAGAGTCATTACAGCCGCCCACACAATTGGCTGCTAGTCCGGTTAAGGCAGCTCTTAATTGTTTTCCTTGTCTAGAAAGAGCATATTTAGCGTAAGGAGATATTTCAGTGTCAAATGCAGAAAACTGGCTGGATAACTGATTTTGGACTCCATCAAGAAAAGGTGCGATTGATAGAAAAATTTCCGATAATTGTACATCGGTTTTCTGCTTTATATGATGTTCCGAAAGCGGCGTTGCTTTGGTTCCAGCTACAATCATGTCAAAAAAAATTACTCATCGTTTGATAGCAAGTCAATCGCAGCTTAAGGGGTGGTGAGCTTGCTTTAGTTGGCGATAATGGATTATGTCAAACTCTTCTGTTTCATGAATGATTGTCCCGGTATCAAAAAGTGACTCGTAATCAGGAAAGAAGGTGTCGCCGTCGATTTTTTGTTTTACTAGTGTCAAAAATAAATCAGAACATTTTTCCAGTGTTTGACGATAAATCTCTGCCCCTCCGCAAATAAAAATCTTACGTTTTTGGAATTCATCCGCTTGTTCAAATGCTGCAATACTACTAAATGTGGGAATTCCAATGATAGATTCTGGATTGCGGGTTAAAACTACAGTGTCGCGACCTGGTAGTGGGCGACCAATTGAATTAAATGTCTTTCGGCCCATTACTAGTACGTGCCCCATAGTGGTTTTCTTGAACCACTTAAAATCCTCAGGTAAATGCCATGGAATATTATTTTTATTACCGATTACTCGGTTTAGTGACATTGCGGCAATTGCTTGGAATGTAGCAGCGGACATTAATTTAGACTGCAATGGGAGCCTTGATGGATGGATGAGGGGCGTAATTCTCTAATTTAAAGTCTTCGTAATGAAACCCGTAAATGTCTTTTACTTCTGAATTGATTGTCATCTTGGGAAGTACTCGTGGTTCCCTGCCTAGTTGTAGTTTTGCTTGATCTATGTGGTTTGAATATAGATGTAAGTCTCCAAATGTGTGTATGAATTCGCCAGTTTTTAGATTGCATACCTGAGCCACCATCATCAGTAACAACGAATAAGAGGCTATGTTGAACGGCACTCCGAGAAATAAGTCAGCACTTCGCTGATATAGTTGACAACTTAATTCATCGTCATGAATGTAGAACTGAACCATGGCGTGGCAGGGTGTCAGGGCCATTTCATTGAGTTCCCCAGCATTCCAAGCACTAATTATATGGCGGCGGCTATTAGGATTGTTTTTTAATTCGCTTATTAAACGATCAACTTGATTTACAGAAGTGCCATCTGGTTTTTTCCAGTCACACCATTGTGCACCATATACCCGGCCTAGATCGCCATTTTCATCTGCCCATTCATCCCAAATTGTTACGCCATTTTCATTGAGGTATTTAATATTGGTTTCGCCTTTTAGAAACCAAAGTAATTCGTGAATAATAGATCGGAAATGAAGCTTCTTTGTTGTGAGTGCGGGAAAAAATTCACCAACTGGAAAACGAGCTTGCGCTCCGAAAACTGAAATCGTTCCAGTCCCAGTGCGGTCGTCTTTGGTTTTACCTTTGTCTAAAACCAATCGCAATAGATCAAGATATTGAACCATGCCTGCCCACAGACACTACCTAAGTCTTATCTGCGGGTCGAGAGTAGAGCGATAAGGATTTATTCGATTGACTGCAGGATGGCTTTTGCGGCCCGGGTGGTGGCGCCGGGTTCTCCTAGTTGACTGGCGATATGCTCAAGGCCTGTTAGAATTTGTTGACGTTCGATGCTGTCCTGTAGAATCCGTAAACTAGCCTTTGCGATGTTATCAGATGTGGCTTTATTTTGAATAAATTCAGGAAAAATCTCCTTTTCAGCTAAGATGTTTGGCATAGCTACGTAGGGAACTTTTATGAGGAATTTTCCGATAGTATAAGTAATTAGGCTAGTTTTATATAGGACGACGGTTGGGACTCTGAACCATGCACATTCCATAGTTACTGTGCCGGATGAAGCAATAGTGAGGCTTGCATGATTAAGCGATTTTTCTAAATTTCCGATTTGAAGGGCAATTTCAGTTCCTGTGGGAACAATATCTTTAGCCAAGCTAAGCATCTTTTCGTCAGGTAATACAATGCGAACTTTTATTTTAAGTTCAGTGGTTATTATTGCTACGGCGTCAAGCATTACAGGTAGATGCTTTTCAAGTTCTCGCTGCCTGCTGCCAGGAAGAAGAAGGACTTCAGGGTGAACAGTAAAAAGATCAGGATTGGATGTAGTTTTGTTATTTTCGGCTTTCTCTATCGAAAATCGGTCTACTAATGGATGTCCGACAAATTCAACAGCAAAATTTGGGGCGCGTTTAGCATACCACGATTTCTCAAAAGGAAAAATTGATAGCATCAAGTCAAAATCAGAAGTGATTTGTTTTAATCTGTTTTCCTTCCATGCCCAGATTTGAGGGGAAACGAATGCTATGATTTTTGGCTGCCATTTTTTAAACGCTCCGGTTCCTTTTCTTTGATGGTTTCGAATTGCTCTTGCGAAGCGGAGATTAAATCCAGGGTAGTCAATTAACACGATAGCGTCCGGTTCGTTCTTTATCGCCAAATTGATTAATTGCTGGAACAGTTTTCGAAACTTAAAATAGTTTTTTAGTACTTCCCAAAAGCCTACGACCGCATGTTCAGTGAGATCGAATAGCTGTTGTAAGCCGGCCATCTTCATTTTTTGACCACCTGTGCCAATGAATTCGATATTTTTTCCGTTGGGCTGATTACGAATAGAGTTAATCAGTTCGGTTCCTAATGTATCGCCACTAGCTTCACCTGCTATTAGAAAAATAGTTTTTGGTGTTTTATTCATTAGGTGTTGCCGGAAACCATTATTGGTTCTGGGAGTGTGCGTTTAATTTCTTCTACGCGATACCCAAAGCCAGGGCCATCTAGTGACTTAATATTTACTTTGCCATTACGACGTTTGTAAATTCCTGAATGTATTTTTTCTTCTTTTGTCGATGCTGCGGGGTAAAACTGCATGCTGTTGGTTTCAATACCCATTATGGTGCCGGTTTGTGCGGCCAGGTGCATGTGGGGAATTTGTGCTAACATAGGATTAGTCAAATCTTGTACCATCAATGTCATTCCGTGGGCTTTAGCCCAGCAAGCGCTAAGGATCGCTCCAGTTTGGGTTTTACAAGTTTTTAGTGCGACGCCTGTCCAGCCAAGTTCACGGCCTAGACGAACTAATTGCCAGTTGTGAGCGCTTTCATCGAGAAAAAGTGGTTTGCGAGCTGAAACGCTGTGGACGTCGATGCTGTTTGATTCTAATTCGTAGGGAAACGGTTGCTCAACATATAGTATCATGCCGAAAATTCTTGGTTTATCCATCATTAGCCTATCAAGAATTTCGTTGACGTATTTGGGATCGTTGACGGTGCAGTTGAAATCTGCAGATAGCCAATGAGCACCATTCTTAATGGCGATGTCCCCAACCTGAACTAATCGATTGTAATCCCAAGTTGCATCGTTGCCACGCAGCTTGATTTTGAGGCAAGTTAAACCATCGGTTTGAATCCAATCTGAAAGAAGTACTGGGTGTCCGTCGTCTGGTTCGTCACCAGTTAATTCATGTTCTTCTAATAAGTCTAGTCCTCCGACTAGATGCCAAGCCTGCATAGAAGTTTGAGGAGTTTTTACTAGAAATTCATTTGGGAATTTATCTGTAAAGCTGATATTGGATTTAATCGCTGGTTCAAGAAAATATTCAAGGTCGCGGCTAATATGTTTGGCGGAGTATGTTTCGTAGGTGGGAAGGTCAAGGGCTATGCCAAACGCGTCATGTAAGGCGATATCAAATAGCGAACAACAAACTAGTGCGGCAAGCCATGGCATTGGCTCCCCTACAGATTGTGTATTGTTAAAGTCATTGAGTAGTTTAGATAGTTCGTTTTGTTGAAAATCGTGACTAATCTCAAGAGGGTGCCCAACACTATCAAACTCTGCCCATGCCTTGGATAAGCTAATACAGAAGTCTTTTAATGCTTTATGGCGAGCTTCGTATGAGTATTTACTAGGCCAAACCCATTGAACGCTTAGTGGTGTTTCGCCCCAGCCTTTAGCCTTATCTCCGTTTGATAAGCATACTGTTAATTGTACCCTGGCACATGTTACATGAGTCAATGTCTCAGTGCCGAACTTGAGAGGCACCCTTGTTTCGATTGGAAGAAAGAAAAGTTTTGTAGCAGTGATCTGAATGTCAGTGGGCTTAGCCATTAACGTCTTATTTCTTTTTTGGTATTTTCGGTTTCCTCTTTCTTTTTATTTTTATCTTCCCAAAGGACGCCCCAAAGTCCTTTACGATTAAGTTTTACACTGACTTCATTTAGATTGCTTGAAAGAGTAACAATGTTTTCTGCAAGTTCCTTGTCAGCGAACAATTTTCCAGCTAGTCCTTCGCCTCGTTCGGCTGCTCCGATTAGTTTATTTAAAGACTCAGTGGTGTTTCTGATATTCGTCATTGACTCGTCAAGGATTATTCGGTTGGTCTTGATAGCACTCCGTAGTTCTCCACCCGCGATTTTCAATTCTTCAGAGAATTCGACGACATTACCAATGGCCAGCTGAATTGGTGCAGAGTTGGTAGTTATTAGGTGATCGACGTTGGCAATCGTTTTGGATGCACTCTCTGAAATGTCACGTAGATTGCGTAGTCCAGAAGAGAGATCTGTCAGGGTCTGTTCGTCAAGGAGTTTGCGGTCTATGCGGTTAATTATATTTGTAATCTGGGATGTGGCAGAATTTAATTGATTCACGACGCCTGATGTTGAGCGAGCAACTCTCATAATATCGAATGATTCTTCGCACTGAACTATATCTGCGTCTTGCAGTTCGGGACTTTTATTGTCGGATGTTGGAATGATACCAATGTATTTGTCGCCTAGAAACCCTGACGTTTCTATTTGAAATTTGGATCCTTTCCGTATTTTGTATGTTTCTTCAATCTGAACTTTCATACTTACTTCGGACTTGTCGGTATTAAGGTTTATCTGGGTGACTTTACCGATAGGGACACCCGCCATCATGACTACTGCATTTTTTACAATGCCATCAACATTTTTGGTTACTAGGTTGAGGGAGTAGGTTTTGGTTAAGGGGCTGATACCCTTTGCGAAATTTAGGACTAACCCGACTGCTATTGCCAATGAAATGGCGATAAACAAGCCGACTTTCCACTCTGTTTTTGTTTTCATATTAGAACTCCAGATCTTTTGGATCGGCGATGCCGTTTACAAACTTGTGAACTATGGGATCGGTTGAGTTGAAAATTTCATCTGGTTTTCCGTTGGCATGAATTACGCCATGGTGGAGCATCATTACGTGGTTGCCAACACGGCGCATACTGCGAGTGTCATGAGTGACAACGATCGTAGTGCAATTAAGTTGGTCACGCATTTTGATTACGAGCTGATCTATACTATCAGATACCACTGGATCTAGGCCTGTTGTTGGTTCGTCATAAACGATAATTTCAGGTTTGTAAACGATAGCTCTCGCGAGTCCCACCCGCTTGCGCATGCCACCGGACAGCTCGGCTGGTTTTTTGTTTTGAGTGCCTCCTAAGTCGACGAGCTCTAGTGCTTCTGCGACGGTTTTTCGAATTTCCTCTCGGGGCATAGTTTCTTCTCGATCAAGAAGGAACCCCACATTTTCCTCAACGGTTAACGAGTCAAACAATGCGGCGCTTTGAAAAAGCATGCCAAATTTTCGGCGCACCTTGATCAGTTGCCTTTCGCTTAGATCAACTATGCTTTCGCCTTCGATTCTTACGTCACCTGAGTCGGGTTGGATTAATCCGATTATATGTCGCAAAAGGACGCTTTTGCCACATCCACTTCCTCCGATTATTACGGCAGACTCTCCGCGACTAATTGATAAATTAACACCGCTTAGAACCTCTTGGGCTCCAAAACTTTTTCGTAATTGGCTTACTTCGATCAATCTGAGAATATAAGTATCTTGTTCAACAGCAGGGTTACGAAGAAATTGCTTATTAGTATTATGATTGATGAGGTAACAACTGCCTCAGTTGTGGCTCGGCCGACACCCTCTGCACCCTGCCCGCAATTCATGCCCTTGTAGCAGGAGACTGTTCCGATAATACCAGCAAAAATGAAGGCTTTAATCAATCCCATCAGCACATCTTCTGACCAAGTGTAAAAAACCATATTTGTCCAAAGGAAAACAGGATCTAATCCTAGTAGATAAACGGCTACTGCCATTCCAGCAGCCATTCCAATGGCAATTGCTTCTGCAGTGAGTAATGGTAGAGTGATCAGGGTTGCAAGTAATCGAGGTGCAACTAGAAAATCTATTGGGTGAGTTGCAAGTGTTCTCAAGGCATCTATTTGCTCGGTAACTTTCATTGTTCCCAGCTGCGCTGCCATTGCGGCCCCAACCCGTCCAGATACCATTAATGCGGTTAATACGGCGCCTAGCTCGCGGCACATTGCAACACTGACTACAGACATTACAGCATTGTCCATCTTGACTTTATGAAACTGAATGTAGAATTGTGCACACATGACCATACCTGTGAAGGCCCCTGTGAGTAGGACTACGGATTGGGATTTGACTCCGATGAAATTGATTTGCTCGACCAAATCTCTCAGTCGAAATCGTTTTGTGAATATTGCCCCCATGGACTCCCAGAACATATGGGATATTCGCGCTAAGCTACTGAATGCATCCTTGATTGGGTTTTCTTCAGGTTGTTCCATGGGGTTAACAGATGGGTTTATTATCAATCTGATTGACTTGATGCGAGTCAACAAATTCCTTGTTAATAAAAATGCTTAACCATGATCCTGGCCAAGCGGAGATTAAATTTGGGCTCTTCAGTTAGCTGGAAACTTTGGAGCCTTTGCTCTTAGATCGTCTTTTTTTCTGAGTGAATTTCAAATAGCCATCCTTTGCCTTTATGGTAATGGTTTCGCCTTCAAGCAGTTCACCTCGGATAATCTCTTCAGCCATTGGATCCTCCAGATGTCTTTCTACAGCACGGCGCATAGGGCGAGCTCCATAAGTCGGATCGTATCCTTTTTCTAGCAGTAGATCACGAGCTGAGTCTTCTAATTCAAAATTGATGTTACGTTCTGTCAACCGTTGACGAACCTTTTCTAATTCCAGATCGAGAATTTGCTTCAGTTCTTCTTTTCCTAGTGATCTGAAGACTAAGATATCATCAAACCTATTTAAGAACTCGGGGCGGAAGACTTTTTTTGCTTCCTCTGTGAGGTTCTCTTTCATTCGGCTGTAGTCTTCCTCTTCATCCGGTGAAGTGAATCCCATGGCTGATCCCTTTTGAAGACGTTCAGCTCCAACATTGGATGTGAGCAGGATAATGGTGTTTCTGAAATCGACTTGTCGCCCGAAGCTGTCAGTTAGCTTTCCTTCTTCGAGAATTTGTAAAAGCATGTTTGTGACATCTGGATGAGCCTTCTCAACCTCATCGAACAGAACAACGGAGTATGGGTTGCGTCGGACCTTTTCTGTTAGTTGGCCACCTTCTTCATATCCAACATAGCCAGGAGGAGATCCGACAAGTCTAGATACGTTGAATTTTTCCATGTATTCAGACATGTCTAGTTGAACTAAAGCTTTGCTATCGCCAAACATGTTCATTGCTATGCTTTTTGCGAGCAGTGTTTTTCCTACCCCAGTTGGTCCGAGCATCATGAATGCTCCAATAGGGCGAGCTGGATCTTTTAGATCTGCACGGCTTCGTCGTAGTGCCTTACATAGTGTTTCTACGGCTTCGCTTTGACCGACCACAAGCTTGGATAATGTTGATTCCATTGCGAGTAGCTTTTGGATTTCTCCTTGTTCCATGCGTTTTAGTGGAATCCCGGTCCATTTGGAAACCACATGCATGATATCTTCTTCATCTACCCGTACTCGGTCTTCTTCGTTTTTCTTTTTCCAATCGTTTAATATCGTATCTAGTTTTTCTGTGGCTTTCTTTTCTTCGTCACGCATAGAGGCAGCCGTTTCGAACTGCTGTTCTTTTATGGCATTTTCTTTTTTTATACGGGTTTCTTCTATATCGGCTTCGATTCTCTTGACTTCAGGAGGCCTAGTCATGGCTTTAATTCGGGCTCGGGAACCGGCCTCGTCCATTATATCGATGGCTTTGTCAGGAAGGAATCGACCAGTAATATATCGCTCTGAAAGTCTAACTGATGCTTCTACGGCATTATCTGTGAGGTCCATTTTATGGTGGTCTTCGTATCGAGCTCGAAGACCTTTTAGTATCTCGATTGCATCCTCAATTGATGGAGGCTCTACTTTCACGGATTGAAAGCGTCTTTCTAGTGCTGCATCCTTCTCAATATATTTTCTGTATTCATTAAGAGTAGTAGCTCCTACGCATTGTAGTTCGCCTCGGCTTAAAGCAGGTTTAATAATATTTGAGGCATCCATTGTGCCTTCGGCAGAACCGGCTCCAACAATAGTGTGTAACTCGTCAATAAACAAAATTACATTTTTGGCACGTCTAATCTCATCCATTACAGCCTTTATTCGCTCTTCAAATTGGCCACGATATTTTGTGCCGGCGACCATTAAAGCAAGGTCGAGTGTGATGACGCGTTTTTCACGCAAAATTTCTGGGATGTTCCCTTTTGCAACTTCTTGAGCTAACCCTTCCACAATTGCAGTTTTGCCAACGCCGGCTTCGCCCAATAGGACTGGGTTATTTTTTGTGCGACGACAAAGAACCTGAATAACCCGTTCGATTTCTTCTGATCGGCCAATTACTGGGTCCATATCACCTTTTTCTGCGATTTCGGTGAGATCGCGTCCGAAAGCTTTTAAAGCAGGAGTTTTAACCTGCTTTTTATTACTATCGACTTCTTCAGCCATGCTACCGGCTACTTCTTCGTTTTCTTCAAAGTTGGGGTCTAGTTCATGAAGTATTTCCTGACGGCATTGATCTATGTCTATATCCAGATTCTTTAAAACTCTAGCTGCAACGCCTTCTCCTTCCCTCAGCAGTCCAAGCAGAATATGCTCGGTACCGACGTAGGTGTGATGCAGTGCTTTGGCTTCTTTTTTTGTCAGCTCAAGTACTTTCTTTACCCTTGGTGTGTAGGGTATATTGCCTGCCAATTTCTGATCTGGTCCGGTGCCAACCTGTTTTTCAACCTCTAGACGAACGGTCTCCAAATCCAGTCCCATTTTTTGTAAGACATTTACAGCTACCCCTTGTCCCAGATTGATTAGCCCAAGCAGAAGATGTTCCGTTCCTACAAAGCTATGGTTGAAACGATCTGCCTCTTTCCTAGCTAGTGCTAGCACCTGTTGGGCACGTGGGGTGAAATTGTTCATTGATTCGTCACTCATATAGCAACCACCCCTAATTTGGACCTCAAGCGCGTAGTTGTCCAGCCCCAGAATAGTATCATTATTTGTTTCTCCAAGAGTTGGTTTTATCCTTTTTCTTCGGGTTTTGCGTCATCCTTTAAGTTTATTTTGTTTGAGACTACTGGTCGATCGACTCCGTTCAATCGTGATCGAAGTAAGTCCGATCTAAGTAGATCACGTTTTTCGGCGGATAGTTTTCCATCATTGGCCTTCTGAAGATGTGCCGGCTGGGTAATGATTATTAGCTCATTAATCAATGCTTGTGACGTTCCAGGGAACATTTGCATATCCATTCCCAGTCTTAAAAGGGAAAGAAGGTTCATTGTCTCCTTGGATGAAATACTGTGGGCGTTAGCAAGGATCCCGTAAGCGCGACCTATGTGATTATATAACATCTTGGGTTTGCTATCTATCAGTTTGATTCGAGCGTTTTCTTCATGATCAACAATTTGTAGAAGAACCTTGTTGAGTCTCTCAACGATATCACTCTCTGTTTCGCCTAGAGTCATTTGATTTGAGACCTGAAACACATTCCCTAGAGCCTCAGTGCCTTCTCCATAAAGTCCCCGTACAGCAAGACCAAGTTTGTTAACAGCCTGAATAATCTGATTGATTTGTTCGCTGAGCACAAGTCCGGGCAGATGGAGCATTGCGCTTATTCGAATGCCTGTTCCCAAGTTGGTGGGGCAGGCGGTGAGGTAACCGCGTTTTTTTGAATAGGCAAATTCTAGGCCTTTCTCAAGCTGGCTATCGAATTTATCTATTGTTATCCATGCATTTTTGATTTGTAGTCCTGGCAGAAGTGCTTGCATACGTAGATGATCTTCCTCGTTAATCATTACACTAATGCTTTCGTCTTTGCTTAAGACAAGGCCGCTTCCGTAGTCTTTTGCCGCATGCTCGCGACTGATGAGATGTCGTTCTACTAGGATTTGCTTTTCTAATGTAGTGAGCTGGTCCATCGCTGTTTCAAAACTATCCCGCATCGTTTTGACCTTAAGCACATTTTTACGAATGTTCTGAAATACATCCACTCGTACAGATTTCTTGGCCCATCCTGGAAACGGGGTGTTGGTTATGTTTCTGGCAAGACGAACGCGACTAGACCATACTATTTTATTTGATGGCCCTTCGCGTTCGGCAGCAGCAGTCGGACTAGAAAGTATTTCGTCAATATTCATTTCTTCAAACAGTTTTAGTGGAGTTTGTATATTCCGTCTTGATGCTTGCGATTTTATCACGGAGATCGGCTGCCTTCTCGTAGTCCTCTTTTACGATCGCTTTGTTCAGCATGGTTTCTAGTTCGTGGAGTTGATCAACATAGTCTTTCATCTTTTTCCAGATGGCTGGGGCCTTGCCATTATGGCGTGTGCCTTTATGCATGGTCTTCAATAATCCTTCTATACCTTCTTCGAAATGGTCATAACATTCGGCGCACCCTAGTCTTCCGGTCTTTTTGAATTCCTCCTGACTGAAGTTACACTGGGGGCATTTTGTGCTGGTTGAACCAGCATCTTCCATTTGTTGCGATGCGCCTAGGCCAAGAAGTAGATCAGCTAATGAGAAACCTGCAGGATCATCAACACCTTTTTCTTTCGAGCATGCCTCACAGAGGTCGATTTTCTTAGTCTCCCCTTCGACCATTTGTGTGAGGTGTACAGTGGCTTCATTTTTATTACATATATCGCAGAGCATTCGTTCGGGAAATTTGTTGGGTTGTATTAGATAAAATATGACTTCTTACTAGACGTATTCAAAATACATCACAATGATGTAGGCTTAAATCAGGAGAAAATTTAGCACGAATCCTACCACAATAAAAGTTGTAAGCTTTAATGATCAATCCTATTTGACTAAACATCTAGCTGGTTCAATCTTCCTTTACCTATTTCTTCAAGCTACAGTGCGGACGCATTAAGTGAAGCTTCCATTCGAATTAGCACTAGCGCTGCGATATTTACGTCCCAAGAGGACTTTCGTGTCTGTAATCACATTGATTTCTATTGTTGGTGTGACTCTTGGTGTAGCGGTGTTGATTATAGTGATGAGCGTGATGAGTGGATTCGATCTATTACTTCGAGAACGTCTGCTTAATTTCAATTACCACATTAAGGTTTTTGCAAAAAACCGTGTAATGACTGACTACAATGAGGTGCGAGATAAGTTGCTTCAGAATGAATCTGTGAAAGGTGTGGCGCCGTTTGTAATTGGGCCTGTTTTGATTGAGACCCAACCTAATGAAGGATCGTCACAGATTTCTACTCCTATGGTTCGTGGTTTGGATATAGATTTGGAGCGAACGGTGAGTTCACTAGTTTCCTCTAATAGTCTGGTAGAGGGAGAGATGGATCTAAGTGGAGGGTTGTTAGTAGGCTCGGAAATTCGATCACAGCTCAATCTCAAGGTAGGTGATTATCTTGCTGTGCATTCGCCGCGAAGCTTTCACCGTATTCGTGAGTCGCAGGAGGAAGGGAAAGAGGCAGTATTACTGCCAGATGATTTCGAAGTGCGAGGGGTTATGGACCTAGGCTTACATGGATTTAATGCAAACTTTATTTTAACCTCATTAGAGAACGCGCAAGATTTTTTTGATTTAGGTGATGCTGTTCATGCACTGAGTGTTAAATTGGAAGATGCATCCTTAGCAGAGATAACACGGCGGCAATTGTTGGACACATTGCCGTCATCCGAATATAGAATAATTACATGGGAGGATGAGAACTCTCAAATGCTTGAGGCATTGCAAGTGGAACGCAATGTTATGTTTTATTTACTCTTTTTCGTGATGATTGTTGCTGCGTTTGGCATCACGAGTTCTCAGATCACCTTTGTTGTTCAGCGTACGCCGGAGATAGGCACGCTCAAAGCATTAGGTGCTAATGGTGGGCAAATTATGCGTGTTTTTCTTTCCCAAAGTTTTTTAGTTGCATTACTAGGATTAGTTTTTGGTTTTGGTTTTGGGTTATTAGCGCTGGAATTTAGAAATGAGTTTCTCGCCTTTATGCGAGATCTGAGTGGTTTTGAGATTTTTCCGGCTAGCATTTATGGTTTTCAAGCTTTACCTGCTGAAATAGTTACTAGTGATCTTATAAAGATTGGTATTGGTTCATTTTTCATCTGTATTTTGGCGGGGTTTTTACCTGCGTGGAATGCAAGTCGACTTAGACCTGTGGAGGCATTTCGTCATGAGTGAGCCGATTCTCAAAGCTGAAAATTTGCAAAAATCTTACGATTTAGGTCGTCGAATGATTAAAGTTTTGCATGGAGTAAGTTTAGAGATTTATCAAGGTGAATTTCTGTCATTGCAAGGAGCGTCTGGTACAGGGAAGAGTACACTTTTACATTTACTCGGAGGACTTGATGATCCGACGAGCGGGCAAGTAGCTTCGAATGGGCAGTTGCTTTCGACTATGTCTTCGAGAAGTTTGGCGAAGTGGAGAAACACCGAGGTGGGTTTTGTTTTTCAGGGTTATCACTTACTTCCAGAGTTTGATGCATTGGAGAATGTTCTGATCCCATCACGTATTGCTCATGTTGAATATTTGAAGTCATTAAAACGTGCACAATTACTTTTGGAACGAGTGGGTTTAGGTGATCGTATGCATCATCTGCCGGCGGAGCTTTCTGGAGGGGAACAGCAGCGGGTAGCTCTTGCTCGATCGTTAATCAATAACCCAAAGATACTACTTGCTGATGAACCAACTGGTAACCTTGACTCGAAAACAGGTAATGATGTATTGGACCTGTTGTGTGATCTTCAGGCTGAGTCTGAACTCACTATGATTATTGCGACGCACGATAGTAAAGTGGCTAATCGGACTCACAATACTGTCAAACTCGTTGATGGTTTGATTTTATAAGGGAGAGTTTAGCCGGTTAATTGTGCAAGCCTTACCATTATTAGTTCATTGTTAGAGTTGCTCCAGTGACTCGTCGAGAAGGGCGTAAAGTGATTTCATTGTTTCCTTTGTTTCGTCACCCATACTTGAGAGGCGAAAAGTTTTGCCCTTGAGTTTACCATAGCCACCGTCAATCAGGATGCCACGCTCTTTCATCAGTTCTTGTAACTTAGCTACGTCAACTTCTCGACCACCTGATTTGGCGCCGTTGTTTATGCAAGTCAGCGTTTGAGAGTTAAATCCGTCATCGGGAAAGAGTGTGAAATCTTGTTTTTTAGCCCAATCACGGGTCATTTTAGAAAGATTTGCATGTCTTTCAAATCTTGAGTCAAGACCTTCTGCCATGAAATCATCTAGCTTAGACTTTAGTGCATAAATGTGACCGATACTTGGTGTGCTGGGAGTCATGTTCTTTTCGGCATTTTTTTGGAATTCGATTAGGTCAAAATAGTATCCTCGATCGTTGATGGTCGCTGCTCGATCCAGGGCCGCCTGCGAAGCGGCAAAAACACTAAGCCCTGGTGGCAGGGCAAATGCCTTTTGCGTTCCAGCAAGTAGTAAGTCGATACCAAGTTTATCGAATTCGATCTTAACGCCTGAAAGCGAGCTTACGCTATCGACGATAAACATCACATCTGGATACCTTTGCTTGAGCTTTGCAATTTCGTAAAGCGGACTCATTACGCCGGTAGAGGTTTCGTTGTGTACGATAGTAACGGCATCGAACTTTCCGGTTTTAAGTCGCTCATCGATTTGATCTGGTAAAATAGGTGAGCCCCATTCGACTTGTAAGGCTTCGGCTTCTTTGCCACAACGTTTAGCAACATCAAACCACTTGTCTGAAAATGCTCCCTTCATGCAGTTGAGAACTCCTTTTGACACGAGATTACGCACTGCGCCTTCCATGATGCCCCATGCAGAAGATGTGCCAAGGTAAACTAGTCGTTCTGTGTAAAGTAGCGATTGAAGGTTTGGCATGACCTCCTTATATAGATCTTGGAAATCCTGACTACGATGGCCGATCATCGGCGTACGAAACGCTTCGAATGTTTTGTTGCTTACCTCAACGGGGCCGGGAATGTGGAGCTTAAGATGTGCCATAAAGCGCGCAGAGCATATTTCAAATCATCTATCCGAATCAAGTAACGAGTCAGAATCTTCAAAAAACTTGTAGGGCAGAGAATCCTCCCACACAATATTCGTCTGCTCGGTGGAGAGGTGGCTGAGTGGTTTAAGGCGCACGCCTGGAAAGCGTGAGTACCTTCACGGGTATCGGGGGTTCGAATCCCCCCCTCTCCGCCATTTTGATGCTTATTTTATTAGTGTTTTAATCGAAATGGACTTCCATATGTTGCTACGTTATCGGTTTTGAATTGATGGTTGACAGATTATCTTCAGGGGAGAAACATCACGAGCGATTCGGACAACGGCACGTTTCTTCTGCGGTGTTCCCCACACCTACCTCCTTGGCGTCTGTTGTCCGGATTATTTTTTTTTCGTAACATCTTGACCACGAAGAGGGTTCTGCTAATTTCTCCCGCCCCTTGATTGGGGGTGTAGCTCAATTGGTTAGAGCGCCTGCCTGTCACGCAGGAGGTTGCGAGTTCAAGTCTCGTCACTCCCGCCATTTTCCTCCTTTATTCATAGGGTTCAAATGCACTTCGCTTATACTATTCAATAGTTATTATAACACCGTGTACTATGTTTGTACGATGTGACCAAAAAAAGACCCCCAAAAAGGGGTCTTTTCTGTAAGGAGTAAATGTCTCTTTGAGGTGAGTTTTGAATTAGCCAGCTTCATTAAAATCTTGTAACTAAATTGTTCTTCTTCTTAAGAAAGATATCTAGAATAATAATGAGTTTAATTTTTTTTAAAAAAAATATAATATTTTTCAAGTAATAATACATGAAGTTAGTTCTATTAATATTTGCAACTGTAATTATGCAGAGTGCAGTCCTTGGGAAT
>JASLKL010000031.1 GCA_030747605.1 Verrucomicrobiota bacterium | reverse complement strand
TAGCGCTGAAGAACTGACCGCTATTCGCAAAAATGAAAAACAATCGCAGCAAAAACAATGATTTACCGACCACAAATAATCATTTCGTTGATTCTGATCTCTTTAACGCTTAGCAATGCTGCTGAACCAACATTAGTCATCAATGAATTTGCTGCAATAAACGACTCTGGAATTCAGGATGAAGACGGCGATTTTTCAGACTGGGTCGAACTCCACAACTTCGGCACTGAAGCTGTCGATACTAGTGGCATATCATTAACCGATAGCCGTAAGAATTTAACTAAATGGAAATTGCCATCAGTTCAAATTAACGCTGGCGATTTCTTAATTATCTTCATGTCAGGAAAAAATCGCCCTAATTCGAACAGCCTACTTAATCTCAGTAATAAAGATGAATCAAAAGAAATACATGCTAATTTCTCACTTCGAGGAAAAAGTGACTACCTGGGTTTAATCGACGCTGACGGGGAAAGTATTATTGACGAATACTCATCTAAATACCCAAATCAAAAACAGGATATTACTTTTGGCATCCTACCAAATCAAAATATTACACAAGCTACATACAAGACTCGCGGTTTTATGACTCCGACTCCTGGAAATCCAAACCAGCAGCCACTCGAAGGCACGGTTAAAGCAGTAAAGTTCAGCGAGAAACACGGATGGCATGAACAAACCTTCAAATTAAGGCTCTCAACTAAAACCAAAAAAGCAATTATCCGATACACACTCAATGGAACTCCGCCATCAAATCAAAACGGCGAGGTTTATCAGAAGCCTATAGAGATCACCAAAACAACAACCATTCGGGCTACCGCTTTTAAAAAGGGACATAAATCTTCATCAACAGCAACTCGCACTTTTCTGTTTCTTAACGATATCTTACGACAATCCCCAGACGGCCTTCCTCCTGAAAATTTTCCATTTACCTGGGGAGAAAACAAAGTTGATTACGGAATGGATCAACGTATTGTAAATAACCCTCGATTTGCAAAGGATCTCGTTAAGGGATTCCAATCGCTACCTTCATTTTCGCTAGTGATGGATCTTGATGACTTATTTAATTCCAAACGAGGTATTTATGCCAATGCTGAATGGGATGGACGAGAAGCTGAACGCCCCTGTTCCATCGAACTGCTCCATCCAAATAATAAAAAAGGATTCCAAATAAATTGTGGCATT
The DNA here is from genome assembly GCA_030747605.1 of Verrucomicrobiota bacterium. Taxonomy (GTDB): domain Bacteria; phylum Verrucomicrobiota; class Verrucomicrobiia; order Limisphaerales; family UBA1096; genus UBA1096. The sequence goes on along the minus strand of JASLKL010000031.1, from coordinate 19,521 downwards.
CGGATTCGCGGAGGGTTTAGCCGCCGCAGCTCGAATCCAAAACATTCATTTCGACTTTTTTTTAGAGACACATATGGCCCATCCAAATTGAACTATCCCCTGTTCGGAGAAAAGGGCGCCAAAAAATTCGACCACATCGACTTGCGAACATTCCAGAATTATTCATGGCATATCGGAGACAAAGAACGGACCATATTTTTAAGAGATCAATTCAACCGTGACTTGCAGCTTGCAATGGGACAACCCGCCGCACGCGGAGAATTTTATCACCTATTTATAAACGGCCACTACTGGGGTGTTTACAATACATGCGAGCGTATAAAAGCGTCTTTCGGCGAATCATACCTTGGCGGCAAAAAAGAAAATTACGATTCTATCAAAAAAGGCCGCACTTTCCTTAAAGACCGAAATATGTCAGTTGGAATAATGGCAAATGATGGCAATCTTGACGCTTGGGAGCGCCTTTGGAATATCGCAAATGAGGGGCTTGAATCCAACGAAACGTATTTCAAGATGCTTGGCAAAAACGCAGATGGCACAAAAAACCCAAAATTTGAATGCCTACTTGATGTCAACAATCTAATTGATTACATGCTGGTAATATTTTACGGAGGAAACTACGACGCACCAGTAAGCGCTTGGGGACAAAACTTCGGCCCAAACAACTGGTACGGAATTCGCCATCGAAATAAAAGGGACGGTTTTAGGTTTTTCATCTGGGATGCAGAGCATACTTTTCGGGATGTTCGCGAAGACCGGACCGGACCCTTCCCTGCTGGCGACAATTACTCAACCAGTAATCCGCAATGGATCTGGCAACAATGCCTCGAAAATGAAGAATTTCGCATCAGCGTTGGCGATCGCATCCAGAAACATTTTTATAATAACGGGACACTTACACCAAGTTCTGTACTCGAACGTTTCCGGGCTCGAACAAAGGAAATTGAAATGTCCGTAGTTTGCGAATCCGCAAGATGGGGCGATTCTAGTTACACTCCATCAGGCGGCAGAGCCTCAAAAGACAGAGCACCCAGAAATCGAGACGACGATTGGATTCACGAAATAAATCGCTTAATGAATGAATACTTTCCTGCTCGTAGCGAAATAATACTAGCTCAACTTTATCGTCATGGAGTAATCTCTGATATTGCTGCACCGACTTATTATCAAACAAACAAAGCCAAACCAGAGATTTCACTAACGATTGAGAAAGGAAAATTGTTTGTATCTACTGACGGGAATGATCCTCGTCAAATCAACGGAAAACCATCGCCAAATTCAAAGCAGTTTGAATCAAAAACAACAACAATTAAACTCAGAAAATCAATACATGCTAGAGCATTTCACAATGGTGAATGGAGTGCTTTATTGGAAATTAAAAAATAAGCAGAACTTAATTCAATAACTTAAAACAATTTATTCATGCTTCGCCTAACCTATCTTTTAATATTTGCGACCACACTAAAATGCTTCCCGCTTGCCGATGATATCTCTTGGACTGGGTGGCTCGGTCCTAAACGGAATGGTCATGTCTCCCACTTTAACACTCCTTCTAAGTGGCCAGAAAAACTTAAGAAAGGGTGGCAAACCGATGTTGGTGACGGCTACGGCACAGCGATTGTTTCTGCAAAACGCATATATGTTCACTCTCGAAAAAATAATGATGAAGTTATTTGGTGCATCGATCTAAATACCGGCAAGCCTATTTGGCAGAATAGCTATGAAGTGCCATTTAAAATGGGCGGAGGTGGCGAACCGCATGGCAAAGGCCCAAAATCCAATCCTACTCTCGCTAATGGCAAACTCTTCACCTTAAGCATTACCGGCATACTATCAGCATGGAACTCCGACACTGGGACGCTTATTTGGAAAAAAGATCATCGATCCAAATTCGGAAAACGCCCTCATCCATACTGGGGTGCAACCACATCCCCACTTGTAGTAGACAATCGTGTATACCTGCATTTTGGAAGCGACGAACAGGGGTTTCTCTCTTCTATGGATGTAGATACTGGAAAAGAAATTTGGCGGAACGGAAAAGATGGCGCTGCCTATTCCTCGCCTCTTTATGCAGAGATTAACGGAATAGAACAAATCATCGAATGGAATCATGAAGATCTGCAAGGCGTAGAAATCACCACAGGCAATACACTCTGGAAGTTTCACCTTCCACATCGAGGAACCAACCAAAACATGCCTACCCCATCATTCCACAATGGATACATTCTTGTTGGAGGAGAAAAACGTGGCATTCGCAAAATCCACCCTCATCTAACGAATAACAAATGGCATGCTACCGAAAAATGGCATCAAACAAGGGCAGCATTAAACATGAGCACAGCAGTGATTAACAATGGCCATCTATATGGCTTGTCACATTACGGACTAGGGGAACTCTTTTGCATCGATATTAATAATGGAAAAATAGTATGGAAAGGCTCTGGGCGCAGCGGTGACAACGCAACATTTTTATCAACACCTAAACATGTCCTATCATTACTCAGTAATGGTAATCTTCAAATCATCGAAGCCGAAGGTTCTAAATCTAAAATTTTGGCAAAATATCAAGTTGCAGAAAGTCCAACTTGGGCTGCACCTGTTCTCTTAAGAAATCGTATTTTAATTAAAGACAAGAACTCACTAATCTTGTGGCAGTTCAATGATTCAAAAGAGAAGTAAAGCAAACTAACCATATGCAAATAAACTTAAACACAGTAACCCTTACTACATTATGCCTAATCCTATCAGCATGTAGCGATTCAAAAACGCAGAATTCCGAAGTTACCGCCCCTAAACCTAATACCAAAACCTCATCTCAAATAACACCAACTCTCACAACAGTATCGCAGACTCAAAAAAACACAAAAACACCTCAGATCGGGACTTATGAAGCAACGATGAAAAATCCTGCTCTCGGGAGAACACAACCGCTGCATTTGACATTACAAGAGGGAAACATGTTTACAGCTTATCCCAATCATGAGCCTAACAATAAAACTCACGGCAACTGGAAAGTAGAGGGAGATTTCTTAATCTGCACTGGCACCACTGAGCACACAAAGCAGATAATGAAACTCACAATCGATTCAACCTCAATGGAGCTAATCTCTATCAGCCAAAAGATTAATGGAAAGGAAACAGAAATGTTTTTAAAACAGTTTATCCCAACAGGAACTAATAATATAACCTTTACAAAAAAACCTAACCCTTAATCAAAATTCCCAATCCAAACCAACTGAATAAATCCGATAACGATACTCATCCTGCGGCACATTAGACTGTATCGTTTCCTGTTCGAACCCCAACTTGATTGACAGGTGTTCGTTGTATTCATACTGAACCGAAACATCCACTGACCTGTCTGTACGATTCCGAAGAGAAGTGAAATCAGCCGATCGTTGAAAATCATAGTCATACAATGCCTCTCGCAAAGTCGCTGAATAACTAAATTTCGAAAACTGGAAGCGCCAATTATGCAAAAGGCGCTCTCGGCGATAACCAAAATATCCCGCTCCATTATCCTCATTATCCATAATAGAAAAACGCGTTCGCATCCTAACACTACGATCACTATTCCAGTAATGCGTCCACTCCACCCCACTCTCAGGCCGATCGTAGATCAAATCACTATCCGGGATATAAAAGCCAACTTCATCCCTTTGACTCCTAGTGTCATAAGCACGGCGAACTTTCGCTTTATAAATAAAAAATTTTGAACGGAAACCATAATCTATCCCAGCAGATACTCTGCCCCCTATTTCAAGGTAATCATCAAGCGGTTCCGCAAAATATTGTCGAGAAATTTCAGGCTTAAATTCAAACCAAGTGTCGCCAATAAGATTCAACTGAAATGCTGGCTCAAGGTTAACCTGGCGTCCAACTACCTGAACTGTACCAATGTCATCCTCGGTCAATGAAGCGTCAAACATTTCATCAATATAAATGTAACGAACGTCGGTTTTCATGATCCAACTATCTCCTAATGACTTTTCCAGAGAAGTGTTGATCAATCCGGTTTGCTCAACATCAACACTTGGCGCATCAAAATATCGACGGTCATCAAAAGCACCAAAAATTGCGACTTCAAACCCATTATCATCCATTGGAAGTCGAACCCCAATAAAGTCAAAACCCGCCATTGAAAACTCGCTCGATTCCTCGGCAAAAGCTGACATAGTAACATTTTCCTTGTACCCACCTCCTAACCGAATATTGGTTGAAAAATCCCAAGGACTATTCTCCAGCATTAATTCTTTCTGGATCTCTTTTTCCATCTCAGCTATCTGCTTTTCAAGCTCTGTATCAGTAAGCTCTGACTCCTGAGCAATCGAATTCTGCAAAGCAAAAAGCAGTAGTATAAATCCTGTTAATCGAAGTAAACCCAATACCATCCCAATAATCTTAAACGTTTTTCCTTAAAGCAATGTTACCAATATAACAACGCAACTACTTGAGGCGTTCTTTAAGCCAAGCAGGACGATCGGTTGTAACACCTTGAATACCCATTTTAATTAAATCATTAGCATCCGTCGGAGAGTTAACGGTCCAAGTAAATAATTCCAATCCCGCATTCTTGACCTTATTGAAAAAATTCTGAGATTTAAGCCCCTTGTAGCTTACATTAAGTCCATCAAGATTTGCTTCCTTTGCCAAGCTGATTAACTCTTCAACACTAGGCACTTGCTTACCACTAACCTCATCTATTTTAAAACTAGACAGATAAAAACATTTAATCTTAGGAAATTTCACCTTCGCCCGCTTAACGACCTCATAATTAAAACTAATTACTACGAGTTGTTCACTTTTTTTTCCAGACCGATTAAATACATTTACCAATTCAGGAATAATCTCTGGACCACATTTTACCTCGACAAACATTCGCTTTCCTTCAGGAATAGTCTTAAGCACATCGCCAAGCTTAGGAATTCGAATACCTTTCCACTTATCACCCTTCCATTTACCAACATCTAGCTTTCTTAATTCCGTAAAAGTTTGATCTGCAACATTACGATCTACACCAGTAAGTTTTTTAGTCGTATGATCGTGATAGAGAACTATCTCACCATCCTTTGACAAATATACATCAACCTCAACGGCATCTGCTTTTTGTTGCCAACCCAAGCGAACAGACTCAAGAGTATTCTCAGGCGCATCATATGAAGCTCCTCGATGAGCAATAATTTCAACGTCTACAGCTAAAACCAAAGTCGATTGAAAAAACAAACACAACAGAATTATTCTAATTATTTTTTCTCATTATTAACAACCATAAATTAAGTCAAAATACCATTAACAACCTCACCATGAACATCTGTGAGGCGAAATTTACGTCCCTGATACTTATAAGTAAGTCTCTCATGATTTAATCCGAGTTGATGTAGAATTGTTGCATTTATATCATGGACATGAACTGGACTCTCTACAGCTTGATAACCAAGCTCATCTGTTTCTCCGTAGCTCATCCCGCCACGTATTCCCCCACCAGCAAAAACCATCGAGTAAGCCTCTTTGTGATGATCTCGGCCAACATTATTAGCTGCCCTATTATTACTTAGCCCCTGTAACATTGGTGTACGGCCAAACTCAGCACCAATAACGATCAATGTTTCGTCAAGCAATCCTCTCTCTCGCAAATCAGCGATAAGTGCAGCAACAGGCCGGTCCAACTGGTTTGCTTTTTTTGGAATACTGTCAAAAAGCCCGCTATGGTGATCCCATCCCTGATCAAATAATTGCACAAAACGAACTCCTCTCTCTACTAACCGCCTTGCCAAAAGGCAATTATTCGCAAAGCTTTTATTACCCGGTTTAGCCCCATAAGCTTCTAGCGTTGAAGAAGTTTCACTATTTATTGACATTAGCTCAGGTACGCTAGCTTGCATACGATATGCCAGTTCATACTGAGCAATTCGAGTGGCAATCTCAGGGTCCCCTACATCGGCTAACGCAGTTTCATTCAAGAAATTAATGCCACTGATTATATCTCTTCTGTTTCGGGCGCTTATACCTTTAGGATTGGAAAGAAATAAAACAGGATCACCTTGGCTTCTAAACTCAACACCTTGATGGAGTGTCGGCAAAAACCCACTACCCCACAAACTATTGCCAGCACCGGCTACACTACCAGTAATCAGCACTACATAACTTGGTAAATCACGATTTTCACTACCTAACCCATAACTTATCCAAGAACCTATACCAGGACGACCGAAACGCTCGAAACCAGTATGTAAAAACAACTGAGCCGGGGCATGATTAAATTGTTCGGTACGAACGGTTTTCACAACAGCTAAATGGTCAGCTATCTTGCCCATCAATGGCAAATGCTCAGACAATTCCAATCCGCCTTGTCCATATTTATTATACTTGAACCGAGTACCGAGAAGTGTCGGATGGTCACGAATGAAAGCCAGCTGTTTACCCTTAAACATGTGATCAGGACATTTTTGACCGTCGCGTTTGATTAGTTCCGGTTTATGATCGAACAATTCCAAATGAGACGGACCTCCAACGAGATGTATATAAATCACATTCTTCGCTTTGGGCAAAAAATGAGGTTTAAGCAAGGCCATAGGATCAGCACTAGAGGAAGCATAAAGATTATTATTTAAGGCCGATGCTAGCCCCAATGCCCCAATGCCCGTGCCGGTATATTTCAAAAACTCACGACGTGTTTCTTTTAAATAATACTGTCCGGGAGTCATTAATTAACCTTTCGTAATGGCCTCGTCTAAATTCAAAAGAATATTTGCTACTGTGAACCATTTAGCAATTCCTTCTGGATTACTAGTTTTAAACGGAACCCACTTGGCCTCACTGAGCAAAGCATCAATAGCTTTTGGGCTTTTGATCAATTCATTCTTACGTTTTATTAGAAGCACCTTGAGATAATCAACTTCAACCTGCTTAGCGCTGCGAGCCAAGGCTACACGAAATGCAAACTGAATTCTCTGCTCATCATTAACCAATCCCGGTTCCTGAAGAATGCGCGCAGCAAAGGCCAAACCCATTTCCACGAATGCTTGATCATTCAATAAAGTCAAAGCCTGAAGCGGTGTGTTTGTTCGAGGTCTATCCACTACACAAGCACCACGATCTGGAGCATCAAAATTTACAAAGCTGGCATACGGAGCACCACGCCGCCATACAACATAAACTGCACGCCTGAAGCGATTTTCATTTTCAGCTGGCAAAAACTTCGGGGCATTGCGGCCAACATGACGCCAAATACCTTCTGGCTGAGGAGGGTAAACAGGTGGTCCAAACATCTTAGTCTCAAGCAATCCACTTGTAGCCAGAGCTGAATCACGAATCATCTCTGCGCTCATACGCACTCGAGGAGCTCGAGCATATAATCTATTGGCAGGATCTTTCTTTAGATGGCTTTTCGTAATAATAGAAGATTGTCGATAAGTATGACTTGTAACAATCAATTTGTGAATATGCTTCATCGACCAACCTTTTTGAACCAATTCAATTGCCAACCAATCAAGCAACTCAGGATGAGAAGGAATCTCACCTTGGCTTCCAAAATCCTCTTGTGTTTCCACTATACCTCGCCCCATAAAAGCAGACCACCAACGATTAACGAATACTCTCGAAGTTAATGGATTCTCTGGATCCACCAACCACTGAGCTAGCCCTAGTCTGTTCTTTGGCAAAGAGTCATCAAATACATGCAACGCCGCTGGCGTCCCGGGAGACACCTTGTCGCCTAAAGTTAAATAGTCCCCCCTCATCATCACTTTAGTTTCACGAGGCTTATTCATTTCGGACATAATTAGCGTCGTTTCCGGATCAATATCATCAAGTTTTTTCTTTAAGTCAGCCAAACGGCTTTCAAGCTCCTTTAACCTCGGATGCATTGAGGCATAATATCCAGCCAACTCATTAACCTGTGCATCATTTCGATTGTCCATTAATAATATAGACTGAATTTCAGTTGGTAAATTTACCTTGGAATAATCGCCTTCAATGCCCGACAAACGCAAACGGCCAATTGTCCGGCCTCCACCATGATGTTGAACTAATTTAAATTCCAATCTACTCCCTTTTTCCAAAAGCAGATCTTGCTTCAAAGTAAAAACAGCTTGGTGAGCCTTCCCAAATTGAGGGTTAACAGCCCAACCAGATTTTACATCGTTATCAATCGCACCCAAAACATCGAATTTTTTCTGGGAAAACGATGCTTTTGCATCAGAAAAAATTACCTTTCTTCCATCAACTTTAAGGCTGAATTCATTCAGAACAAAATTAGGATTTTCCGGCACTCCAAAATTTCTGCCGGGCCCATTTTTTTTCATCGAAACATCCAACAACGCCTCCAACCGAACCGAAGAAATACGATCTAAATTGGAATCTTTAATTATTATTGAATAAGTTGAACTATCTGGGTTTTCTCCATGGACTAAAACACTTTGATCTTGCTTAACAGTGTAACTAGAACCACCTGTTGCGCTAAATTCACCCACATCAAAAACCTCCCATTTAGGAGCATTTTTCAGTTCATCCAAAATTTCATTCTCCCATTCTTTTTGTTCTACACCAAGCGATCGCTTTATGCTCTTTTTCTCCAACTCACACGCCTTCATCTCATCCTTCAGCGAATTCATTTTGCCCAGTTTCAACGGACTAAGCGGTAAATCCAATTTTGGCCCATAAAAATCCCAAGTTACACCGCTAGTATTCCTAACTTCTAACGGAGTATTATTAAAAAAAGCAAACAACTGATAATACTCCTTCATTGAGATTGGGTCATATTTGTGGTCGTGACATTGCGCACATTCAAAAGTAGTGCCCAAAAAAACTGTGCCCGTGGTGTTCACCCTATCAATTACCTGATTTATTCGATTTGATTCAGGATGCACACCGGCTTCAACATTACATGTCGGTGTACGATGAAATCCGGTAGCAATTTTTTGAGAAACTGTTGACTTAGGCAAAAGATCACCTGCCAACTGCTCAACAGTAAATTTGTCTAATGGCATTCCTGAATTAAACGCTTCAATCACCCAGTCTCGGTAAGCCCAACTATCGCGTAATTGATCGGCCTGAAAACCGTTTGAATCTGCATAACGAGCTAGATCAAGCCAACGTCGTGCCCATTTCTCTCCATACTGCGGACTAGCTAATAAACGATCCACTATAGAATTATATTCAAGATCGGTTGGGCTCGAAAGAAACGACTGAGACTCATCTGGTTGAGGAGGTCTGCCAATCAAGTCCAAATATACACGACGCAACTGCTTTTCCGGATCAGCTAATCTGGACAACCGCATACCCGATTTATTCAAACGCTCTGTAATAAAATGATCGATCGGGTTAACGTCATTTAGCCTAGGAAATTTTGGGCGTTCAGGAGAAACATAAGCCCAATGAGAAGCAGGAGAATCAGAACCAACCACCCAATAACAAGGCAAGAAACCCATGATCAGGCATATTAAAAAACGCTCATTAAAAAGATTCAAAATCACGTAACGGGTTAAAAACTAACGTTACACACTCATTTTGCAAATGGATTCAGAAACAAAAAATATAATAAGCTACAGAAAAAATCTAGAGTGACCAGATTGAGGCAGCCCGCAGCCCCGATCGATGATAATTCGAAGCAGCAATGCCAGTACTTGCAGGCATCTAAGAAAGTTATTGAAGCATACTACCAAGCAGACTTTGGAAAACGATGAAGTTATAACAACACTCTACTCCAGCGCTCTTGGCAGATAGCCAACCGAAGTCTGAATGGAATGCGTACAAGAACATCCAGCACTGGTTTCAGGAGCAAGCAACATTCCTCCGGCAGGAATTAACCCAAGCCAACAACCACTTCTAATCCCCTCAAACTGCGAACGCTCATTTGTATCCAAATTCCACATGCCATGAAAATAATGACGATAAAACATACTATATTTACTAGCCGACATTGTTCCACATCCTCTTCTCTCAGGAAGATCATCTCGAATTTGCTTACCAGTCTTCAGATCAAATGCCCACTGATCTGAATAAAAAGTATCCCCAATAACAACCGGGTGCTGCAAATGCCCGCTGTGATGTCCCTTTCCTTCCTTATGGTGATCCTCCCAAAGCAGACTCCCTGGAGGCAAAAAAGATTGTTCACCATCTTTGTTTTTTGTCACTTGCCTAGTCGCAGCAAGGGCATAGGTGTGATAGTTCTTATCCTTGTCAGTCCCTGTAGCAATCAGTTTATCATTTGAATAAACTAAATAAGTCATGTACTGCAATTTCGAAAAATCATGATCACGCTCCCATTGTCGCTCACCTGAATTAAGATCTAATGCAACTAGTCGCTGGTTTGTCAGCTGACTAATGTTCTGAATAGTTCCAGCTTTCTCAATCGCCACGTCAGTCGCACTCTCAATAAAGTAAATCACATTATCTTTTCCAATAGTTATAGTAGAATTGATAATTGCTCCTCCATTGTACTCCCAACGGATATCACCAGACTTTGTATCTACACCAAAAAGCCGATCACTGGTAACTCGACTAATATCATTGGGCTTAAAATTCTCATACCATTCACCATCGTCCCCTAGATATACTGTACCTCTTGACACACGACTGCCCACCAATGTCTGTTCAGCAATTGCAAGAAAAGACCAATTATAGTCGCCCGTATCTGCATCTGGAACAGAATAAACCTTAGCACGCTGACCAGTTGAACCATCGAAATTGATACAATAACGACCCTGAGCAAGATATAAACCGCGATCATCCGCAACCATATTACTACTGTCTCTTGGAATATTCGCACGCCTCATTTCAGGACAAGACTGGCTCCATAAAACCGTACCGTTGTATGCATCGAGCCCAAATAAAACTCGATCGCCCTGAATATACAACTTACCTCCGGCTGAAAGCGGTGCAGGATTGCGAGGGCCACGGTCTGGCATTGGTCGCGGGCCTGGTTCACCCCACCATTTAACACCCATGGCACCTTTGACCAATTCATCATCACTACATGAAGTATTTTGAGCATTACCATATTGATGAGTCCAATCGCCAGAGCCTGTCAACCGAGGGCGTTCACTAACCAACCAAACAGGCTCATTTTTTTCATTACGAATATATCTAGTATCTAAATTACCAAACCATTTTTGGGTTAATGAAGCCTCCTTGCCTTTACTAAACACTAACGAACCTCCAGCAGGGGCCAAGTATCGAAAAACTTCCGAAGCAGGATCTTCGGGGAGAGCCCCAGTTAATACATGTCGCTCGGAAACAATCAAATTGAACATCATCGGGCCAAATATTCGATCCCCTAAACTGCCCAACTTTACAGTTGCACGAGCACCGTAAACGCCTGCTGAATCTAGATTTTTACGTATTTCACGGGCAACCTCAGGGTCTTCCTCTATCAGAATAAATTGAAAATCAGATTGCTTTACCATTTCTAGAACAAGACTCCCATCAACACCTCCTAGAACCAAACAGTAGCCGCCTCGAGCCTTTGCCAGGCTGAGTATCTGTTTGGCCACTGACTGCATTCCACCTGATTCATTAATCTTAGCTGATGCAATCGAAACCTTAGGAAGTCTGTAGTAAAAGGAAGAGTCAAACTTATATGACTTACTCCGAAGTGATGGAGTATTGCCAAGTATTTGATAAGAGTATTCCCCTTCACGAATCAAATCCTTCACAATAACAGTGTGCCTTTTGGATAAATTATTATCTTTCAATATTGTAGAATGCCCACTAGGCGCAACCCAACGCACCTGCCCTTGAACCGACTGATCAAGTTCCCACGTAATACTTGCTGTGGTACGGTCAATCCAATCAACAAAAGGCCCATACGCAATAGCCAGTGGCTCAACTGGTTTTTCAGGCTCAGGGAACAAGGACTTCTTTGCGCTGTATCTTGAAATAACATTTTCAGGAGACAACGCTTGGTCAAGCATACGAACTTCATGCAGACGTCCGCTCATCATAAAAAGTTCATCGTCATCATGATAAGCCCCAATCTCTAACCACGCCTTCGGCGGGTAAACAATTGGCCCACTCTGCTCAGAAGCCTCAGCTGCAATTTTTCCATCCACAAATAATCTCTGAGTAACTCCATCATAAACACCTACCAAATGATACCACTTCCCCATTTGAAACTCAGACGAGGAAGTCAGATACGTAAGTTTACTACTACCTTCAGAATTAACTGCAAAACAAAAGTTTTTGTTTCGATACCCAAGTAACCAACCTTTTTCATAGGTTCCATTATCTTGAAGCGCACCAATAATTCCACCCCATTGAGTCGGTTTGTCGATACGAACCCAAGCCTCAAGCGTAACAGCTTTCTTAGGCATATTTACCGAAGAAATATTGGCTGCCACCTCAATTCTGGAACCACTCCCAGATAGTTGAACATGCTTAGGAGCTGGCGCGTCGACGAAGCTAACAGATCTCCCCAATCCTTCAATCGTAGCATCAGGACCTGCAACCGCTTGGATTGTTGCCCCCTTAACTCGATCCAGTGAAAACAACCAGTGCCCCAAAGCGGGATTTTCCGCTGCAGTTAAAACACTGCTAACGAAGATCGAAAACATAGTTGTAGCCACAAATACCGGCCAAATATAAAATAAACTACGCCTGACGTTCATAGGCCTACTGTTACCAAAGTCTCATCGGCGGACCAGCCTTTTATGCGTGTGATTTGCCACATGACAAGTTTTCCCTCACAATAACTCCATGCCAAATACATTTGGCCATTTATTTAGAATCACAACTTGGGGGGAGTCTCATGGAGGAGCTGTTGGCGTAGTTCTTGATGGCTGCCCTCCTATGCTAGAACTGGATGAGACAGATATTCAACCAGAACTCGATCGCCGCCGCCCTGGCCAATCAAAGATTGTCACTCCCCGGAATGAAGCTGACAGGGTAACTATTTTATCAGGAACATTTGAAGGGAAAACGATCGGGACACCGATACTCATGCTGGTTCATAATGAAGATCACCGGCCGGAAGCCTACTCAGAAATGAAAACAAAATTCCGCCCTTCCCACGCTGATTATACTTATCAAAAAAAATTTGGAATCCGGAATTGGCAAGGTGGCGGACGATCTAGCGCTCGAGAAACAATTGCAAGGGTAGCTGGTGGCGCCATTGCTAAAAAACTACTAAAGCAACGATTCGGTGTAGAAGTACTATCATACGTCAAACAGGTTCAAAAAATCACAGCTGATATCGATCATGAAAAGGTGAAAATGCGAGATGTAGAATCAAATATTGTACGCTGCCCTGAAAAGGCAATTGCCAATAAAATGATACGGCTTATTGAACGCACTCGAAAAGCAGGGAATACAGTTGGAGGCATAATCGAAGGCGTCGCCCGCGGATTGCCTGTTGGCTGGGGGGAACCGGTATTCGACCGACTTGAAGCAGATTTAGCAAAAGCAATGCTTAGCCTGCCGGCATCGAAAGGTTTTGAAGTTGGCTCTGGATTTAAAGGCACACTACTCACTGGACAAGAGCACAACGATCCTATGCGCGCACGCCGAGGCAAAGTACGCACCACTCAGAATAATTCCGGTGGAGTTCAAGGTGGAATTTCAAACGGTGAAACACTACACTTCCGAGTAGCATTCAAACCCGTTGCCACCATCATGCACGAGCAAGAAACAGTGGATGAAAACCTTAAAAACACAACACTCCGAGGCAGAGGCCGTCACGATCCATGCGTGCTGCCTCGCGCTGTGCCCATGGTTGAAGCTATGACAGCACTTGTACTAGCCGATCATGCATTGCGTCATCGCGCACAAAATCAGTGGAAGTAAAACAAAGCCCACTCACTAAATCCCAACCTTGAATTCTAAGGTAATTATTTGGTTCTAGCTAGCATCCACTCAATAATTCGCTCACGTGCAGCTGAGCGAGGAGGAGTAACGTGGCCACCTTCAACAACCTCCCAAAGCTCCATCACTACTTTACCATCATTTGATTCAAACCTAACAATCTTGGTTTCACTACCTGGAACCTTTCTGTCTAAATCAATGGCAGCCTTCTCTACTTTGGCCTCCTTTTCACAGGCATTGAATTTTTTCCACTTGGCAAAATTATCTTCGGCACTTGGGTATTTCGCTCCCCCAATTCCACCACCTGCCCATTTAATCGTTTTATCCTTTGTACCATGGACGTGAAGCACGCTAACTGGGGTTTTAGGATTGCTTGGCCATTGATCAAAGCCAACACCAGCGAATGGAACAATCGCGGTGATTAGATCGGAGTGGTCATGCGCCATGCGGTAACTCATGAACCCCCCATTGGACAGGCCAGTAACGAACACACGCTTTTTATCAATGTTGTATTCCTTCATAGCTTTAAGGATCAGACTTCGAAGATACTTGGAATCATCAACTTTTTCCCTCCGATCGCAACATGCATCGGTTGCATTCCAGCTTTTATCAATTCCATCAGGAGCACAGTAAATAAAATCATACTTCTCCGCCAGATCAGCCAAGGGAAAGAATCCCAATTGACCTCGACCATTGCTCGTATAGCCGTGCAGAGTCAGGATGAACGGGTATTTCTTCTTCGGGTCGTAATCTTTTGGGATATGAATCTTGTCATCGCGCTTGGCCACGCCGCTGCCGCCAGACTGACGAGAGCGGCTAAGCGACTTTCGGATCGCCTCCCGCTCGGATTCATCCAGTTTGCCGTCCTTGTCTTTGTCAAAGCGCTGCATCAGGCGCTCTCGACGACTCGGCTTGTTTTCATCCTGCGCCAACAAGCACACTCCCCCAGATACAAGAAATGCTATGAGAAAACTAAAACAAAAAAACCTTATGGTATAAAAAAAAATCACTCTATACTCTACGAAGTAAAATTAAATTTTGTTACAAAAATTAGATACTATAATTGACACAGATAAGATTTCTGTGAATTTCAGCAAAGAAGATGACCGATTGAAGAATGGAACAAGCTAATTCATACAATTATTTAAACGGGAAGATTATCTTAAGTAAAAAAGCATCGATATTAACAAATGATCGAGGTTTTCTCTATGGAGACGGGCTATATGAAACTATTCGAATTCATCAGGGAAAACCGTTTCTATGGAAATGGCATATGACAAGGTTGATTGCTGGCGCCGAAATCATAGGCCTTAAACTACCGTTGACTTCATCGAAATTATTAGAAGAATTAAAAAATTTAATCCAAAAAAACAATTCATCTAACTGCATAGCCCGACTAACCATAACAAGAGGACCCGGTGAACGCGGATATGATTTTACAGGAGACGAAACCCCAACATCACTGGTTTCCCTACATGAAATTCCTCCAATAGAGAAAAAGGCAATTTCACTCTCAATAACAAATATACGAGTAGCTACAGGCGACATATTAACTACAATTAAGTCAAATAATAAACTTGGTTCAATAATGGCTAAACGCTTTGCCAAAGAAAAAAACACTGACGACGGTTTAATTATAAATTCTGACGGCAACATAACCGAAACATCCTCTGCCAATATATTTTACATCAAGGATGGTATTCTTCGAACACCACCAATAAATGATGGAGTATTACCAGGTGTAACTCGTAGACTGACTTTGGGCCTAGCTTCTTCTCTTGGACTGGCAGTTAAAGAAGAGTCAATAGCACCCAAAAAACTAGAACAAGCAAATGCAATTTTTGTAACTTCCGCAGTAGCAGGAATACGCAATGTTAGACAAATAGAAGATACAAAATTCCCAAAAAACCAATTAGTTAATCAACTGCAAAAAGCCTATAATGAAGAGCTATCAAAGCATACGACATTGGCTGCTAAATCTACTGGCTCTTAACTCAGTGTTCAGGCAGTCTCTTCTTTTAATGAAATATGCTCTTCACCTCTTTGCAGGCCTATTCCTAACCAGCTGCCATACCTTCAATCTCGAGGAGGCCTCTGTTCAATCAGTAGCCAATACTAATTCAAAGCCATTGTTCGACGGAACGACTTTCAATGGATGGGAAGGCAACATGGAATTTTTTAGAATTAAGGATGAAGCAATAGTGGCCGGCCGGCTTACCGATAAGATTCCAAATAATGAATTTCTTTGTACTACTTCAGAATACGAAAATTTCGACCTACAACTAAAGTTCAAGGTCGTCGGATCCCCGCAAGCCAATGCTGGCGTACAATTCAGAACTAAGCGCATACCAAATCATCACGAGGTAATTGGATTTCAGGCGGATATTGGGCAAAAGTATTGGGGAGCGCTTTACGATGAATCCCGCCGTCGCAAAATACTAGCCGCACCTCCTGCTGAGGATATTCCAAAAATCGCAAATATAGATGGATGGAACTCCTATCGTATTTTCGCCAAAGGCAATCATATCCAACTATTTCTAAATGGACATAAAACGGTGGATTATATTGAAAAAGATCCGAATATTGAAAAAAAAGGCGTGATCGCCCTTCAAGTACACAGTGGACCTGCATGCGAAATCCACTATAAGGATATCCAAATTATTGAGTATCCTTAATAAGCTTGTTGATCAGGAAACTTTCTTTTTCACACTCCGCTTAATCTTAGGCTGAGGTACACTTGCGGACATATAATCGAGATAATTAATCAAGGAATTGCGCATTTTGTTTCGAGGAACAATGGCATCAATCATTCCGCGATCCATCAAAAATTCTGCGGTTTGAAAACCAGGAGGTAGTTCCGCCTGAGTAGTGTCCTTAATTACTCTCGGACCAGCAAATCCAATCATAGCACCTGGTTCAGCAATTATTAAATCCCCTACACTTGCATAGCTCGCCATAACTCCCGCAGTCGTAGGGTGCGTTAGCACGCTGATGTATGGCAAATTAGCCTCTGCATGATAAGCTAACGCTCCACATGTTTTAGCCATCTGCATCAAGCTAAACATTCCCTCATACATTCGGGCACCACCGCTCGTCGAAATAATAATAACTGGTATTTTATTTTTGGTTCCAATCTCAATCATACGGGTAAGCTTCTCACCTACAACAGATCCCATTGAACCACCAAGAAAGGAAAAGTCCATTATACCAAGGGCAATCTTATGTTTCCCCATTTTACACAGCCCTGTTATAACTGCATCCGACTCGCCTGTTTTTCCTTTATACTTCTCTAGCTTAGAAGAATAAGATTCTACACCCGTGAACTCTAAAACATCCACACTGGTCATCCCGGCATCCAGTTCTTTAAACGTTTTTTCATCAACCAAGGAATTCAAGCGTACCCGAGCGGAAATTGGGAAATGAAATCCACATGAAGGGCAAGTCTTGAGATTTTCATCTAGATCTTTATCAAAAAGCAAATCAGCACACTTCCCGCACTTAGTCCACAACCCTTTAGGAATATTTTTTTTACGGGAAGCGCTTTCTTTAAATTTTAATTTTGATGACCCACTACCAGGCTCAACACCAGCCGGAATGCTTTCTGCGTCAACTGTTTCAAGTTTAGGAGCAGTTTTTGAAAATTCATTTAGATCAGACATTGTACTCAATTAAACGTAAACCCTCGATCAAATCTGTATTAGAGCAATAATATCCATTGTTAAGTAGAAACAACAAGCTTGCTCATGTTCAAACTAATACTAGATACAATAACGCGCCGAGAAACAGTAGCGAATCAACAGGCTGCAGCACAAGGTAATCACAAACATATTTCGATTTTTATGGAACTTAGGCATTAAAATAATAATAGGAATAAAAATCATCAACCCATATAAAATCAACTAATTAACCGAACGCAAAACTATCAAGGCAAGTGGAGCTAAACTTGTTGATACGGAAAACTCCATTCCATCACACGGCTGCGAAATAATTTTAACACTATCATCATCCGCTTTATTTACTCCACCATAAATCGTTTTATCACTATTAAGCACTTCCTCCCATTCTCCGAGTTTCGCCACTCCAACCCTATGATCACTGTAATAATTCAATGAAAAGTTAACTATCACCAATAACTGTTCCGATTTATTCTTATTCCTCCTAACAAAAGAGAGAACTAATTTTTCTCGATCGCTACAATTTACCCATTGAAAACCATCTGGATCAAAATCGGATTCCCAAAGGGATACATGCTCTCTATATAGTTGATTCAAATCTCGAACCCAATTCTGCAATCCTAGATTCGGCGCATAGTCTTCCACCAACTCCCAATCCAAAGCACAATCCTGATTCCATTCTTTTTTTTGTCCAATTTCGCCCCCCATAAACAAAAGATGTTTTCCCGGAAATAACCATTGACATCCAAATAAAATCCGAAGATTTGCCAAGCCCCGAAATTCATCGTCTGGCATTTTCCTAAACAAAGACCCTTTCATATGAACCACTTCATCATGGGAAAGTGGCAATACAAAATTTTCATTATAATGATACAACATCGCGAAAGTCATTTTATCAAAATGAGACTTACGATTTTTAGGATCTTGCTTAAAGAAACTTAAATTGTCATGCATCCAACCCATATTCCATTTCAACGAGAACCCCAAGCCGTCATTCTCAATAGGTTGTGTGACTTTTGGCCATGAAGTAGACTCCTCTGCAATCATCACTACACCAGGATATCGCTTAATTACCTGATGATTAATATTCCTCAATAATTTGATCGCTTCTAAATTCTCCCTGCCACCTTCTTTATTGGGAATCCACTCCCCTTCTTTTCGTGAGTAATCAAGATACAGCATTGACGCCACAGCATCTACACGAAGTCCATCGACATGAAAACGATCAAACCAATACAATGCATTTGAAGTAAGATAATTGACTACCTCATTACAACCATAGTTAAAAATTAATGTCCCCCAGTCTGGATGCTCACCTAGCCTAGGATCTTCATGTTCATAAAGCGCTGTCCCATCAAAACGCGCCAAAGCATAATCATCTTTAGGAAAATGAGCGGGAACCCAATCAAGAATTACACCAATACCAGCTGCATGGAATGCATCAACTAAAGCTGCGAATTCATCTGGTGTTCCATAACGACTAGTTGGCGCATAAAAACCAGTAACCTGATACCCCCAAGAAGGATAATAAGCATGTTCAGCCACAGGCATAAATTCAATATGGGTAAAGCCCATCTCCGCAACGTACTCAACTAGTTCTCCAGCTAGATCCTTATAAGAATAAGATTCAGCATTATTGTGTTTACGCCAAGAACCAAGATGCACTTCGTAAATACTCATAGGGGACTCAAGTGGATTACTAATAGATCGGGCATCCATCCAAGTTTGATCAGTCCAATCAAATTGAGAAGCATCCCAAACGATTGCAGAGTTTTTGGGAGCTTGCTCAAAAAAACGCCCCATTGGATCCGTCTTTTCAACTCTTTGACCGAGTGAATTCAGTAAAAAAAACTTATAGTGAGCACCTTGAGAAACACCAGGTACAAAGCATGCCCATATTCCAGATTCACACTGTAGACTTAAAGGGTTCACGTTGGAGTCCCACCCATTAAAATCCCCAACTACACTAACGCTTTTTGCATTTGGAGCCCAAACTGAAAAGACTACCCCATGCTCACCATTAACCCGTCGAAATTGAGCGCCTAATTTG
>JASLKL010000030.1:13819-21676 GCA_030747605.1 Verrucomicrobiota bacterium | reverse complement strand
CAAAGAGGGCTCCTGCAATTGGTGCATTATAAGCGGCAGCTAATCCGGCAGCGGCTCCACAAGCCACCATCAATCTTAGTCTATAAGGTTGCCACTCATGTATTTGCCCCCACTTTGAAGCTAATGCGGCAGTTAATTGGGTGATTGCCCCTTCACGTCCAATCGAAGCTCCTGATCCAATACTAATTAAAGAAGACCAAGCATTCACTAAAGTTGAACGCATACCAATTCGTCCATCACCAAGAGCTACAACCTCTAAAACATTTGTTGGTTTCCTTTTACCTGAAAGATGCGTATGCAGTAGAAGAATTAATCCAGCCAATATGCCTCCTAAAATAGGAGCAAGGACTCTTAAAAATGGGTTTGCTTTCTGAGCTAAAATAGCTGAATCGCCCGAATTTTGGAAAATCAACCACTGAATTAATGAAACAAAATACAAAAAAAACAAATTCACCAATCCACCTATAACCCCAATCACTGCAGCTAATAAAAGGTGAAAAGCTTCCTCATTGGACATAATCTTTTGCACCATCTTCATTCGAATAAAACGTCTAAATAGACAATATGATTATCATAACAGTATTTAAAATGTGAGTCAAATTGTCACACGTATATATTTGCTTTAATGCCACAAACTTTTGATTATTTGGATCGTTGGTTTGCTTGGTCTTAAGGCGTTGTGGGGTTAGTTTTCGTTTGGCCAGCCGATTAGGAGCAATTATTTATGAAGATTTCAAAAGTTGAGGCATTTTTACTTTCTTGCCCTTTGTCTGAGCCTTTGGTTTTACCGTTTTATGGTGGTGTGAGAACGGTCTTGAAACGGGATGCTATGTACATTCGCATAGTTGCTGATAATGGACTTACTGGTTTTGCTCCCGGACCAGCACATGAAAGGGCGTTATGTGAAATTCGAGATACTATTTCTCCTTTTCTTGAGGGGCTAGATCCAGAGAGTTGGTCAAGTTTTGGCTTTCAGGGTGATTTGGAATTAACCAAGACTTATCGAGCTGTAGAGATCGCAGTTATGGATTTGGTTGCTCGGTTTAATGGATGTCCTTTAAGTGATATCGCGGGAGGAGCGAAGCGAGATCGAATCAAACTTTATGGAAGTGCGGGGATGTATATGGAGCCGGAGCGGTTTGCCGAAGAAGCATTGGCAATTTCAGGGATGGGTTTTCAGGCTTATAAAATGAGACCAGCACGGGGTCCGGAAGAGGATTTAGAGACGGTTAGAAAAATGCGATCTGCGGTTGGGCCTGATATTGGACTCATGATAGATGCTCATTCTTGGTGGAGAATGGGTGACAAGACATATTCACCCGAGACTATTTTGGATTTAGCTAATTCGATGGCTGAATTTCAACCAACTTGGCTAGAGGAGCCACTTCCTCCTGAGGATCATGAAGCGTATGCTCAGCTAAAGGAGAAGGCGCAGTTTCCTATTGCGACTGGAGAACACGAAACGGATGAAGAAGGTTTCATCGATTTGTTTGATAAATGTTGTGCTGATATCATTCAGATGGACGTGTGTTGTCAGGGTGGATTTGCAATGGCGCAACGCATATTTGAAAAAGTAAAAGAGCATCAGCTGCGATTTGCTTTTCACAGTTGGGGTACGAATCTTGAGGTTTTGGCAGCAGCTCACCTTGGGGTTTGTTGGGAGGAAGACGTTGTGGAGTGGTTGGAGTTTCCTTGTTATTCAAGTGGCGATGGTCCTGGAATGTATCCATTTGCAGCATCGGAAGAAATTCTGAAGGATCCGTTGTCGATCGAAGACGGTCATTTAATTATGCCAGATGGACCAGGGTTGGGTGTTATGGTTGATGAAGGGATTGTTGAGAAATATCCATTTATCCCTGGTCCTTGGTCTTATTTCAAAATTGATTCTCCTCCTGAAACGGTAGCTGTGACTGGAGACCACAGTGTCAAATGGGTTGATGGTGAGTAAATAAGCGAAATAAAATGGATCCTTTGATTATTCTTTTAATTGGAATGACCGTTGTAATAGGCGGAGTTCTTTGGCTGCGTTTGCACGCTTTTGTGGCGCTAATTGCTGGGGCATTAGTGGTTGGTTCATTGTCGAGTTCAGAAGGGATTAAGCTTTCAGTACTTAAGGACTCGAGAATCGAAAAAGATATTCGAAAACAAGCGGTAAATCGTTTTGGAAAAGATAATCCTAATTTTAATTATTTGGTTCAAATGATGCATGAAACAAAGGCGAGTTACACGGCGTCTCAGTCTGTAATTGTTCGGGTGACAGACGCGTTTGGAAAGGCATGTGGTAGTTTAGGAATTTTAATTGCGATGGCATCGATTATCGGGAAATGCCTTTTAGAGAGCGGAGGGGCAGAGCGAATTGTGCGAACAGCGCTGGGTTGGTTAGGAGAAAAACGTGCACCTTTGGCTTTCACTGGAAGTGGCTTTCTGCTTGGTACACCGGTATTTTTTGACACTGTGTTCTATTTAATGATTCCTTTAGGCAAGGCATTGGCAATGCGGTTTCGAAAGAATTATGGCCTGTATATTATGACAATCGTTGCTGGGGCAACCATGGCGCATTCTCTTGTTCCACCTACGCCGGGACCGCTTTTCGTTGCCGAACAGTTAGATGTCAATCTTGGCTTAATGATTGTGATGGGCTTGATCGTTGGAAGTATGGCATGTGCGTCAGGTTATATTTATTCAACTTGGGTAAATCGTAAAAGCAAGTGGCATGTCCCTTTGAGGGATTCGCCTGATTCGTCTTTAGTCAAGTTGGAAGAAATTTCACGTCATGAAGATAAGTCATTACCACATTTTGGACTGGCGTTGTTACCGGTGGGACTACCCATACTGTTGATTGCGGGTAACACAATTCTACAAAAAATCATTACTTCTCCTCCAGCTAGTTGGGCAAACTTCTTGAGTTTGGTTGGTGATAAAAACATTGCTCTAATCATTTCTGCGATTGTTGCACTTGGTTTGTTGATTTTTCAAAAACGAGGAGATAAGCAAGCGCTATTTGAATCTGTTCAGGCGGCATTGGCTAGCGGTGGGGTGATAATCCTCATAACTGCCGCTGGTGCCTCATTTGGTTCAGTGCTTCAGCAGACCAATATAGCAGACCGTATTGGTGGGTTAGCTGAGGCGTTCAATATTAGTGGGTTGCTTCTTTTACCGTTGGCTTTTTTCGTTACTGCCATCGTGCGCACTGCTCAGGGGTCGGCTACAGTATCTATGATTACTTCTGTTGGTATTTTTGCTTCGATGGCCGAAGGGGTGTCATTTCATCCTGTCTATCTAGCAATGGCTATTGGTTGTGGCTCAAAGCCGTTCCCCTGGATGAACGACAGTGGTTTTTGGGTGATTAATCGAATGAGTGGCATGACAATTCGTGAGTCGATTCGCAGTGTGTCTTTTTTAATGACTGTTATGGCGATTGTCGGCTTAATTATGGTTATGTTACTTGCTTGGGTATTCCCTAGGGCATTTTGAAGTCTATGGTAGTGAAGGGGTTTTTGATTTAAACGGTTCGTTTAAATACCAAGATTTAGGAAGTTTTGCATCATTGTATGGCCATGTTCAGTAAGAATGCTTTCAGGGTGGAACTGAACACCCCAAATTGGAAATTCCTTGTGTCGCAGCCCCATGATTTCCCCTTCGCTAGTTTCCGCAGTGACCGCCAGACAATCTGGCAAAGTTTCTCGTTTCACAACAAGTGAATGATAACGAGTGGTTACGTATGGTGAGGGAATGCCTTTAAATAAATCTTTACCATTGTGAGTAATGGGTGATGTTTTTCCATGCATCATACGATAGTTCACTATAACCTCACCGCCAAAGGTATGACCGATACATTGATGCCCGAGGCATACTCCCATGATCGGCAGTTTGCCGGCAAAGTGTTTAATGACCTCAATTGATAGTCCGGCTTCACGAGGAGTGCATGGACCAGGAGAGATTAGGATTCTCGAGGGATTGTTGGCTTCGATTTGATCGATAGTTATCTCATCATTTCGATGAACCAAGACATCTGCCTTCAATTCGCCCAAGTATTGAACCAAGTTGAATGTAAATGAATCGTAGTTGTCGAGGACGAATACCATTGGAAAACACTCAACGATAGTCGATGTGAAAGCGCAATCCTAAATAGGATTTTAGGAAAGCTTGTTCTCGAAACATATTCATTAAAACTCGAATTTCACATCACTTAACCGAGATGCGATTTCACTAATTACGCGATCCTCATCAACCTCATTTTTTGCTGCGAATGTTACACTGAAACGAATCGCTGGCTCAGCGTCGTCCCAAGGTACGGTAGAGATGAGTTTTTCATGGATTAACCACTGAGAGAGATCTTCGCCGTTTGCGAATTCTATTCTTTCGCCATTAGTTTTAAGTGCTGCTTTTGCAGAACTCATATATAGAAAAAATGAACCGCCAGACTTATTAACTTTAAAACCGCTTTTCTGCAAAACCCCTACCAACTTATCCATGCGGCGAGAGTACTTAGTAGCGATGGACTTTGTGATTTCCGGATGATCGTAGCAGTATGCAGAAGCATTTTGAATGGCGAGGAATTGACCAGAATCTGAGTTGTCCTTTACATCACCATAGGCTTTTACTAGCAATGAATTTCCAACGACAAATCCACAGCGCCAACCGGTCATGTTGAAATTTTTGCTGGTAGAATGAAGTTCTATTCCGACTTCTTTTGCTCCGGGAGTAGCAAGAAAGCTGAGCGGCCGGTTGCCGTCGTACACTAAGCCAATATATGCAGCATCGTGGATAACGATTAGGTTATTTCTTTTTGCGAAGTCAACTACTTTGGAGAAGAACTCTGATGTTGCGCTAGCTCCAGTTGGATTATTTGGGTAGTTGAGTACGAGTACTTTGGCCTTTTCTAGTACTTCCTCTGGAATGTTATCGAGGTTAGGTAGATAGTTATTATCTGCGGTTAGAGTGAGGTTGTGTACTTGGCCACCATAATATTTTGTGTGTGTACCAAAGACTGGATACCCTGGAATCGTCATAATCGCATAGTCATTCGGGTTGATAAATGCGGCTGGCAAAATAGAAAGTGCGGCTTTGCTTCCAATTGAGTGAAGCACTTCTGTATCGGGATCAATGTTACTAACACCGCACTCTTTTTCGAGGAAGTTTGCCGCTGCAATCTTTAGTGCTTGGCCACCGTTGTCAGAGTAGCCTCGGTTATCTGGGTTTTGGGCTTCCTCGTGAAGCTTGGAAACAACTTCAGGGAATGCCATTTCATCCGGTTCACCAACTCCCATATCAATAATTTCTGCACCAGGATTTGCTTCAAGTGCAGCCTTTTTTGCACGCTTTATCTTTTCAAATTTGTAAATGGCAGTGTCCTTCCCGTAACTAACACCACCGATACGTTCTGAGAACAAATTTTGAATATAACTGTCAGACATATTTAAATAAAAATTAAGTAGTTGATGGGCTCAAGTATGACTAAGCCGCGCAAAGCTTATTCACGAAACTAAATAGTTCAAGCCAGTGAATTTTATTTACTTAAAATTCCCTTTTTTACCATTTAAAACAAGAATATTGGGACAAATTGTCCCAATATTATTTTTTATGATTGCCTTGTTAATAACTTAGTTTAAAATTGAGCCACTTTGGCCCTACTGTGGGGGCAATTGGTTTTGAACGTCAAACTACAACAGGCTTATGGTGAGGTCATTTGCATTTACGACCAAAGGCAAGTTGCATTCCAAGGACATCGAACTGTTCTTAATGCCAACGTTATTGGCGGACACCAATCTCTTCTTGTGGGTTGATTTGGAGGATTCAACTCCACAGGAGACAGATTTTCTCCTTAGGAATGTTTTCCATTTTCATCCCCTTTCGATTGAGGACAGTGTTACGGAAAGTCCATCGCCCAAAGTTGAAGAATATTTACCGAAAGAGAATGACGATTTTTCACCGTACCTTTTTATGGTTATTCATGCTGTAGATTACAGTCGTAAGGATGGTGTATTTGCAACATCAGAGTTAAGTTTTTATTTGGGGAAAAACTTTCTTGTTACTTTTCATAGTAAGCCACTCAGGCCGGTTGAATTGGTTGCGGAGATGTGTCTTCGAAACACAGCCGATATTGCCAGTGAACCAGATCGAGTAGCTCATGCTTTATTGGATTCGATAGTAGAAAACTACAAGCCAGCCTTAGATGAGTTGGCGATGGAGGTGGCAGAAGTTGAGCAGCGAGCATTGCAGGATCCAGGCAAGGAGACATTGAACACAATTTTACAGATTAAAAAAGAGGTCCTGCATTTACGTCAAATTATAGGTCCTCAAAAAGAGGTCCTTAGTCGTTTTGTCCGAGGCGAATTTAAGTTGGTTAAATCCCATTTAATTCCGTATTACCGTGATGTTTATGATGGATTGTTTAATATAGGTGAGATGGCTGCACGTTACGCGGAGTCTTTGACTGGAGTTTTGCAGGTCTATTTAAACATGTCGTCGAATAAAACGGGTGAAGTAGTAAAGGTTCTAACTGTTTTCACTGTTATTACTACTCCGATGATGTTGGTAGGAACCTGGTATGGAATGAATTTTAATGATATTCCGGAGATTGGTTCCGGTAAGGTAGGGTACTTTGTCGCGATGGGGGTGACGATTGCTGCGACATTAGGTACAGTGGTATATTTCAAAATTAAAAAGTGGCTTTGAGCCGCATGTCTTCTACTAAATCCAGTTTTGTTGAAAAGGTGCTAGGGCGCATTGATGTGCTTGATCCGCTGGATTTGCAGTCGTTTGTGGAGCGCTTGGCCCGTGAGCGTTCATTTCTCGAGACACTTTTTAATACGATTGAGGATGGTGTGTTAGTGGCCAACTCGGAGGGGAAAATTATTTATTTAAACAATGCAGTGACGCAGTTGGTTGGTTATGATGAGGTGGAGCTGATGGGTAAGTCAGTTGAGCGTTTATTGCCAGATTTAGATTGGGATTTTTTGCAGGCGATGGATAGGGAAGGCAGTCAAGGATTGGTGCGAAGAGAGTTTGATTTAATTTATCCAAAGCCGAGGTTTATTCGATTGTATGCGGCCCCACTGGACGGACAGTCTGAGGGCAGTACTGGTATGGCACTGATTTTGCATGATGCCACGGAGGCGCGTGAACAGACATACGATGTGATAGAGAGTGAGCGCATTCAGGCTCTAACCCTTTTGGCAGCTAGTGTGGCTCATGAACTAGGCAATCCACTGAATGCTTTGAGTATTCATCTTCAGTTGATTGAAAGGGAGGTTCGAAAACTACGGCCTTCATCTGGTTTAGTTAATCTTAATGACGATCATCAGATCAATGAACTGAGCGATATCTCTGCTAAACTTGAAAAATATGTGAGCGTAGCCAAAGGCGAGGTGAGTCGTTTAGATTACATTGTAACTCAATTTTTGCAGGCGATTCGCCCTACAAGGCCAAACTCAAAAAAGAATTCACTAAATGATATCATTGAGGAGACAATCGAGCTTTTGCGTCCGGAATTTAGCAACAGAGGCCAATCGCTAAAGTTAGACATGGCTGAAGCTTTGCCTTTAGCTTTCTTTGATATTGGGCAGATTAAACAGTCTCTGATCAACCTAATGAAAAACTCAATGCAGGCAATGTCTACTGGTGGTGAGTTGATGATTAAAACAGGTGAAACTAGAGACGGGGTTTGGGTTAGTTTGACGGACACAGGCTGCGGAATTCCTCAAGAACAGGTTAAACAAATTTTCGAGCCGTATTACACAACGAAAGAAAAAGGCTCTGGGCTTGGGTTAATGATTGTACAGCGGATTGTCCGTGACCATGATGGTCGCCTAGAATTAACTAGTCATGGGAACAAGGGGGCAACCTTTCGGATGT
>JASLKL010000030.1:0-13722 GCA_030747605.1 Verrucomicrobiota bacterium | reverse complement strand
CTATGAAGTATATGTGGCTGAGGATGCTGCTTCTGCTATAGGGTTGCTAGAATCGGAAACTTTCGATGTGTTGCTTACTGATTTTCGGTTGCCGAATAACGAGGATGGAATGAAACTGATTACTAGGGCTAAGACTTTACCTAAGCAGCCAATTTGTATCCTCATGACCGCTTATGGATCAGAAGAGTTGGCGGTTGAAGCTCTCAAGCAGGGCGCTGATGATTATCTTGCCAAAGGCAGAATGCAGATTGACGAGCTTGAGGCGCGTATCGCTCGAGCATTGAGGTTTCGTTCACTTGAAAGTGAAAACCAAACCTTAAAACAACAGCTCGATAAAAAATTTGGTCTTGAAAATATCATTGGTGAATCTGAACCGATGCAGCGCGTAATGGATATTGTGAGGCAGGTTTCGCCTGCCAGGGCTACAGTTTTAATTCAAGGAGAAAGTGGTACCGGTAAGGAGTTATTGGCCAAGGCTATTCATCAGCTTAGTCCGCGCTCTATGAAGTCTATGGTTACTGTGCACTGTGCGGCATTATCGCCAACTCTGCTTGAAAGTGAATTATTTGGACATGAAAAAGGTGCGTTTACCGGTGCTCATGAAAGGCGGATTGGTCGATTTGAACAGGCAGAAGGAGGAACCTTATTTCTTGATGAGATTGGGGAGGTTGATGAGACCACGCAGGTGAAGTTACTCCGTTTTTTGGGTGAGCGGAGTTTTGAACGTGTTGGAGGAAATAAGACCCTATCAGCTGACGTTCGTGTGGTAGCGGCAACGAATAAAAATCTTAAGGAGCTCGTAGGAAAAGGCGAGTTTAGGCAGGACTTGTATTTTAGGTTGAATGTAGTGGAGTTATGGGCCCCTCCTTTGCGTGAACGTTTGGATGATGTTCCACTGTTGGCGTTACATTTTTTGCGCGAGTTTGCAATTGAGAACACGAAAACTATTTCTGACTTCACTGCTGATGCACTTGAAGCAATGATCCGTTACGATTGGCCGGGTAATGTGCGAGAGTTACGAACGGCTGTAGAGCATGCCGTGGTTTTATCGAAAGATGAAATGATTCAGTTGACTGATCTACCCCACTCAGTGCAGAGCCGTGGTGTAATTCAAAGTGAAGTGCAGTTGAATCAGCCGATCATTAGCAAAGGGGTAACACTTGAGGAAGCTGAGAAACAACTAATCATTCGGACAATTAAGGAGTGTCGCGGAAATCGGACAGCGGCTGCAAAAAAAATAGGTATTAGTCGTCGTACGTTACACCGTAAATTACATCGCTATGGTTTAGAAGGAATTTGAACGAAGAGGTTACTTTAAGTGTTCAATAACGATTAGACCAGTATTTAGCCAAGGTAAATGTTTAGGTTTCAACAATATATCAACAGTATTGAAGAGGGTATAGGAGCCAAGCTTATACGCTGCGTAGTTTTGCTTCTTATGCTTGTAGGAGCTTCGTTGATTTATAACATAAATTTCACGCGAAATTTTACTGCGCCAGAGGCGATGGACTCTGCGCAACTCGCTCGTAATATTGCTGAGGGAAATGGTTTTAAAACACAGTTCATCAGGCCTGTAGCGATTGACATGCTGCGTCAGACCGGAAATGTAACCGAGGAAGAATTAAAGAAGTCATTTCCCGATATTACTCACCCACCACTATATCCGTTACTTCTTGCAGGATGGATGAAGTTAATGCCTTTTAAATTCGAGATTGATTTGAATAACAGTGAGCTTAAGCGATATCAGCCTGAAATATTAATTTATCTGCTTAATCAGATTTTGTTTTTCGTGGCGTTGTTGCAGGTATTTCGTTTGGGGGAGGAATTGTTTGATAGCCTCGTAGCTTGGTGTTCGTCACTTGTTTTCGTAGGGTCTGAACTTTACTGGCAATTTTCAGCGTCGGGCCTTTCGACTATGCTCTTGTTGGTTTTATTCTTGGCTTTGGCGAAAGCCTTGCTTCGTATTGAAGAGCAGGTCAGTTTGCAATCAACAGAAGGTGTGAAAGCACAGTTTACAGGTCGTTTTTTTTGCATGACTTGTTGGATCGGTGCATTAGTTGGATTGGGCTGTATGACTCGTTATGGTTTTGGCTTACTTATAATACCATTGGTGGTGTTTATTGCTTGGTTTGGGGGTAGATTTCGGTGGCGTGCCATCTTGTTTACGCTTTTAGCTTTTATAATAGTAATTTCGCCTTGGCTTGGACGAAATATTTATCTTAGTGGAAACTTGTTTGGAACTTCCGGGCTGGCGTTGTATGCCCAGACTTATGAATTTCCTGAGGATACGATTGAGAGAACATTGTTTTTTGATCCGAACGAATTAACAGAAGCTCGTTCGAGTGGTGTCAAGGTTATCAAAAAAGGCGTAGCTGAGAGGGTTGGCTTTTGGTCGCTTGCGGATAAGCTAAGTCGTAACGTGAGGCAGTTATTGCTAACTGATTTGCCTCGGTTTTCGGGTGGGTGGTTTGCAGTCATCTG
The DNA here is from genome assembly GCA_030747605.1 of Verrucomicrobiota bacterium. Classification (GTDB taxonomy): domain Bacteria; phylum Verrucomicrobiota; class Verrucomicrobiia; order Limisphaerales; family UBA1096; genus UBA1096. The sequence goes on along the minus strand of JASLKL010000030.1, from coordinate 11,241 downwards.
CTTGATTGGGTTAGCGGTTCCGTTTCGAAATAAACGATTACATCGTTTAAGGGTTTTTTTGCTTCTTAGCTTCGTAATACTAGCTATTGGACAAGCACTTGGTCGTACGCATCTTTCCGATGCGGGAACCACTTTAGTCGAACTAATTCGTCGCCCACTTGGTCAAGTTGGTTTGGCTGAATTAGCCCCCAACTTGAGTGGTGATAATCTGATTGTAATCATTGGCCCGGTTTCTTTTCTATTTGGAATGGGTTTGTTTTTTTCATTGTTAGATCAATGGAGAGTTAACCTTCCAGAAATGCGTTTGGCTAGTGGTGGCCTTATAGTTTTGGCGTCTTCGCTTCCGTTGCTTCTTAGCTTTGTATTGGCTAAGCCATACCCAGTTGCTGATCCACCTTACCATCCAGCTCGTATCCAATACCTTAAATCAATGCCAAAAGAGCACGGCCTTCAGGAATTAAAGCCTGAGAATTTGTTTATGAGCGATTTGCCGTGGGCCGTGGCCTGGTACGGGAACCAAGACAGTGTGTGGCTTACGCGAAGTGTTCAGCCAGATTTTTACCTAATAAATGATGAGTTCAGGCCGATTAAGGCATTATATTTTACCGAGATGACGACGGATCAGCGATACGTTAGCCGAATTTTTGCTCCCAATATATCTAATTGGGAACGATTTGTGCTAGCGATCCAAGTAAATAAATATTTACCGGATGGATTTCCTTTACTTGGGGTGGAAGATACGTTTTCTCCTAGGCAATGGCTACTTTTTGATATTTCCAGTGCAGCACAATGACCCCAAGCTATATGGTAAGTTGCGTGTAATTAAAAATACTGCAAAAACTACTAATTGAGGTTGACAGTTTTACTTAACAAACAAAGAATACGCGTCCTTCAGGTGCTAGCAATGTTGTTGGTGCCAGATGGCTTCAGATTAATCAGCATATGAAAAAGAGAGTCATTACCCTTAGCGCGGCTGCTTTAGCTGTCGTGGGAACGCAGGCTGCCGATGGTAAGATTTGGGAAGTCAGCGCTACACTTAAAGGTTTTTACGACGATAACGTTACGACCGCGCCTTCTAACGAAATAGAAAGTGGCGGTATTGAGTTTAGTCCGGCTTTGAGCTTAAATTATGGCAACGGCACTGATCTTGATATTAGTGCGGGTTATGCTTATGGACTTCGCTGGTATGATGACCGGCCTACTGATGATCAGGATCACGGTCATGAATTAGGTCTTAGCTTGAATAAGGCCTTTACGGACACCTCACGTTTGTCCTTGTCAGAGTCATATGTTGTGGCTCAGGAGCCCGCGCTTCTGGACGGTGGAACTCCTTTGCGACTTGAGGGAGACAATACCCGGAATACATTTCAAGCAGGCTACAAGCGTATCTTGTCAGGCAAGACAGGAGTAGAGGTAGGTTATGGTAATTCACTTTTTGATTATGATGATAGCACCTTTTCTAGCTTGTTAGATCGTCAGGTTAACTCTTTTAACGTGGACGGTTTTTATTACTTAGACGAGCAGACCGAATTGGTTTTGGGGTACAAGTTTGCTGCCAGTGATTTTGATGGCCCTGAAGTATCGCAGCAAGGTTTGCTCTTTTTTGATCCTGATGCTCGAGATAACGATTCGCATTTTGCCTACGTAGGTTTAAGTCGTAATTTGAATGCTCAGTTAGCCGTTGAGGCTATGGCGGGTATACAGACTGCTGACTTTGACAATGCTGATCGTATGCCGGACGTTGTTACGGATGATGACCCTAGCAGCCCTTATGCTGATGTTCGTTTTACTTGGTCTTATGCAGAGGATAGTAGTGTCGTAGGTGGTTTGATGATGTTGCGTACTGCTACTGATCTTCGTGCGGCTGATCAAGAGACTACTGCTATTTACGCCCAGTTGAGGCATCGTTTTACAGATTTGAGTCCTGATTTGTACGGAACAATAACAGGGCGCTATCAGACTAGTGAGCTCAATGGAGGCGGAGATGGGATTGATGGTAAAGATGAGGAGCTAAATCTCTTTGGATTGGGCCTTTCTTATAATATATCCGAAAGCTTATGGGCTGAAATTTCGTATAATTACGATGAGCTTCAATCGGATGTTAGGGTATATGGAGATCGCAGCTTTGACCGCAACTACCTATCATTTGGAATTGGTGCGAGATATTAATTTAAGATAAAAACCTTTTATGGGAGGCCAGAAATGTTGATCTGGCCTCCCTTTTTTTCGATATAAAATAAATGGATAAAACTTCCGGTTCAGAACAATCCTCTGACAAGCTTCATATTCTTGATTATTGGCGCATCATCAGAGTGCGTATTGTGACTATCATACTTGTCTTCCTCCTCACCGCCATCACGACTACCTTGGTGACTGTATTTCTTCCAAAGACTTATATGAGTCTTTCACGTATTGCGGTGGAAAAGGATAGTTCTGATATTGCTCCAATAATGGGAGTTCAAGCCACTCAAAGTTCATTTGATCCTTATTTTATTTCGACCGAGTTTGAGAAAATACAATCACAGGTTGTTTTGTCTAACGTAGTTGTATCGCTCAATTTACAAGAAGCGTGGAAGGATGATAACGGCGGAAAGCCGCTGGATAGAGTGCGTGCTCGTAAGCGTTTGGAAAAGATTATTGATGTTAGCCAGTATAGAAATACTAGTATCATTGAGTTGCGTGCTTACGATGGTGACGAGATTTTAGCTAAGCTTATTGCTCAAGCCTTAGCAGAAGAATACAAGAAATATAGATCTAGTTTACAGTCAAGACGGGTACAGGCAGGCATCAATAAATTGAAAGAGCGTATGGAGAAAACCAATAACGAGATTTCAGTGATGCAGGCAAAGGTGGATGCTTTAAGAGTGAAGTTGGGTATTTCGGATGCTGCTGGAGAAGATAGTTATTCTATTGTTGAGCCAGAGATTGTTCGCCGTTATGAGTCGGAGCTGATTACCGCGAAAAGTGTTTATACCCAGCAAGCTACACTTCTTCAGGGGCTTCAGGGGCAAAATTCTGAGGAGTTGCGTAATTCGATATTGACGGCTTATCCGGATGCTCAATTAGATGCTTTAGTTCGCGAGTATCAAACCGGTCAGACTACATTGGCAAACAAGAGTATTGATTTAGGGGATGGTCATCCAACCATAAAAAGTTTAAAGGCGGCTTTACAAAGCTTTGAGTCGCAGATTAAAAATCGAATTCAAGGTATTCTTGCTGGATTGGAGTTAAGGGTGAAATCATCACTGGCCCAAGTCAAAGAACTTCAGAAGGCTGTTGATGATGCCAAGACTAAAGAGGCGAAAATTCAGGAAGAAGGCCGAGAGTATTTTGATGCTAAACGGAAACTGTCAAATACCACTCGAATGCGCGATACAATCTTGTTTCGTATTATGCAGGAAGAAGTTGATTTGGATCTTCCAAAGACATCCAGTGTGGAGATCATTGACAACGCAGATAATCCTATTAGGCCGGTTCGACCTAATTTACCTTTGAATATTTCACTTGGTGTAATTATTGGATTGATACTTGGAGTCGGTTTAGCGTTTTTCATTGAGTATCTGGATACGAGTGTGAAGACGATTGATGATGTTGAACGTGCTCTTAATACTGCAGTTTTAGGTGTTATTCCTCAGAATGTTGGATCGCTCGTTGATGAAGGGGAAGAGAGTCCTCATGCAGAGGCATATCGTGTGCTTCGAACCAATATTCTATTTGCCGGGCGTCAGAGCGAAGATCAAACTACTTTTACGGTGGTCAGTGGTGGAGCGGGTGAAGGTAAGACTACTACCATGTTTAATTTGGCGGTGATTTTTGCTCAGCTAGGTGATCGCATTTTGGTTATAGATTCCGATTTGCGCCGACCGTCAATGCATCGATATTTCAAGGTTTCAAACAGTATTGGTTTGACTAATTTATTGCTTGGGCAGAACACCGTTGAAGAAGTTGTCCAAATTACGGATATTCCAAATTTGCATTTCATCCCAAGTGGCAAGCTTCCTAGTAGTTCCATGGGTGTGCTTAGTTCATCAAAAATGAAAGATTTCGTTGCAGATATGAAGAGCCGTTACGACTATGTATTTTTTGATGCTCCTCCAATCATGGGAGTAAGTGATGCTTCAGTGTTGGCTAGTGCTGTAGACCTATGTGTATTGGTAGTTCAATATCGTAAGTATCCGCAATTGATGACCCAAAGAGCAAAAGAAATGGTAACCAAAGTAGGTGGGAATTTGGTTGGGGTTGTGCTCAATAATATTAATATTTCACAGGATTCTTACTACTATTATTATAGCGGTTACTATTATGACAATTACTACAAGAGTCGTGAAAATGAAGAGGAACCATTAGATGTGTCAGGTCCTGACGCTATAGAAATTAAGGATAAATCAATTCCCACTGAAGCTACTGACAGTAACGCATCGGTAGAACCAAAGTATTAAACCTAATATATGAATTTTGAGGCTAGTTTAGTTGTGAGGTATTTCATGCTGAGAGCAAAAAAGTTAATGACTTGGAGCACTCTGCTCATTACAGCAGTATTTTTGACTGGATGTGTTAGCCCGGGCAATGGATCGATTCAATCTACCCCTCCGCTGGGGGTAAGAGATACAGACCAAACATCAGTTATTAACGAAGTGCCTTCTTCTGATTTATTGGAACCAGGAAATCCAATTACTATCTCATTCAGTGGATTGAGTACTGTTCCATTACCTTTTACATGTCGAATTCGTGAGGACGGGACAATTACACCGCCTTATCTTGACAAGCAAATTAAGGCTGCTGGGAAAACTATTGGTGCACTTGAGCAGGAGCTGGAAAAAGCGTATGTACCAAAGATTTATCGCACAATCAATGTTACCATCCGGACAGCCGAGCGTTTTTATTTTGTTGGAGGTGAAGTGCGACAGCCAAGTCGCCAACCATACATTGGTCGTATTACAGTGTCACAGGCAATCCAGTCAGTTGGAGATTTTACGGATTTTGCTGATAAACGAAAGGTTCGTATTTTTCGTAGTAACAACAAGGTGCAGATTGTGGATTGTAAAGCTGCCTTAGAAGATCCAACCAAAGATGTATTGATATATCCCGGTGATCGGATAGTGGTAGACTCTAAATTATTTTGAAGGTCCGTTTAGAACGGCTTGATGGTGATTTTGTAGGGCAACAGGTAGAGACGTGTAATTTCCCCTTTAAGATTGGACGTGCCAGAAATTGTCATCATAGGATTGAGGCAAAAGGAGTTTGGCCGTGTCACCTTATTTTGGAGGAATCCGGGGAAAATGGAATTATTGTAAATTCTGAATCTGAAGCTTCTTTGCGTATAAACAGCTTGGTAGCATCAAAATCTGTTCGTTTAAAAAACGGTGACTTGCTTGAATTCGGTTCAGTCAGTTTGAGGTTTTGGTTAGCTCCAATTGACCAAATGGGCCAGCGAACTACTGAGTTTATAATTTGGCTAGGATTGGGCGCGTTAATTTTAGGGCAAGTCACTATTATCGCTTGGCTGTTGAAATTTCTCTAAGATTATATAGAAATAAACTTTACTGTTATTGTGCCGTGCTTTGATGGCTTAAGATAAAAAGAGAAACCTTCTTCATTGACTCGAGTTAAATTCTGTGAGAATCGTTCTTGCTGTTCTGGATTTTCAGAGCGATCATTTTTATCCTATAAGTAGGAGTGTCTCTACACATAATCAAGTAAACGGAATGGCTAAAACAAAAAAAACTGTAGCGAAAAAAACTGCCGTTAAAAAGACCACTAAATCTGCACAGTCCAAGGCCTCTAGCGCTAAGAAGAAAAAAGCAGTGTCTAAAAAAGCAGTGTCTAAAAAAGCAGTGTCTAAAAAAGCAGTGTCTAAAAAAGCTCCGGCTAAAAAAGCAGTAACTAAAACTACTGCCAAGAAAGCGGTGGGAAAAACTGCAAAAGCTTCAGCTAAGAAAGCTAAGGCAACTAAAAAGAAACCTATTGCAAAAGAAATCAAATCGAAAAGGGAAGAGGAAAATAAAGATAATATTAATGAGCAAGAGGGAGCTGAAGGGCTTGAAGGTGAAACACCAGTGGATATGCCTCCGGAGGAGCCTGATTTCACCAAAGATGAAGAGTTTAACCTTAAGGATAAAATTAAAGAACTTGTTCAGTTGGCTCAAGATCAAGGACATCTTACTGTTGGTGATATTAATGAAGCTTTACCTCGCGATTTCGTTACAGCGGAAAAACTTGAGGAGATTCTGAAGAAGCTTAAGAGTTTAGAGGTAGAAATAGTCGAGCAGCTGGATGCGGCTCCGCGTCAGAAACCGGTTGAGTCTGCTGCTGAAGCAGAGAAGACACGGCTTGATATTTTGGATGATCCAGTCCGAATGTATCTTAAGCAAATGGGGCAAGTTCCATTGCTAACTCGTGAGCAGGAGGTCGAAATTTCCAAGCGTATTGAGGAGGCAGAGCTAGAGGTGAAGCGCATTCTTTATGGGCTTGGTTTTACGGCTAAGGAGCATATTGCATTGGCTGAAAAACTAACTGCTGACCCTCCCAAGGAGCGTTTTGATAGAGTAACCTTAGATAAAGTTATTGAAACTCGTGATAAGCATCTCAAAACGCTGCACCGTCTTATAAAGAAAGTTCGTGAAGAAGACGGTGAGGTTGATAAAAAATATCTAGCTTGGCGTAAAGCTCCAAAGAGTCGTGCTAAAAAAATATTGACTGATTTTAATAAAGCCAATGACAAGCTGCAGAAGAATTTTTCTAAATTTCTGTTCAAGCAAAAAGTTATCGAAGAGATGGGGCTAGTTGCTGACAATATTCATGATAAGATGCAACAGACTTTTCATTCTCTTGAGAAGTTACGCAAAGCACCTAAGTCTTCTCAAATAGATATGATGCTTCAAGCCGAAGAAGGTAAACTTACTGCACTTGAGGCATTCGTTCGCAAGCCAGCTGAAGACTACCTTGATACATACAAGGAACTGCAGCATTTTGCTCGTAAGGCTCATCAAGCTAAGACTGAGATGATTGAAGCTAATCTTCGTTTGGTGATTTCAATTGCAAAAAAATATACCAACCGTGGTCTGTCATTTCTTGATTTAATTCAAGAAGGTAATATGGGGTTGATGAAGGCTGTCGAAAAATTTGAGTATCGACGTGGTTATAAGTTTTCCACTTACGCGACATGGTGGATTCGTCAAGCAATAACACGTTCGATAGCTGATCAAGCTCGAACGATCCGTATTCCAGTGCACATGATTGAAACCATCAATAAGCTTATGCGTGTGCAGAAGCAATTAGTTCAGGAGTATGGACGTGAGGCAACCCCTGAAGAGATTGCTGAGGAGATGGAGATTGAGGTTGATCGCGTACGTGCCATTATGAAAATGGCTCAGCAACCAATTTCTTTGCAGGCGCCAGTAGGAGACAGTGAAGACACTAGTTTTGGTGACTTTATTGAAGATAAAAGTGCCGAGAATCCAACTGATATGGCGAGTTACAGTCTTCTCAAAGATCGACTTGGCGATGTTTTGACTTCGTTAACTGAGCGTGAACGGAAGGTGCTTGAGCTGCGCTTTGGATTGTCTGATGGTTATAGCCGGACTCTTGAAGAGGTTGGTAAGCAATTCAAGGTGACTCGTGAAAGAATTCGTCAGATTGAGGCTAAGGCATTACGAAAGATGCGCCATCCTACCCGGATTCGTCAGCTGTCTGGTTTTCTCGAACGCGAGGATCTAGTTCTTTAGATTTCTATTCAAAAACCCTTCTATTGAAGGGTTTTTTGTTTTCCTGTTGTTAAATGAAGCTCGACTTTCAAATCCCGAGTGTTGATCAGTTGTTTAATCTGAATGAGACAGAGCACAGCGAGTTGTTTCGTGAGATTAGACAACCTTGGGATGTATTACTTCGTATTGAAGAATATCTTCGTAGGAACCTTCGACATGAACAGAATGGGCAAGTACATAATCAGGCAGTGATTCAAGGGGATGTGTATATTGGTGAAGGTTCAATTATTGAGGCTGGAGCATTAATTTGTGGTCCAGTTAGAATTGGTCGTAATTGTCGGATTGGCCACGGGGCCATTTTACGAAATAATTTGGTTGTTGGGGATGATTGTGTGATTGGTCATGCGGTGGAACTCAAAAATTCATTGTTGTTTAATGGCTGTAAAGTCGCACATTTCAACTATATAGGCGACTCTATTTTAGGAGCAAAAGTGCATCTAGGTGCAGGAGCGATACTCTCAAATTACCGTTTAATTCGTGGAAATGTGAGAGTGCATTTAGAAGAAAAAAAAATAGAGACCGGTATGGATAAGTTAGGCGCATTGATCGGTGATCGGACTGAGATCGGTTGCAATGCGGTATTGATGCCTGGGACGATAATCGGACAAGATTGTGTGCTTTACCCAAACATTAATTTTGGAGGCGTGTTGCCAGCTGGACGATTGGTGAAAAATAAAAATGAGCTAGAAGTGGTTCCCAGAGAGGAAGATGGTGATTAGTATCATTGATGAAGAGCAAAATTCAGGATCGGATCTGATTGCTGATACGAAATTAATTTTTTCTGATAGAGGATTGCTTTCTAAAGCAAAGAATTTTGAGTTTCGTGCCGAGCAGCAACAGATGGCTGTGGAGGTTGCGAAGGCCTTGGAAGAAAGTCAGCACCTTATCATTGAGGCTGGTACAGGAGTCGGTAAAAGTCTTGCCTATTTGATTCCAGGAATTTTGTATGCAGTTAACTACAATAAAAAAGCTGTTATCTCGACGCATACTATTAATCTTCAAGAGCAGTTAACTGAAAAAGATTTGCCGATGCTTAAGCAAATTCTGCCTTTAGACTTTTCATTTGCAATGTTAAAGGGCCGTTCGAATTATCTTTGTACACGAAGGCTGCAGCGTGCGCGGCAACAGTCGGCTAATCTACTTACCTCCTCGGAGATAGAGGAATTGAGGCGTATTACCGATTGGTCGAATGAAACGAATGATGGCAGTCTTTCAGATTTTGAAATAATGCCTGACCCGAAGGTGTGGGATCTTGTTTGTTCTGAGCGGGGTCTTTGTTCATCAAAGCTTTGCGGTCATAATTCTGATTTATCTAAGATGGGCCAAACATGTTTTTATCAACGTGCTCGGAGTAGGATTCTTGCTGCTGATCTTCTGGTGCTTAATCATTCTTTATTTTTTAGCCTGCTAGGTGAAGATCAGCGTGATGATGAAAATAATGAAGGAGTTTTGTTTAATAATGATTTTGTCATTCTTGATGAAGCTCACAATGTGGGTCATGTAGCATCTAAACATATAGGCATGAGTGTATCAAGTGGACAGGTTCGATTTAACCTACAACGGTTGTGGAATCCTAAGACTGGTAAAGGATTGCTTGGCTTATTGCGATCGGGCAAGGCAACGCGTTTAGTTGAGGATGCAGAGGATGCGATGGAGCAGTTCTTTGACGAACTTGAAGTTGCCTGTGACGAGCTCAACGAGAGCCAGTGTAGTGCTAAATTTAATAATGGGAAAAGAGCTATATGGAAAGAGCTACGTGTGCGTTCTGCAGGGCTTATAGATGACTCGTTAACCCTGCCTTTGCAACGTGTGCGTGAGGTGCTTTTGCAAGTTCGAGAAGAGGTGGATGATTCGGATACAGTACAGGAGTTGGCTGAGTTTAACCGACGCATCGGCGAGCTTCGTGAGGCTGTATTGATGTTTCTTTCGCATGCTTCTGGTGATCATGTATATTGGGTTGAGAAATCAGGTAAGTCTAATACAATTCTTTCGCTTAATGCTGCGCCAATAGACGTAGCTGTTCATTTGAGACGTAGACTCTTCCAATGCAGCTCGCCGATTATTTTAACAAGTGCGACGCTGGCATTAAGTGATTTGCATTCTAGTAAGCTAGGCTCAATGCCCCAGAATAAGCTTGATAATCCGCTTGAGTATTTTGCAGGCCAGATTGGCGCTGAGGCGGTGAGGGCGGTTCAGGTTGGTTCACCATTTGACTATCAAAAGCAAATGAAGCTATTTATCGCCGGAAAGATGCCGGATCCTCGCGATTCAGAATTTCGAGATGCTTTAGTTACGCAAGTTCGTTATTTTGTCGAGCTTAGTGATGGTGGGGCATTTGTGTTATTTACCAATTTTAAGTTGATGCGTGATATTGGAGAGGAGCTTGAAGGGTTTTTTATCGAAAAAGGCATTGAGTGTATGGTGCAGGGAGCTGGTGTGCCGAGGTCGATTATGTTGGAGCGGTTTAAGCGTGATGAAAGATCAGTCTTATTCGGTACGGACAGTTTTTGGCAAGGTGTTGATGTTCCGGGAGATGCATTAAGAAATGTAATCATTACTAGGCTTCCATTTATGGTGCCGGATCATCCGTTGGTCGAGGCGCAGATTGAGGCAATTGAGGCACGTGAAGGAAATGCATTCATGGAGTTTTCTTTGCCAGTTGCTGTATTGAAATTCCGCCAAGGTGTGGGGCGTTTGATTCGGACGAAAAGTGACAGTGGGATTGTGGTTGTGCTTGATAATCGTGTTTTGACTAAGCGATATGGTGAAATTTTCCTTCATTCTCTTCCTAGTTGCCCTAAAGAGGTGGTATGATTATTGGTCGGTAATTGAACGTTTTCACTTGTGATGGCATTCTAACTCGCTATGAAAGCCTTTGTTCTCAGTATTTTAATATTATTGCTGCTAGAAGTTAATACTTCAGCACAGTTTGGTAATCCTTTTGAAGGAGGACTGAATGCTGCTTCTGAGACGGCGACTAAGGTTAAATTGTTTGTATCTCATGAAACAGCGAAGTTGGGATCTACAATCACGGTCGGAATTGAAATGACCATGGATGAGGGATGGCATACCTATTGGCGCAACCCTGGTGCCGCTGGTATTCCGACATCTGTGAAATGGAAGTTGCCTGATGGTGTTACGGCTGGAGAGATTCAATGGCCGGTACCCGAAAAATTCCTATCTTTGGGTTCCACTGGTTATGGCTATAAAAACACAATAGTGTTACTTGTCCCCTTGTTCATTTCGGAAGATGCCCCGTTAGGGAAAGTAGAGCTTTTCGGCAACGTGAGTTGGCTTGAATGTAAAACTCAATGTAATCCTAGGGATCAGGAGGCCAGTGTTAATTTTGCGATCGGGCAAGCATCGAAAGAATCATCTTTTGCAATAACACTTAGAGATTGGAAGAAAAAAACACCTCAGCGAGTTTCCGGAAATATAACAAAGGCTAGAGCTTGGTGGGGTGAGGAGATAAACGAGG
>JASLKL010000002.1 GCA_030747605.1 Verrucomicrobiota bacterium | reverse complement strand
AGCTGCATTAATCAAGGATCTTAAACAAAGAGGATTGCTCGATGAGACATTGGTTGTTTGGATGGGTGAGTTTGGGCGTACCCCTGATAATGGTATACGTGGTGGGATTAAGTATGGGCGTGATCATAACCCTGATGCGATGAATGTTTGGTTGGCTGGTGGAGGAGTGAAGGCTGGCCATACAATTGGTGCCACAGATGAAATCGGCGCTAAGGCTGTGAAAGTGGTTCATCCGTTACGAGATTTTCACGTTACATTACTGAGGTTGCTTGGATTAGATGATAACAAGTTGACATACTTGCATGCAGGTAGATTTAAGCAAATGAGCCAGTTTGGAGGGGAACCAATAAAGGAGCTGATGGCTTAGTTGCATGCGTGTGATATTGTTCATGCTTTGGGTTGGGTTTGGATTAGTTCCATTGGTTTCTGCTGCTAAGCCAAATGTATTGTTTATATCGATTGATGATTTAAATGACTATATTTCGCCATTAGATAATCACCCTGGAATTAAGACTCCAAATTTTGACCGATTAGCCAAACGGTCTGTTACGTTTTCCAATGCTCATTGTGCTGCACCAGCTTGTCATCCATCACGGGTTGCTGTGATGACGGGTGTTCATCCAGTTAGATCTGGAATTTACAGGAATATGTTTGGTGCTCATGGTCCCAGATGGAGGCACGAGTCGCCATTGCTTCAGGATGCAGTGGTGTTATCACAACATTTCCGGAATCACGGATATCGTGCTGTTGGAGGTGGGAAGATTTTTCATACGTTACAATGGACACCAGGTGATTCTCAAAATGATCCTTCATCTTGGGATGATTATCGTGGAGATCCAAATGATCCCATATCTTCAGACTGGCCAAGACCAAGGCTTATTTCTGACGCAGAGTCAGGATTAACTGCGGGCAGACCTCTTGGGGGTGGTATGCGTAGCCAGTTATTTGGTGCTGCGCCGTTATTGGAACCGGAAGAAAGTTATGGAGACCACCTTGTAACAGACTGGGCCATTGATCAAATGAACCGACCAACTGATAAGCCATTATTTCTTGCTGTTGGCTTGTTTAGGCCGCACATACCCTGGGAGGTTCCTAAACGGTGGTTTGATCTTTACCCATTAAAAGATGTTGAGCTTCCTAAGCATCTTGAAGATGACCTTAAGGATGCCCATAGCCATGGGCGAGAGGGATGGCACAAGTGGGTTAGCGACAATAAGCAGTGGAAGATTTTTATGCAGGGATACCTTGCTAGTATTAGTTATGTGGACTATCAGCTGGGACGTTTACTGGATGGATTAGACTCTTCACCGTTAAAGGGGAATACCATTATAATTTTGTGGAGTGACCATGGGTTTCATATTGGCGAAAAACAAAATTGGGAAAAATTTGCATTGTGGGATCAAACAACACGCGTCCCGTTTTTTGTACATGCACCAGGGGTTAGTATTGATGGTGCCAGCACACGTCAACCTGTGACTCTCACGGATATTTATCCTACCCTTTGTGAATTGGCTGATTTGCCAATTCCTAAATTGTGTAGTGGGAATTCATTGGTATCCCAGTTAAGGAATCCCAATGCCCTTAAAAAGGAATTGGCTTTAACTGCATTTCAGTTTTGGAGAGAGAAAAGACCTTCTTTGGCTGTGGCAGATTCGAGGTATCGCTTTATTCGTTATGGTGATGGTTTTGAAGAGTTGTATGATTTAGACAAGGATCCAAATGAATTTGAGAACCTTATTGATGATCCTCGTTTAGCTAAAGTGAAGGAGCGTTTGGCTGGTGCACTCCCAGAAAGTGTTGCGCCAATCCGAAAGATTCCACAGGACTCGCCTTTTCATCGAGGTCGTAAACGTAAATAATTTTAAAATAATATGAGTAAACTATTTTTATTCTTTTCACTAATCTGTGTGTCAATTCAGGCGGCGCCGGTAAATATATTGATGATCACAGTTGATGATATGAGCGCCGATTCAATTGGAGTTTTCGGGTCTAAGCTTAAAGGTACAACGCCCAATATTGATCGTTTGGCCAGTCAGGGCATGCGGTTTTCCCATGCTCATATGACAGTGGGTAATTGTATGCCGGGCCGGAACGTACTTTTCTCAGGGCTGATTTCACACAACAACAAGGTAGAAGGATTTTACCAAGTAAAAAATCCTGGATGGCCTCATATGGTGGATCTAATGAAAAATGCAGGATACTTTACAGGTATTCGAGGGAAAGTTTCTCATTCGACTCCATATCAGCCTTATGCTTGGGATGCTAACCTCGATACTTTGCCGGATGGAACCAAAGCTCATTATAAGAATGCTGAGTCATTTGGTGTTTCTACTATGGATGGTATCCGTAAGGCGAAGGAGAAGGGGAAGCCTTTTTGTTTGGTTGTTAACATATCGGACCCTCACAAGCCATTTTGGAGCCAAGTCAGAGGTGGCGGAAAAGATGCAAACATCCCATCGAGAATTTATACGGCTGAAGAAATGCCGATCCCTGGATTTTTGTTTGATGATCCGAAAGTGAGGTCAGAACTTGCACTTTATTATTCGAGCGTTCGTAGAGCTGATGATTGCGTGGGTAAGATTCTTGAAGCCCTTGACAAGAGTGGTGAAGCTAAGAATACGGTTGTTATATTTCTTTCTGACCATGGCATGCCATTACCTTTTGCAAAGACACAATTATATCATCACAGCACCCATTCTCCTTGGATTGTTCGCTGGCCAGGGGTTACTAGAGCAGGGAAGATTGATAATCTGCATATGTTGTCTGCGGTAGATATGCTGCCTACTTTGCTTGATATTGTTGGATCGAAGCATCCTGATCGCCTTGATGGCCGATCATTTATGCCTTTGATTCGTGGTCAACGACAAACTAATAGGGAGTATATGATTAAGGAGTATAATGAAAACGCTGGAGCATCGCGTGATCCTATGCGAGCAGTGCAAACGAAACGCTATCTTTATATTTTTAATCCATGGTCTAATGGCCAGCGTGTATTTGCTACTGCTACTACTGGGACTGTTACCTATCGCCGTATGGCGGCTTTAGCCAAATCTGACGACCGCTTGGCTAAACGTTTGGCAATGTATAAGTATCGAGTGCCGGAAGAATTATATGACGTTTCAGTCGACCCTGATTGTCTTAACAATATTATCGATAGTTCGGCATCTCAACCTGTGCTTGAAAAACTGCGAGATAATCTTATGAGATGGATGAAGAAGACAGATGATCCATTGTTGACTGTATTTGAACGACGTGATGATGCTGTATTTAGAGAGTCTGTTATACAAAAACAGGAACAAGAATCGATGGCTCGACGGGCCAAGCGAAAGATAAAGAAATAATCGATTGATATTCTTTTAATAAAAGAGCTTTGCTCGGCGGATTTCATTCGACAATATTAACGGCAATGAAGTCCAAGTTTTTATTTTTTATCGTATTTTTAGGTTTTGCTTCAACTTTAGTTGCTGCTCCAAAATTAAAATCAATATTTAATGGCAAAGATTTGTCTGGATGGGTGGTTCCGAAGGGAAATGGTCAGGCAGGTTGGTATTCTGCTGTTGATGGAGTATTAAAAATTAAAAATGGGCCAAAGAAAAAAGGCTCTATCCTGTGGTCTCAAAAGAAATATCGTAACTTTATTATGGAGTTCGATTTTCGTTTTGGGGAAGGAACTGTTGATAGTGGTGTGCATGTTCGAAATCAGGATCAGATCCAAATCGGGATTTCTGGTTCGCTTAAACGAGACATGACGTGTTCTCCGTATATTCCGGGCAAGGGCTACCCGGTTGAGGCCAAGAATATAAAAAACCTACTCCAGCTAAAAGGGTGGAACACAATGAAAATAAAAGCGGTCGGAAAGCAGTATACTGTTTGGTTGAAAGGTGAAGAGGTGATGACTTACAAATCGGACTCGGCAATCGAGGAAGGCCCACTTGGTATTCAGTTACATGGAAATCGTATTATGTCCATAGATTATCGGAATCTGAAACTAGCTGAATTGCCCTGATATATTAATATATAAAACTTATCTTATATAAGGGAGATTAAGTGTTGTTGTTGAATAATTTTATTAGTCTAATCGTTTTATCGCTTAGTAAATATGAAAGTTAATCGTCGTACTGCAATTAAGGCGGCTGCTGTTGGAGTTGGAGGTTTAGTTATTACTCCTGATTTTCTTCGGGCTGCCGATGCTGTTAATCCATTTGGGAAGGGTTTTTCGAATTTGGAATCGTTGACCACAGGTGAGTGGTGGAAGCGAGCTGGTAATAATGGGAAGCCCGCGCCGAGGGGGCGAAAGGGCGCTCCGCCAAGTATGAATGTTCCTAGAGATCAGGTAGTCGCGTTTGCGACTTATACGCACCAGCATAATGTTCTGAAACTTTCGGCGCAGTTGTTTCCTTTGAAACCAGGTGAGATGCGCAAGGCTAGATTGGAGCTCCAGTTGAATGGCGATAAATGGAGTGTTGTTGCAGAGGCTGAGGTGCATTATCCAGGTTGGGATGCTCATTTTCGTGTTGAAAACTGGGACAACACAAGGAGCGTGAAGTATAGAGTTTGTCACGGAGAGCAAGCGAAGTTTGAGGGGTTGATTCGTCGTGATCCAGGTGATAGGGATGAAATTGTTGTTGCCAATCTTTCTTGTAATTCCAGTCGGACTACTGGTCCGCGTGATGAGATAGTTGAAAATCTTCGACATCTCAATCCGGATCTACTTTTTTTTGGTGGAGACCAACACTACCGCCATACTGAACATACGACTGGGTGGATTGAGTTTGGGCTGCAGTACCGCGATATTATTCGCGATCGTCCTACGATCTGTATTCCGGATGATCACGATGTTGGTCATGGCAATGTATGGGGAGAGAGCGGTAAGCGTTCAACCATACGCGGTGATGCTGATGGCGGTTATCGCCTTCCTGTGGAGTATGTTAATCAAGTCCAGCGGCAACAAACTTCAAGCCTGCCGGATCCGGTTGATCCAGAACCTGTAGATCGCGGTATTGGTGTTTACTTTACGCGCCTGAATATCGGGGGAGTGGATTTTGCAATTCTGGAAGATCGAAAATTTAAGAGCGGTCCAGCGGGTAAAATACCGAAGATGGGACCGCGCCCAGATCATATAAACGATCCGAAATACGATCCGAAAAAGATTGATCTGCCAGGACTACAACTGCTTGGAGTACGTCAGGAAAAGTTTTTAGAGGATTGGAGTGGTGACTGGACAGGTGCTGAGATGAAGGGGGTCCTGTCGCAAACGGCATTCTGTGGAGCAGTTCACATGCATGGCGGATCAAATAACCGTTTATTGGCAGATTTGGATTGTAACGGTTGGCCGCAGACTCCAAGTCGCCGGGCACTTTCTCTAATTCGTCGAGCATGGGCGGTGCATCTTTGCGGAGATCAGCATCTTGCTGTGGTGGTTAAGCATGGTATTTCAGAACATGGTGATGGGCCTTACGGTTTTACGGGGCCGGCGTTGGTAAATACAATTTACGGTCGATGGTGGCATCCTGAAGATGAAAAGCCGGGGCCAAACCCTGTGCCGAATACTCCTTTGCCTTGGACTGGTGATTTTAAGGATGGACTTGGTAA
The DNA here is from genome assembly GCA_030747605.1 of Verrucomicrobiota bacterium. Lineage (GTDB taxonomy): Bacteria > Verrucomicrobiota > Verrucomicrobiia > Limisphaerales > UBA1096 > UBA1096. The sequence goes on along the minus strand of JASLKL010000002.1, from coordinate 49,389 downwards.
TAAAATTTCTATGCTTGCTTATGCAAATCCTGAGGATAGGAACGACGAACGAAAGCGTGCAGATGGTTTTGGTATAGTTCGGTTCAACAAAAAGAAACGCGAAGTGACCTTTGAGTGTTGGCCTCGTTTTTGCGATGTTCAAAATGGTGATGATGAGCAATTTCCTGGTTGGCCGATTACTGTGAAGCAAGATGCCAATGACGGGAGAAAGGTTGCCAGTTATCTTCCTGAGTATGTTTTTTCGGATGGAAAAGATTACGTAGTGCAGATTGTTGATGAGGCGGATGGAGAGATTCTGTACACTATTCGTTCCCAAAACGGTCGATTCCAGCCAAAGGTTTATTCCAAGGGGAGATACACTGTGAAGATTGGTCGAGACTTTCCGGATGCCAAGATTCTTAAGAGTGTTCAATCCAGTACGAAATCAGCGGCTGGTCAAATTGAGATCAGTATTTAATAAAGAGCAAAACATTGTGTTCTTTTGGCGATTAACGGTTATCTTGATGCTGTTTTCTTTCGGGATTACAAGTGTGAGTTCATCGGAACATTCTGTTCTGAAAATGTTCGGGTCACATTGTGTTAAATGCCATGGAGAAGGGGGGAAGGTGAAGGGAAAGGTGAATCTTCTGGAGATTAAAACTTCTGCAGCACTAAGTAAAAATATAGATCTTCTTCAGGCTCTCATAGATGTTGTTAATAACGGTGAGATGCCCCCTGAAGGGGAGCCGGAACTAAAATCCATTGACAGGGAAAGAGTTGTAAGTGAGTTGCGTGGCATACTTAATGATGTTGTTTCTAAGGGTAGATTAATTCCAAAGACGCCAATACGCCGTATGAATCGGTTCCAGTATAATAATGCAGTTAAAGATTTGCTTGAATTGAATGTGGAGGTGTTTTCATTGCCGGAAAAAATGATGCGCAGTTATGGATATTTTGATCCTGCTTCAGGTAAAATTCCAGATACAGTTCATGTTGGCAGTAGGCCTCTTGGCAAGTCGCAGATGATCGAGCCTCGGCTGGCTGGAGTGGGGCCATTTCCGCAGGATCTTCGTGCTGAGCATGGATTTGACAATCAAGGTGATCACCTTTCGTTGTCTCCTGTTCAGATGGAGGACTTTTACAAGCTTAGTCAATCTATAGTGAATAGTGATACTTTTACGGCCAAGCATTGTGGTATCTGGGATGACTTTTTTGCAGAGCCAGAAGAGAAAGGTAAGGAGCTTGATCAAGTTATTCATAAACGATTGTCGAAATTTCTTCGAAGTGCTTTTCGCAGACCTGTAACCTCAGAATTAGTTGCAAGATATGTCAAAAATGTCCAATACCGAATTGCCAAGGGAGAATCTTTTACTCGTGCTATGAAAGACATAGCTTCAGTTGTTTTATGCTCTCCTCGTTTTTTGTATCTTTACGATCGCCCTATTAATGGGGTGGACGATGATTTCAACTTGGCTTCACGGCTTTCTTTTTTTCTTTGGGGCAGTATTCCTGATAAAGAACTATTGAGGCTAGCGGAGTCCAAAACCCTAAGCCAGAAGGAGATTCTGACCGCACAAGTAGAGCGTATGTTGGGAGATAAACGATTAAAGCGGTTTTGCGATAGTTTTCCCGCGCAGTGGCTTCAGTTAGAGCGAATTATTACTTCAACACCGGATCGAATCATGTTCCCGACTTTTTACGCGAATGCTTACAGGACTAGTATGCATATGATGCTTGAGCCATTATTATTATTTGAAACTATTCTTGTGGAAAACCGACCAGTGTATGAGTTAATTGATTCCAATTTTAGTTATCGAAGTAGTCCTCTTTCCAATTGGTATAAGAATGGAAAAAGAACAGGGGGATTGCCACCGACGCGCTTGGCCTATAAGCGAGAGCTTCTTACAAGTCGGCGAGAGGGTGGAGTTATAACCAACGCGGCCGTGATGACCATGACTTCAAACCCGACTCGGTCACAACCGATTACACGTGGAGCCTGGATGTTGACAGTAATCTTCAATAATCCACCTGAACCTCCCCCGGCAGATGTGCCGCCTTTGACTGAAAGTGTAAACGCGGAGAGTGATAATCCACTGACTATTCGAGAGAGATTAGCCGTACACCGAGAACGTTCAGATTGTTCAGGGTGCCACGTGAAAATCGATCCGCTTGGTTTTGCGTTGGAAAATTACGGCCCGGTTGGTGCATGGCGAGACTCATATAAAAATGGCCGAAAAGTTGACTCTTCGGGCAAATTATTCCGTAAGCATGATTTTTCTTCGATTGAAGAATTTAAAGATGCGATTCTGGCGGAAAAACCACGTTTTGTGAAAGCGTTCTCTGGGCATATGTTATCCTTTGCGCTTGGTAGAAAGTTAACTGCAACAGATTTGCCAGCATTGGAGATTATTGCTGATGAGGCTAAAAAAAAGGATTATCGCTTTCAACCCCTCCTGAAAAGTATCATCCTTAGCGAGCCGTTTTTGAATGAACCGAAATGATATTTCCGTGATAAATCGACGAACATTTTTAAAAGGGGCAGCTGGTTCCACCCTTTCGTTACCTTGGCTAGAGTCAATAGCTAAAGGGGTTGATTTGGTTAAACCACCACTTCGTTTAGCGGTATACTATGTTCCTATTGGTGTTGTAAGAAGATCCTTTTTTCCTGGAGAGTCACAAACTGAGGTGCCTAAGTTTCAGGGATTTCTTGGTGGAAGGCGTAATCAGCCAGATTTATATAATAGTGGCTATCAACCCATAGAGTGGACCCCGACGCTTGAGCCTCTGAAGAAGGTTCAACAACATGTCACGCTCATTACAGGTTTGGATCGCGTTTACCAGAATGGGACAGATGTACATGCACAGTGTGGAAGTTGTTTTTTGAGCAGTGCAGTTCCTTATGAAATTAAATCTTCTGCTTGGCCACTGAATCGAACACTTGATCATGTTGTCGCTGATTATATCGGGAATGAAACTCCGTTTAGAACATTGGAGTTTAGCTGTAACAGTCATAAGGACAACATAGAGTCGATCCACTTTGACAATATTTCATGGTACGGTACTGGGCATGTTGCGCCTTCTATGAGGGATCCTCAAAAGGTTTATCGTCGGTTGTTTGGCACCAGAGATGCGGATAATTTTAGAAACATTACCGATTTAGTGCTCGAGGATGCCCGTACACTTCAGCGCGAATTAGGGGTAGAGGATCGTGATAAATTTAATGAGTACTTTGATTCCATTCGAACCATAGAAGAACAAATGGAGAATATGGCTCGAATGAAAAATGGTTTATTAAAGGCTTCAATCAAGGAGCCTGTGGCAGCTTATCTCCCGCGTGGTGAATATATTCGTTTGATGGGGGATTTAATGATTGTTGCGTTACAAACTGGACTAACAAGAGTTGCTACAATGATGATTGGTCCTGAGCGTTGGAATACTCCCTACATGTTTGAGGGAGTATTTGATAAGCCGCGCAGTCACCACCAAATGTCGCATAATCAAACCAAGTTTATTGATGATCTGGCCAAGGTTGATCGATTTTACATGGAGCAGTTTGCTTATTTAGTAGAGAAAATGTCAGGAATAAAAGAGGCTAATGGGGCAACTTTGCTTGATAACATAGTTTTTACTTATGGCTCTGGTCTGGGTGATGGAGCTTCACATCAATACAATAAGTTGCCGATTATTATGGCAGGTAGAGGTGGAGGGAAACTGCGTTCCGGAGGGCAGCACTTAAATATGCCTACTGGAACGCCTTTGGCTAATCTTTGGTTAACTCAAGCACAGGTGATGGGTTTGAAACGTCGTCGTTTTGCCGACAGTACAGGTCCACTTGGTCAAATTCTCGTATAAGGGCTAAGGCTTTTTTAATTAAACCAGGTAGTGAAATTTTCTACCTGTTCACGTTCAGTTCGATATTGATAGGAGTCGTCATTGTAGTCGGCATGACCTATCGCCATTCCGCAGATAAGTTTTTTCGAATCCGGTATTTCGAGAATCTTTCGGACAATATCTGGATATTCGGCAAGTGCGGCTTGAGGGCAGGTTTCGAGTCCAAATCCGCGTGCGGCTAACATTACATTTTGGATAAACATTCCGCAGTCTACCCATGATCCAGTTTCTAATATTTCATCAATAAAAAAGTAAAGAACTACTGGCGCATCGAAACTGTAATAGTTCTTCATCCATTGTTCCTGACGTTTCTTGATATCATCCTTTTGTATGTTCAAAGCGGTATATAGTGCTTTTCCGCATGCTTTTTTTCGAGAGATATAAGGTTCTTCAATCTTGGTGGGATAGTAATCATAGTCCTGCCTTGCAGATTCACTGTTAGCACGACATTTAGCCAGGGCATTGGCCAGTTTATTTTTTGTTTCATCAAAGACAACAGCAACCTGCCAGGGCTGTGAGTTTACACCGGATGGAGCCCAGCGGGCACATTCCAAAATGTCTATTATTATTTCTTTACCCACAGGTTTCGGCAGAAAAGCCCTTGTGGATTTGCGGTTTCGAATTGCTTCTGTGACTTCCATTGTCTATTTCAACGCGTGGCGTTCTATCTGTTGGCGAAGCCTACCATCGCATCAGCGTGGTCTCAACGGATTACCAGCGTCCAATTTTCGGATGAAACGAATTCTGATTTTTTCAACGATCCTTTTTCTTGGCTTGGCCAAGTCATATGCGTTGTCCAAGCCCAACGTGTTGTTACTGCTTGTGGATGACTTGAAGCCGGCGATGGGCTGTTACGGTGATAAACACGCGATCACGCCGCACATGGACGCTTTGGCTAAGAGGGGTGTACGCTTCGACCTAGCGTACTGTAATCAGGCGGTTTGTGCCCCGTCGAGATTTACGTTGATGCTGGGGGCGCACTCGACCTCGACTGGGCTTTATGGGTTGGGCAGTCACCTGCGCCGAGTGATGCCGAACGCGGTGACCATGTCGCAGTATTTTTCCCAATTCGGTTATCGGGCTGAATCGTTGGGCAAGGTGTTTCATATCGGTCACGGGAACCTTGGAGATCCGCAGGCGTTCGAGGTGCCGCATTTTCATGACAAGGTGATCGAGTATCTGGTGCCCGAGAGTACGGATGGAGGGAAACTCACCCGAGAGGAGGCGTTATTCACGAACCAAAAATTGGGCCAAATCCGTTCGCTTCCCCGGGGAGCTGCGTTTGAAGCTCCGGTTGCCAAGGATGAGGACTATGCCGATGGTCGCGTTGCCAACGAGACGATCAACCGATTGAAGGCTGCGAAGGCACGCCGAGCAAAGGAAGGTACCCCGTTTTTTATCGCCGCCGGTTTTGTGCGGCCGCATTTGCCATTCTCCGCTCCGAAAAAATATTGGGACATGCACGACCCGGCTAAGTTGCCACTTGCTGTTAATAAATCATTTCCCAAGGACGCGCCGAGAGTGGCACTTAAGCGTGGCGGGGAAATTTCAGCATTCAAGCCGGTGCCGCCAGGTGGACAGATTGAGGACGAGTTGGCTCGCAACCTGATTCACGGTTACTACGCAAGCACAACGTATGTGGATGCGCAGATTGGAAAAGTCATCCGTGCGTTGGACGAGTTAGGGTTGGCGGAAAACACAATCGTGGTGCTTTGGGGCGATCACGGTTGGCATCTGGGTGATTTAAGTATTTGGACGAAACACACAAATTTCGAGCAAGCCAACCGTATTCCGATCCTGATCTCAGCTCCCGGGGTAGCTCGCGCGAGGGAGTCTTCACGGCAACTTGCAGAGACTGTGGACATCTTCCCGACAGTAGCGGAGTTGGCCGGCTTGCCAGATCCGAAAGTGCCTCAACCGATCGACGGGATTAGCTTGGTGCCGGTTTTGAAAGACCCTTCAGTCCGGGTTCGTGACCATGCGTTTCATGCCTATCCTCGTGGGCGAAAACTGGGAAGGGCGATCCGAACCGAAAGGTATCGTTTCGTCGAGTGGAAAAACCATAGCGATGCAACCGTGCCGGTGGATTATGAGTTGTACGACTACGAGGCTGATCCGTGGGAAATACAAAACCATTATACAGCCAAGCCTGATGTGGCAAAAAAACTAAAAGCAATTCTCGATAAATATCCCACCCCGAAAACCCGAAAGTAGTTTTGAAGCACTAGATCGAGTAAAGTTATCGGTTTGTGATGCACAAAAAACTGCTCGAAAAACTGAACTTCAACTGAGCCAAGCGTTGCCACGTAGCAGTGTATTGGGCAGAATCCCTTCACCGTGAAACGACTTTTCCTAATGTTGTTGTGCTGTGTGCTTGCCTTTTTGTCGGTCAATGCGGCCAAGCGGCCCAACGTGGTATTCTTTTTGGTAGATGACATGGGATGGCGCGATGTCGGCTGCTTTGGAAGTTCCTTTTATGACACGCCCAACATCGATCGTTTGGCCAAGCAAGGGGTAAAATTCACCAATGCCTATGCGGCATGCCATGTATGTTCCCCCACGCGAGCAAGCATCATGACGGGCAAGTACCCGGGTAGGCTGAATCTCACCGATTGGCTCTCGGGGCGCCGTGATTTTGCTTTTCAACGATTGTCGAGTGCCGAGAAACTACAGGCGTTGCCGTTGGAGGAGGTGACCTTGGCCGAAGCTCTCAAATCGAATGGCTATCGCACCGGCATCTTTGGTAAATGGCATCTAGGCAACGATCAGGCGGGACCGTTGAGTCAGGGATTCGATGTTCAGATTCCAAGTTGGAACGGATGCTGTCCAAGGGGGGGCTATCATCCGCCGTACAAGATGGAAGGCCTTAAGATAGAAGGGAAAGAGGACGAGTACCTGACGGATCGATTGAACTCCATGGCACTCGATTTTATAGAGGAGGCTGGAGAGAAACCGTTCTTCCTTTATCTTTCCCACTTTTCGGTGCACGACCCGATTCAGGGAAGGGAGGATCTTGTAGAAAAATATCGCGCCAAGCGGTCCAAGTTACTACCTGTTCAAGAGCCGGAGTTTATTCTCGAGGGCAACCCGGATGACAAAAATCAATTATCGAGAAAACAACTGACAGAGCTTTTAAATAAGTCTTCGCATCAGGGGCACAAGGTGCTGCCGCAGCGCACGATCAAGATCAAGCAGCGGCAGGATAATATCGAGTTTGCAGCCATGGTGGAGGCTGTGGACGAGAGCCTAGGTCGTGTGATGAAAAAACTTGAGAATCTTGGGCAGGCGGAAAATACGATTATTATTTTTGTCTCTGACAACGGAGGGATGTCAGCTGGCAACTTCGGAAATCCAAAACGAGTGATTAAGAACAGTCAGCTCGATTCGGCCTATGCGACTTCCAATCTTCCCCTTCGGGGAGCCAAGGGCTGGTTATATGAGGGCGGGGTTAGAGTGCCTATGATCGTCAAATGGCCGGGCAAAGGTAAATCCGGCGTGGTTTGCACCGAGCCGGTCATTAGCACGGATTTCTATCCTAGCATTCTAGACATGGTAGGCCTTCCGGCTAGCCCTGACCAGCATAAGGACGGGAAGAGTTTTGTGCCTGCTCTTCGCGGCGAGATGTTTGAGAGAGGGGCGATCTATTGGCACTTCCCTCACTACAGTAATCATGGAATGCAGAGTCCAGCTGGTGCGATTCGCGAAGGGGACTACAAATTGCTTGAGTATTTTGAAAACGGCACCGTGCAATTGTTCAACCTTAAGAAGGACTTGGGTGAACAAAACGATTTGGCAGCCACTGAGCAAGAACGGGCAGTCAAGCTCTTGGCCAAGTTGCGTGCTTGGCGAAAAGAGGTGGATGCCAAGATGCCGAGACTGAAGGAGGAACAGCCATGACAAAGCGCCTGATTTGGTGCTTTGTTTTCGTGCTTAGCTTAACGGCACAGGCGGATCAGCGTCCGAATATTCTTTTCATTTATCTTGATGATTTTGGCTGGAAAGATACCGGCTACATGGGTTCGGATTTTTATGAAACTCCGAACATCGACCGCTTAGCTAAGCGTGGGATGATCTTCACCGATGCCTATTCGACTTCAGCCAATTGCGCCCCGGCAAGAGCTTGCCTGCTTTCCGGTCAATACACGCCGCGCCATCAAATTTACAATGTTGGCACTCGACCAAGAGGAAATGAAAAGCATCGTAGACTAGAGCATATTGCTGGAACTAATAAACTTGGACTGAATATTATTACTTGGGCGGAATGCTTAAAGCAGTCCGGCTATAGGACAGGAATGTTTGGTAAATGGCATCTTGGCCCATCGCCAAAGGCTCAAGGGTTCGATGTTGTGGTTGAGCATAACAAGATTCCTGGTATGCGAGGCCATAAAGGAAAGAATGGGGAATATTTAACAGACTTACTAACGGAAAGAACTCTAGATTTTATTGGTGAAAAATCTAATAAGCCGTGGTGTGCTTATCTTTCACATTATGCCGTGCATACTCCTCTTCAGGCTAAAAATAAAATAATATCCAAGTATCAAAAAAAAGGTCCAGGTAAACTTCATCGTGATCCAGTCATGGCTGCTATGATTCAGTCTGTTGATGAAGGGGTTGGCAGGCTGGTTGCCAAACTTAATAAAAGTGGACAGCGTAATAATACTGTAATTTTATTTTCCTCGGATAATGGTGGATATGGTCCGGCTACTGATATGGCCCCACTTTACGGGTATAAAGGGAATTATTTTGAGGGAGGAATTCGTGTTCCATTTTTTGTGAATTGGCCAAATAAGATTAAAGGAGGTCAAAAGACGGATGAGCCTATAATCGGAGTTGATCTTTTTCCTACTTTACTTGATTTATCTGGTGCAAATCGTCCGAATCAGCTGCTTGATGGTGTCAGCCTAATGCCTTTTTTGCTTGGACAAGTGCAAACGGTTGGCCCTCGTCCGCTGTTCTGGCATTTCCCATGTTATTTACAGAGCTACGATGTTTATGAAGAGCAAAGAGATCCATTGTTTCGTACTCGTCCATGTAGTGTCATTCGTTTAGGAGAATGGAAGTTGCATGAATATTTTGAAGATGGAGCACTTAAATTGTTTAATCTTAAGGAGGATATAGCAGAGCAAAACGATTTGGCAAAAGAAAGACCTGCTATGGTTAAGAGATTACATGGATTGCTTAAATCTTGGAGAAGGGATACTGGTGCTATTGTTCCTAAGGCTCTCAATCCGAAGTTTGATAAGGAGTCTGAAGCAAAGGCAATTCATACTGCTAGACTTAAACTTCGTCCGGTCGAATGAGCTTTAAAAGATCTATCATCTGGATAGTTCTTCAGCTGTTAGCAATTGCGCCGCTTGGAAAGCCACAGCCAATAGATGAGGAACGGCCTAATATTATTTATATCCTTGCTGATGATTTGGGTTATGGAGATTTAGGTTGTTACGGCAGTTTGCTCAATAGCACGCCAAATATTGATTCATTAGCTTCAACTGGATTAAAGATGATGGATTTTCATGCTGCACCTTGGTGTGCTCCAAGCCGTCGGGCTTTGATGACAGGTTGTCATGCTAGTCGTCCGTGGGAAAATTCGCGTGGGAAAATGGGTCGCCTTGCAGATGCAATTACCATGCCGGAGATGTTAAAAGCCGAAGGATATGCAACTGCTATAATTGGAAAATGGCATCTTGGAATTGGCAAGGGATTGCATCCGCTGGATCAGGGTTTCGATTACTGGTATGGTACGCTCGGCAGCAACGACTGGAACGGCCCCCGGCCGGATTATGCTTCGTTTCGTGATGCACCTGAATCTTCATGGGAAACACCTTTGATTGTGAATCGTCAAAACAAGGGCCCCGTCGTGCCGCAGTCGCTGTTCACCCGACGCTATACCGAAGAAGCCGTGAGGTTGATTCGGGAAAGCCGAGAGAACCCATTTTTTATCTACCTCGCGCACAACATGCCGCATGTGCCGATTTTTGCCTCGCCCCAGTTTGATGGCAAAAGTACGAACGGCGTGTACGGTGATGTGATTGAGGAAATCGATTGGTCGATGGGTGAGATCGTTAAAACGCTCAAGAGGGAGAAACTCATCAAGAAAACGATTGTGGTGTTCACTTCCGACAATGGCCCGTGGACGATGTTTAAGGAATTCGGAGGTGTGAGTGGGTCATTGCGTGGTGAAAAATCAACGACTTGGGAGGGCGGCGATCGTGTGCCCTGCATCGTCTCATGGCCCGGAAAAATTGCCCCGGCGGTGTCCGATCAGTTGATGGTAAATTACGATATGTACGCCACGTTTGCCCGAATGACTAACGGGACCGTTGGAGAGGGACAGGCGATTGATTCAATCGATTTTTCAGACCACTGGCTCACTGGAGAGACAGGCAAGCGCATTCGTCATTTGCATTACTTTCATCAGCCGATGGCTTACCGGAGCGGACGTTACAAACTACATTACCGCACGCGCTCGCGGACACGTGATCCAGACACCGGCGCACGCGAGCCCTCTGAGCTCCACAAAAATGGCCTACTTTTCGATTTGACGAGTGACGTCGGTGAGAAAACGGATATCGCTGCTAAAAATCCGAAGCTGGTTGATCGACTTGAAAAAGAGTTTGAGGAAGCGCAGGCGGCCATTCAGAATTGGAAACCGTTTCAATAAAGCGACATAAAAAATGGCAAACCCATACAAATCGAAGTCTACTTTTCGGTCTCGGCGGATGCTACAATGGTACTTTCCGATGCTCCCCAATTTTCAGGTTGAGGTCGGGTTAAAAACCGAGTTCAAAATGGAATGCGAAGGGCGCAACTTTCTCCATCAATGGGGGGCGTATCCGAATTGAGTTTTATCCAATGGCGACAATGTTCCGCGTTTTTTTCATCACCCTGAGTCTTGGCTGGGTTTCATTTAGTCAAGCGGCGGTGAGCTTTAACCGCGATGTGTTGCCCATATTGGCCGGCAAATGTTTTGCCTGTCATGGGGCGGATCAAGCCGAACGAAAGGCTGGTCTGCGTCTCGACGAAAAAGTATCGGCCTATAAGGAACGCGATGGCGTGGTTGCGGTTGTGCCCAGCAAACCTGAGGTCAGTGAATTGGTATCTCGTATTTTTTCTAAAGACCCTGACGAGGTGATGCCTCCTCCGGATGAGGTCGGGTTGACTGAAGCTGAGAAAGCGACTCTGCGGCAGTGGATCAGCGAGGACGCAGTTTATGAAAAGCACTGGGCATTTGAGACTCCCGAAAAACCGAGACTCCCGATAGGCGGTAAATGGGGCCGCGGGGAGATCGATCGCTTTGTCTTCCAGCGGATGACCGAGGCTGGGTTGTCGCCACAACGATCGGCTTCTCGTGAAACCATTATCAGGCGAGTAACGCTCGACTTGACCGGGGTGCCTCCGACACTCGGTGAGGTCGACCGTTTTTTGAACGATACTAGCCCGGGTGCCTACGGGAGGGTTGTTGATCGTTTGCTGGAGTCGCCCCGTTTTGGTGAACGCATGGCTGTCTGGTGGCTCGATGGCGCGCGTTACGGCGACAGTCACGGTTATGACAATGACCTCGAAAACAGCCAGTGGCCGTGGCGCAACTGGGTGATCGAGGCGTTCAACGAGAACATGCCGTACGATCAGTTCACCGTGGAGCAACTTGCCGGTGATTTGTTGCCGGATGCCACCGGGAGCCAGGTGCTCGCCACCGGATTCAACCGCAACCATCGTATCAACACTGAGGGCGGTGCACTCGATGAGGAGTGGCGGACGGAGTATGTCATCGATCGTGTGCAGACGATGGGCTCGGTCTGGATGGGACTTACGTTGAGCTGCGCCCGTTGTCATGATCACAAGTATGACCCAATCAGTCAGCGGGAGTTCTACCAGTTGTTCGCCTTATTCAATAATCTCGATGAGAAGGGGTTCATCAACAATTTGAGGGGAAGTGCCGAGCCACGGATACGCTACAAAAACAGCGAGTACGAGCAGCGCAAAAAGAACGTGGAGGCGTCTGAAGAGAATGCCGACAATCGCAAGGCTGAGATCGGCCAGTTGGACGCAGAGTATCCGTTCGTGATGATCATGCGTGACAACAAACCGCGCAAGGCGTTCATCCTTGAGCGAGGTCAATACGATGCGCCCGGCGAAGAGGTTCAGCCGGGCTTGATGTCGACCCTCTCGGCAGTGCCCGGTGACATGCCGATGAATCGCCTTGCTTTGGCGCGCTGGCTTACGGACGGACAGCATCCGTTGACTGCGCGTGTTCTCGTGAACCGGCTGTGGGAGCAACTGTTCGGCGTCGGCATCGTTAAAAGCTCGGAGAATCTGGGGGTGCAAACCGATTGGCCAAGTCATCCGAAACTACTCGATTGGCTTGCGGTGGACTTCGTTGAGGACGGCTGGAATATCAAGCGACTGCTCAGGCAGGTGGTGATGAGCGCCACCTACCGGCAGGATGCGGTCACCAGCGCTGAGCGTTTGCGATTGGATCCGAAAAACCGGTTGCTGAGCCGAGGCCCGCGCACGCGACTCGCGGCGGAGATGGTGCGTGATCAGGCGCTGTTCCTCTCCGGCTTGATAGTCGAGAAACACGGTGGCCCGAGCATGTGGGTCTATCAGCCGGTCGGCCTGTGGCGCGAGGTCGAGAAGCGTGGGACTTTCAAGCAGGATCATGGCGAGAAACTTTACCGACGCAGCCTCTACTCGCGCATCCGACGTACCGTCGCGCACCCGAGTATGCTTTTGTTCGATGCGCCGAGCCGCGAGGTTTGCACAGTGAAACGTACCCACACCAACACGCCGTTGCAGGCGCTTGCGCTGATGAATGAAGTTACCTACGTAGAGGCATCGAGAAAATTCTCGGAGCGGATCATGGCGAACGGTGCTACTCCGAAGGAAGGCATCGCGTGGGCATTTCGTGCAGCGACCGCGCGACAGCCGGAGCCTGCCGAGTTGGCGTTGCTGACGGCTGGATACGAGCGGCGCTTGGCCCGGTTTCGTGCTCAGCCCAAGGAGGCGGAACAACTGCTTGACCAGGGGGAAAGCCCCTCGGGCGGAGCGTTTGGTCAAGCGGAGCTAGCTGCGATGGTTACCGTGGCCAATGTCCTTTTGAACCTCGACGAACTGATCAACAAGTAATGCCTCAACCGATACACCTCGCCGACTGGCAGCAACAGGACGCCCTCAACCGGCGAAAGTTTCTGCAGACCTCAGCCAACGGACTAGGTGCCATGGCGCTGGGCTGTCTGCTTGGTCAAGGGCATGGGAAGGCTTCGGCGCTTGGCCAAACGCACTTCGTCCCTGTGGCCAAACGCGTGATTTACCTGTTCCAGTCCGGCGGCCCGGCACAGATGGATCTCTTTGATCCTAAGCCGCAACTTGAGAAGCATCGCGGTCAGGAACTGCCGGACTCGATTCGTGGTAAGCAACGGTTGACCGGCATGACGTCCAATCAAAATACGCTGCCGGTGGCGCCCACCAAATACCGCTTCACCGCACATGGCCAGAGTGGTCTTGAGTTGAGTGAAATGCTGCCCAATCTCGGCCGTGTGGCGGATGAGCTTTGTGTGGTGCGTTCGATACATTCTGAGGCTATTAACCATGATCCAGCGATAACGTTTTTACAGACCGGCTTTCAACTCTCCGGTCGGCCAAGCATCGGCTCGTGGGTGTCATACGGCCTCGGTGCGATAAACCGCGACCTACCAACTTATATTGTCATGACTTCCCGGGGCGGGTCCGGCGATGCCCAGCCGTTGTATAGCCGGCTTTGGTCATCTGGGTTTCTACCCACCCAGCATTCCGGCGTGAAATTTCGCAACAGCGGGGATCCTGTCTATTACCTCTCCAACCCGGCGGGCATCGATCGTAAGACCCGGCGGGACATGCTCAACGACCTTGGCAAATTGAACCGTAAGCGATTCGATACACTGGGAGACCCTGAGATTAAGTCACGCATCGCCCAATACGAAATGGCATTCCGGATGCAGTCAAGTGTTCCCGAGTTGACCGACGTTTCTGGTGAGCCGGAGCATGTTTTAAATTTATATGGTCCAGATGTGAAAAAGCCTGGTTCTTTTGCAGCTAATTGTTTACTGGCTCGTCGCTTAGTTGAACGTGATGTGAGGTTTGTTCAGTTGTTTCATATGGGTTGGGATCATCATTCCAACTTGTCCCGTGATTTGCCTCGGCAATGCCGTGATACAGACCATCCAACTGCCGGTTTAATTTCAGATTTAAAGCAACGTGGGTTGCTGGATGATACGCTAATAGTTTGGGGAGGGGAATTTGGTCGAACAATTTATGCCCAATCGCCGGAGAAAAATGGCGGCCGAGATCATCATCCACGATGTTTTAGTTACATGCTGGCAGGGGGAGGGGTAAAGGCTGGATCTGTTTATGGTGAAACAGATGACTACTCTTATAATATTGTTCGAGATCCTGTGCATGTACACGATCTAAATGCTACAATTCTTAATCAACTAGGGATGGATCATGAGAGTCTTGTTTTCAAATTTCAGGGTCGACAATATCGTCTTACTGATGTGCATGGGCAAATAATTGATGATATTTTAACCTAGTTTTTTTTTGAATTTAGTTTTTCAAAAATCAATTTAATTTTTTTTGGTATTTCGGGGTTTTTAAGGTCTGTTTTCCCTGTGTTCAAAAACACAAAGTTGTTTGCAAGTGTTTCCTCTGGGTGAAGTATATAGCTAGTGTTTCGTCCGATTTGTTCGAAGAAACCTTCTACTTCATCTGGCTTTAGTAGTATTGGTTTATCGTTATTTAAAATTGGTTTTGTAGTTTTTAAGTCAATGGGCATAAGCCTGAATTCCAGATATCGAAAAAACGTATCGCCGGTCTCAGGGTTATATTTTGGTATGCGAGAAAACAGTACTGGGGCAACCCAATGCTTCTTATCTGCAAATGAAATGCGTATGCAATGTTCAATAATTGGGGCGTCAGGATTACTGATTCGTAGTGGCATCATATTGTCTGGCAGTTTAACCACGCCACAAGGCTTAAAACCTATGATTGAGTAAAGCTCATCACGCAATTGTTGATTGTTTCGAGATATAATATGAAAAAGTTCGTGATAGAAAAGTCGCTCTAGACTTTTTACAGATTGGCTGACTTGTCTTTTTGGGAGGATGATGCTGTTGCCTCTTGTGTAAGGAGCTCCACCTTCGTCTTGGCCGGTGGTCTTGATAAATGAAATTTTTTTAGGAAGATAATTGGCTAAATGGCCTAATTTTATTTTTGCTTTGGCTATGATCTCGCTTAATTTGATCTTGTCCGCCTTAGACCATTCAACTGTTTGATCTTGTATAAACTTGATATATTCATCGGTTGAGATTGGTCCAGCCTGTTTTATTTTTGCGGCGCGCTCAAAAGGACTGAGGCCTTCAATATATACATCTCGTATTGCCAATAGCGCTTTAGCCTTTTTTGCTGATGCAAAGTGAATATCGCATCCATCAGATAATTGAATATTCTTATAATATTCAGCATGACAAATAGTCATGCTAAGAAAAAAAAGAAATAAACGAAGAGTCATTTGGTCGATGACTTACTCTATCGGGACTTTATAAATGCACTGCCAACTGCCGCCATTAGAACCGACTTCGACTTGGTTTAAGTTGAACCACTCAACATGCCCATCAGTCATTAGGAAGTTGCCTCCAGAAGGTTCCATTCCAGGGCCTGTAGGGTGGTTAGCAGCTGCAATGGTTTGTCCTTTTCCATCAGTTTCTGTCCAGCGTGTCATGCGAAGTTTGCCTCCTCCAAAAGATCCATGTCCCTGTATGCGGTCTGCAAGAGTTGGGATTGTAGCGGGTGATCCTGGAAAAACGGCTTGATTAATTTTTTTTCGAGAATGCCAGCCAGCAATTCCTTTATTTGCCTTGGCTTCCAAGCCGTTAACATTGTACCCCCATGAATTAAGCAAGCGGTGAGGTAGCCAGAAATATCCTGTTAGAATAGGATATTGGTTTGCACTGTTTCTCCATAAATCAGCCTCTCTGTGCCATTCGTCGGAGGGGCAAAAAATTACATGGGCTCGATCTTTTTTGATCCGATTTTTTTTGCGCTCGGCATTAAATTTACTAGGTAATAAATATTTATCCCAAAAGTCTGCTACTTCTTTGCTCACCCAGCTTGTGTGTTGACCGCGAGTATTGTCTGGAAAATAGTCATCAAAATCACCCGCATAGGCGATTGTAGCGATACCCCATTGTTTCATGTTGCTAGCACAATGTGCTTTAATTGCAGACTGTTTAGCCTTGGCAAGTGCAGGAAGAAGAAGCCCGGCAAGAATTGCAATAATGGCTATTACTACAAGTAATTCGATTAATGTGAAACCAGATTGGAAACGGTATTTTTTCATATTTTATTGGTTAGGCTAAGATTGGCTGGATAACGCTACCATGAACATCTGTTAGTCGGCGGTCAATACCATCATGACGTACCGTAAGCTGTTCATGGTTTATTCCGAGCTGATGCATAATGGTGGCATGAATATCGTGACAAGTGGTGGGATTGTTTCGATCAGCCGGCCTGAATCCCCATTCATCACTTTCTCCATATGTTGTTCCGCCTCTAATCCCACCGCCTGCCATCCAATTGGTGAATACAAAAGGATTATGATCGCGGCCCTTGCTGCCTTGGGCGCATGGCATTCGTCCGAATTCTGTGGTCCAGAGAATTAAAGTGTCTTCGAGCATTCCACGTTGCTTTAAATCAAGTATTAGGGCGGCAGTTCCACGAGCCATGCCGCGAGCAAGTGGACCATGGTCTCGTTTGATATCTTCATGAGAATCCCAATTTCGACGAGGGAATCCGTTGTCATTGCCAGACCAGATTTGAATAAATCGAACACCACGCTCGAGAAGGCGTCTTGCAACTAGGCATTTTCTGGAAAAGTAGTCGATTTCCTCAATTTCATTTATTTCTTTAGGCCAATTCTGGACATTATGGTCAAGGCCATAGAGACGTTTAACGTGTGCGGGTTCTTTTGAGATGTCCAAAGCTTCGGGTGCACTCAATTGCATTCTGGCAGCAAGTTCGTATGACTTAATTCTTGCATCGAGACGGGAGTCGGTTTCACGACTTACAGCATGTTTTCGATTAAATTTTGCAAGCAATTCCTGAGTGGCTATTTCACTTTTGTTATTAATAAAAGATTCTTTTGGAGGGTAAAGGTCAGCGATAGGGTTAGTACGGCCGGGGAACAATGTAGTGCCTTGATGAGAAGCCGGAAGGAATGCGGAACTCCAGTTTTTTGGTCCGTTGGAGGCATAGCCACGATGATCTGGAAGCACTATAAAGGTGGGTAGATTGTCGTTTAGACTACCTAATCCATAACTCACCCATGCTCCCATCCCGGGAAAACCAGGGCGCTGAAAGCCGGTTGCTTGCAAGTATGTTGCCTGACTATGTACGCCAGTTTTTCCGACTACATTGTGAACAAAGGCCATATCGTCGACACAGTCACCTAGCTCGGAGACAATGGATGTTAGATGCTTGCCGCATTGCCCGTGTTTTCCCCACTCCCAAGGTGGCCTAAAGGTGTTTCCGGGGGAACTTTGAAAAAGTTCGATGGTTTCGCCTGGGTCCCATTTTTCACCATGACGTTTTATTAGTTCAGGTTTGAAGTCAAATAGATCTACATGGCTAGCGGCTCCGCCCATGAACAACTGAATAACTCTCTTCGCCTTAGGTGCATGATGTAAGCCGATAGGCTGGCGTGTTTTATTGGTGTCAGCTAATACCCCATCGCGTCCGAGCATGCCAGCTAATGCAATGCCGCCTAGGCCTCCTCCCGACTGCCAAAGGAAATTGCGACGGTCAATGGAATGTCCTGAAGGCTTTTGTTTAGATGAATCGAATGAATTCATTAATCAATAAAGGAAAATGCATTTAGATTGAATAGCAATCTGCAGGTGTTACTCAAACCGTGTAGTTTTGTGAACTCAATAAGATCCGCTGATTCTTCAGCGGTGGGGATTCGGCCAATTGACCTAAAAAAAGCTTTATTTACAGATGTTTGTAAATCTTTTTCAGAATGGCTTATGTCATTAGAAAAATGTTTAGCCATGGCAACTATCAATTTATTGTTAAGCAGTGCGAGTGATTGCAGTGCAGTTATAGATTCATTACGTTTTGCTACTTGTTGCGAAGGGTCAGCGCAATTAAGAGTGGCCATAAAAGGTTGTTGTTGAGAACGAACTAGAAAGCGATAAATTGATCGTCGATGCACAAGTGTGTCTTCAGGGTTATGTTTATGGTATTCGTAATGAGGAGAGTGTTCGGGGTGTTCCAAGATGAAATTCCGAAAGCCTGGGCCGTACATTTGAAAGTTCATTTTTCCCGATAAAAACAGTATAGAGTCTCGTAGTGCCTCTGCTTCAAGTTGTCGGCGATTCATTCGCCAAAGATAGCGATTTTGGCTATCGATCTTTTCATGGTCAGGTAAGGAAGTGGAGGCCTGTCGATACGTAGCGCTGGTCAGGATGAGTTTGTGTATTTTTTTAATTGATTGACCATTATCGCGAAACTCGGCCGCCAACCAGTCCAGTAGTTTTGGGTGGGTTGGTTTGGCTCCCATCCGACCGAAATCATTAGGAGTAGAAACGATCCCAATGCCAAAGTGGTATTGCCAAATCCGATTTACAATTGAGCGCCATGTAAGTGGATGTTCTTTCTGTGTAATCCAGTGGGCTAGGGCTATTCGGCGATCACTTTCTGAATGTTTACTAGGCAGCTTGAACATGCCGCTGTCTCGTTTAGCTAATCGCAGAGTTCCCGGCCCGACTTCTTCTCTGGGCTGACTCATGTCTCCACGGTGTAGTACCCTTATGGTACGAGGCTTCCCTTCTTCGTTTCCGGTTCCGCGGAATGCGCCACTACCAGTATGCACCTTGCCGACATATACTTTTTGCGGCTTTGGAAGCAATTTCATATTTGCTTCTGCTTTACCAAGGGATATTTGTGCCTTCTTACGTTTTAAAGAAATTTCTTCCGTAACAATAGAGTTAATTAATAAAGAGTGTTCTGTTTCCGTATTACTTATTAGCTTAGCTAAATGCAGATTTTCAGTGCGTCCATTATATATATCATCAACAAGATTTTTTTTCTGCCAACGTACTGGTGCTTCAATGGAGTCGAGAGAGGTAACATCTTTTCCAATGGCTAGATTCTCGCCGGCTGCATTCTGAATTTGCATTTCTCCCATTGCTAATATGAAGTCATTGCTGCGTTTTGCTAATTTGTTAGCGGTTAATCTTACGTAACGACTTTTGGTTTTTGGCGAATTGAAATGCTGTGGCTTAATTCCGGGGTTAGGTTGATCAATTAGTGATAAATCCGCTATTAATGTAATATTTTTTCTGAATTTAACATCATCTGATGCCTCGATCTTATATCGAATAGGAAAACCAAAGCCGTCACCGATATTATTATAACTGTCACTAGCTCCAATAAGAGTTACTTGGCCTATCTCCTTTGACTCGCCAAGATCAACTTGCACCCATTTAATGGTTTTTTGCTTTGCTTCGATTTTACTATGGTATCCAAATTCTTGCCGAATTTTAGTATTAGCCTGTTTATAAAGTTCTTTTAAACGGGTTTTTAGTATTTTTAGTTTTTCTCCGCCTTTGGATTGGATTTTTAATTCGATTCTTTCAAGGATGGCTTTTTGATTAGCGATTTGTTTTTTGAGTATAGTATGCTTTTGGGCAACTTTAGGATCGGGATAATATTCTTGATCAGCTCGATCAAGTGCTGAGAAGACAGCTTGCATGCGATAATAGTCGGTCATTTTTACTTCATCAAACTTGTGGTCGTGACAGCGAGCGCATTGAACTGTAGTGCTTATGAAAGTATTCATAGTGTTCTTAACCATGTCGTCTCTATCAATATTACGAGCGATTCGTCCATCTAGTTTGGTTTCTGGTACTTCTGCATGGCCTATGAAATCCCAAGGTCCTGCAGAAATGAATCCGGTGCCTTCAATCCCATCTTGAGTGTCTGGAAAAAGTGCATCACCAGCGATTTGTTCATGTACAAATCGGTTATAAGGCTTATCGCCATTAAAGGAACGGATGACATAATCTCGGTAAGGCCAAGAATTAGGTCTTAGTTTATCTTTATCATAACCATGAGTATCACCGTAGTGAACAATATCAAGCCAATGACGTGCCCAACGTTCTCCATATCTGGGTGAAGCCAATAATTGTTCTATTAGCCGTTCGTAGGCTAATGGATGGTTGTCACTAGAGAACTTTTGGATTTCATCTGGATTAGGGGGCAGGCCAAGTATGTCGAAGTATACCCTTCGTATTAGTGTTGCGCGATCAGCTTCCTTTGAAGGAGTGAGCTTTTTTTCAGCGAGTTTTGCGGCTACGAAATGATCGATTGAATTTTTTGCCCAAAGTCTATCAGTTTGATTAAGCTTAGGAGGAGGCTCTTTAGTTATAGAATGTAGAGACCATATATCAAACCGATCAACTGTTTTCTTCTCAGCTTTATCATCAGAGATACATGTTGCCTCAGCAAAGATAAAAATTGTTACTGCAAGAATAAAATAATGTAAGCAGATGCATGGCAAACACAGTTTTTTAGGCCTGTACATATTGAAAATCAGAAGGGAATTTTGAGCTAAGATTTAGGGGAAATCAAGCGTTGCAAGGCAAGTGATTACTGGGTTTCTTATTTGCGTTGATTGATTAAATAGATATGAGGAGAAATAATAAACTAGATTTTAAGCTAGTATCGATTTTACGCGATTGCCGTGGACATCTGTTAATCTAAAATCTCGGCCCTGAAAGCGGTAGGTTAGTTGTTTATGTGGGATGCCTAAAAGATAGAGTATTGTTGCGTGTAAATCATGCACAGATACAACATCTTTGACGGCATTGTAGCCTAGTTCGTCAGTAGTGCCATGCGTCACTCCTCCTTTAATTCCTGCTCCAGCAAGCCACATAGAGAATGCTTTAATATGGTGGTCTCGACCGTTTCCTTGCGCCATAGGTGTTCGGCCAAATTCTCCGCCATAGACAATCAGTGTGTCGTCAAGCATTCCTCGTTGCTTGAGATCGATTATAAGTGCTGCGGTAGCCTTGTCTACTAGGTTGGCAGTATGTTGTATTCCTTTCTTAATGCCACCGTGATGATCCCAGCCTCTATGGTAGAGCTGAATGAATCTGACACCTCGTTCAGCTAGTCTCCGCGCAAGAAGGCAGTTACTGGCAAAGGTGCCATCACTGCCCTTTGTTCCGTAGAGATCTAAAATATGTTGAGGTTCATTTGCGGTATTCATTAGCTCTGGGACACTTGCTTGCATGCGAAAGGCCATTTCATATTGGGCAATTCGTGTTTCGATTTCTGGATCTATAAAGCTATTATATGCAATTTGGTTTAGTCCTTGTATTGTATTTACAATATCACCTTGTTGTTTTCGATTAACTCCATTTGGATTATTTACATAGAGGACAGGATCTCCTTTGCTGCGAAATCGAACTCCTTGAAAACGACTTGGTAAGAATCCGCTATGCCATTGCCTTGCTGCAATTGGTTGTGATTGTCCTCCCCCTACTGAAGTTAAGACTACAAAACCGGGAAGGTCGTTGTTTTCGCTTCCAAGTCCGTAATTAATCCATGAGCCCATTGATGGGCGGCCTGAAATGATTGATCCAGTATTCATGAATGTATGGGCTGGGTCATGATTAATCTGTTCGGTTTGCATTGAGCGTATAATTGCAATTTCATCTGCAATCTTACCGATGTTAGGAAAGATTGTTGTGATTTCTTGTTCAGATTGTCCCCATCGTTTAAATTTATGTTGCGGCCCAAATGCCTTGAGTTCTTTGCCTTGGAGTTGGGCAATTTGTTGTCCTTTGGTGAAAGATTCTGGCATTGATTTTCCATGCAGCTTGGCTAATTCCGGTTTATTATCGAATGTTTCAAGATGGGATGGTCCTCCTGCCATGCACAGAAAGATTACTCGTTTAGCTTTGACCGGTAGGGGTGGGGGAGCCATCACACCTGACCAGCGTTTGTCTGCATTATTAGCAATATTTGTTAATGGATTTATAATTGAGCCAAGTGCTGTAAGGCCAAGCCCAATTCCCGTTTTGCTAAGAAAGCTACGTCTATTAAGTTCTATTGAAATTTGTTTTTCTAGTTTCATGATTAATTCCTCGTAATGGTTTCATGGAGATTTAGTACAGCCCTCGTGACTGAGATCCATGCTGCTAATTCGACTTTTGGAATTTCAGTTGTATAAGGTGTGATCCCGATACTGACCAGTTTGTTGGCCTCTATTGGATTAGACTCAAATTCTTCGATATGTTCGCGCAACAATTTAGCGAGAAGTATTTGTTCTTGATTATTAAATGGCCGAGACAGGACTTGTTTTCCGAGAGCATTAAATTGATCTTTTAAGGTTAATATTTGACGTTTCAAGATGCGTTCGGCAAGTACTCTAGCGGCTTCAATCTGAGAAGGATCATTGAGCATTACCAAGGCGGCAATCGGTGTGTTTGATCGTGGTCTTTCGGCGGTGCACTCCTCTCTTGATGGGGCATCAAATGCTAGTAGAGCCGGATGAAGAAATTGACGTTGCCAGTGGGTGTATAAACCACGTCTGTACTGCGCGGAACCAGTATCATGCTTATAGGTGCGTTGGGGAAAATGTAGGTTAGCCCAGTACCCCGATGGCTGGTATGGTTTTACGCTTCTTCCTCCAATTTTTTGAATTAGCAGTCCGCTTACAGCAAGGGCATTATCACGGACAAGTTCTGCGTCTAGTCGGTACCTTGCTTGGCGGGCGATTAGTTGATTGTATGGATCGGTGAGTTCAAGCATTTTCGAACTCTTCGATGATTGTCTATATGCTTGTGATGTTGTGATCAGTCGCACCATATGTTTGATGTCCCAGTCCGAATCCATGAATTCTGCAGCAAGCCAGTCTAAAAGGTCAGGATGTGTTGGTGCTGTTCCCTGTGAGCCAAAATCATCAAGTACTCTAGATAATCCACGTCCAAAAAAATATTTCCAGAGTCGATTCACAAATACACGAGCGGTTAGGGGATTATCTTTATCTGTAAGCCAATTAGCTAATGCTAGGCGCGGCGGATCTTTAGTTAGCTCTTTATTTTTGAGAAATCCAGGAATATCAGGTTGCACAATCTCACCGGATTGATCCATCCAATTGCCACGTGGTAGTATACGTGTGATTTGAGGTTTGGTTGAAACCGTTGCTAAAACAGTAGGAATAGATTTAGTGAAATCATTAAGTGTATTAAGAGCTTTTTTATATCTTTCGTTCTTTTTTTTCTCTTCTTCCTTTAAGCCTCTGGAGGCTTTAACCAAATCTAACTTCAATTTTTTAAGTTCATTATGTTGGGTTTCGTTTGGCACGCTTATTGTTTCCCCCCAGCCTTTTGATTGAGCGCCCGGGTAGTATCCAAGTTGTTTTATGTCGGCAAAAAAAGCTGCAAATTGATAAAAGTCTCGGCTCGTAAATGGATCAAATTTATGGTCGTGACATTCGGCGCATCCTAGTGTCGATCCAAGCCAAGTGCTAGAGGTTGTTCTCACCCGGTCAGCGGAATATTTCACTCGATATTCTGCATCTTGAATTCCACCTTCAGTACTCTTCATGTTTAACCGATTGTAAGACGCGCCGATTTTTTGTTGCAGAGATGCGTTTGGTAGCAGATCTCCGGCTATTTGCTCGCGAGTGAATTTATTGAATGGGCGATTTTCATTGAATGCTGTAATCACATAATCTCGATAAGGAAACACACTCCACTCGATATCAGCATGGTAGCCATTACTGTCGCCGTAACGGACTAAGTCGAGCCAATTAATAGCCATGCGTTCCCCAAACTGTGGCCTTGATAATAGGTCATCCACCAATCTAGATATATCTAGTGAATTTTTCTCAGTGAAATCTTGTTGGTTGTCAATTGATGGAGGGAGACCTATTAGGTCAAAATAAAGACGTCTAGTCAGTATATGCGAAGGGCTAGGTTTTGAAGGCTGAAGCTGGTTTGCTTCAAGTGCTGCTAATATAAAACTGTCAATTGCATTTCTTGGCCATTTAATGTTTTGTACTTTAGGAATTTTCGGTCGTCTAACTGGTGTGTATGCCCAGTGTCCTTCGTATTTTGCTCCTTGTTTGATCCAGTCACGAATTTTATTCTTCTGATTATAGGTAAGTGATTTGCCGGTTTTGTGTGGTGGCATTAAATCTTTGTGAGTTTTTTTAGTTATGCGTTGATATAATAAGCTTTGATTTGGCAAGCCTGGCACAAGAATTTTTTGCTTAAAAAGCGATTCGTCAAACATATCCAGGCGGAGGTTGGCTTTGCGCTTATTGCTGTCAAAACCATGGCATGCAAAGCAATTATCTGAGATGATAGGTCTGATATCCCGATTAAATCGAATACGATCCTCTGCGGGTAATCCCGTTGAAATAAACAGGCTTAAAGCAAAAAGGATAAAAACACACAAGGTATTCACTGGACAAAAAATAAAGATATAAAAAAGGCATGCCACCTTTTTATGATTATTTTGATAAATATTTGTGTAGAGATTTATTTATTTCCAAGATTTTCAAGGCCGAATTTATCTGGCAGTGAAAAATTAAGAGGAAGGGTGATACCCCCGACGCCAAGTCCTTTGAGTTTCCTGTCGGATTCAGACTTGTCTAGAAGTATTGCTAGATTTTTATATGCGACTTTCGATCGTGTTTCTGCCTTCAGTGCATTGAGTAGTACTCGATATTTTTTCAACTCCATGGGTATCCCGCTGTATTTCCCAACTGAATCCGATCCTATAAGAAAGTTATTGGGATATTTTTGTATTAAGGCCGTCCAATTATCTAGATCTTTATACACATAGGATCCCAGTACTACCCAAGATAAATCTAAATAGAGATTTTCATGGTAATCCTTGAGGATGTTATCGAGTACTTGATGGTAATTACTAATCACAATTCGACGACTAATGCCGGCATGACACCAGATTACAATTGGCCTTTTTGTCTTATCAACTTCATTAAGAATGGTTAGATCTAGTAGATCTAGTAACTCGTTTAGATACAACGGCTGTTTTACTTCATTATTATTTCTGGAGATTGGAGCCACATTGTGGTGAATGCTTACAGGTAAACTTACTTGACCGGCAAACTTGAACAGGCGAATTAATGAAGGATGATTCGCGCGAGGGCGTTCTCCAGTGGTAAGATTGGTAAGATCGTCATGGCGGGACATGAGTTCGCCTAAACCTTTCCAGATCCCTGGATATTCTTGAATGCGTTTAATTGCTAAATCTACTGCTCCAAGATCAGTTGTGTCTAGGCCACAGATGAATGGATGTAATTGATCAAGCTTTTCAAGTTGTGTCTTCTCATTTCTAAATTTTTTTTTGTAGTCCATGAATGCTACTGCCACTTGAAGGTCAGTATCTCTGGCCGCCTTAACCCGAGAACTGGAATCTAGATAATATTTTGGGCGTAGAAAAAAATCGTCTTCAGCCCATTTTTTGACGAATGGCATTCCACATACAATTAAATCTTCAATGTTGTGTTTTTCAGCAATATCAAGCAGTCCGGTTAGGCGGCGATACCGTTCACCGTATGGCAACTGAAAATATCGCCCATCTTTCATTAACCCGGAGGCGTTGCATGGAAAGGCTCCATCCCTATTGTCGAACTCTCCATTTTGGAGAAAATCTAATAAGTGGAAATGGCAATCTCCGTATTTTTGAGCTATTGCACACTGACTGCTGAATAAGCCTATCCCTGCAATCGATAAAATGATTAGCCTTAACATTCTTTTTTTGGCGCGATTGATTGTTTTAAATTAATGCCATAACTCGATTTGGACCTCCGCTTCCACCTTGGATTTTTGGTTGGCCTACTACTACGGTTGCACCTAAAGCTGGGACTTCATCAAGATTATTCACAATTTCTATCCCCCAACGCTCGTCTCCGAGCCATGAGTAATGCACATCGCTCTCAGGGGAGTGTAGGTTGTCGAAGGAGAAAGTATCTACTGCTATTGAAACAACATTTCGTTCTTCTTTGATGAATTCGATTGCATCAATGTGGAAAGCTGGTTGTTGGTGCTTTCCTTCTGAATTTAGACTCTTGAATTTAGGGGTTTTGACATGATTGGCCCATCCACTATTCATTGCGAGGCAGGCGCGTTCTGGAATGGGTCCGTTTTTCTTCTCCCAATTCTTTATATCTTCAAGCGTAAGGAGTGCCAGAGGGTCGCGTTCGGCTTTGGCTTTTATGTCAATTACAGCAAGTGGCAATACCAGATCTTCCACAGGGATTTTGTCGACTGTGCTGCCTTCAGAAAAATGACTAGGAGCATCCATGTGAGTTCCAACATGTTCCCAGTATGACACTTTGTTTAAGTTAACTCTAATCTCTTCAAATTTCATGACGCGTTCGACTTCTACGATAGCTGGGGGCAGGAACGTTTTGGTTCCGCCTTTGTGCTCTACTCCGGGGACGAACCATGCAGGGAATTCAGGGTGGAGTGTGTGTGTTAGATCTACTACTCGATTGAATGAGACAGAATCAGGAGGCGTATTGTTGAGTTTTGCTTTTGGTTCAGACCCGCACCCAGAAGCAAAGATCCCAGCAGCAGAGGCAGCACCACCTTTGATTAGATTACGGCGAGAAATACGCTTTCGAACTTTTTCGATTACATTCGGTGTGCACATTTTATTTTATTGATTCAAAAATCGAATTTTATTAATCGAACGAAAAACGTTTCAATTTGGCAAGCTAAAATTGTAAACAGTTCTTTGAATATTTGTAAGGATCAAAAATGAAATACTTAATAGTCCCAATGATTTCAGTTCTATTTTTTTCAATTGAAGTGAAGGCAGCTGATTGGAAACTTGTTTGGTCGGATGAATTTAATAACTCTAAGCTGAATTACGCTAAATGGGATATTTGCGAAGATGCCTTCGGCGGGGGGAATCAAGAGCTGCAATTATACACTGATCGTCTTAAGAATGTACGTGTTGATAACGGCAAGTTAATCATTGAAGCTCATCGTGATAGTCCCAATGTTCAGGGGACAGTAAGGAAATTTAGCTCTGGAAAGATTCGAACTAAACATCGTGGTGATTGGCGTTATGCGAAAGTAGAGATTCGTGCTAAATTGCCGATTGGCAAAGGTATTTGGCCTGCTATTTGGATGCTTCCAACCGATGAGAAATATGGTTCATGGGCAGCTAGTGGTGAAATTGATATTATAGAGTTAAATGGCAATAAGCCATCTGAGCTTTTAGGTACACTTCATTATGGCGGTAAGTGGCCGCGAAACCGTTCATCTGGAAGTAAGACGAAATTGGCTAAAGGTACATTCGCTGACGAATTCCATGTTTTTGGGGTTGAGTGGACGAAGGGTGAAATCCATTGGACGCTTGATGGTAAATCTTGGCAAAAACAGAAAAGATGGAATGTTGATGAGGTTCCGTTTCCTGCACCCTTTGACCAAAGATTTCATCTCATACTCAACATAGCTGTCGGGGGAAAATTTGTTGGTGCACCTTCCGTAAAAACTCAATTTCCCGTACAAATGGAGGTTGATTGGATTCGAGTATATCAGCCTAAGTAGTCTTCCTGCTTTAAGACGAAATAAAATAATATGGAATTTGCATTAAGAATACTTGGAATCCGAATTAGTAGTAGCTGTTAATTCTTTGCTCTTGGCCAGATGCCTTGCCAAGGGTATCACATGTGGATGAGATGTTTTATCAGGCGGTTTTTAATTAAGTGTTTATTTTTAATGGGAATGCTTTTGTTCCCTAAAGCTGAGGAGCGTCCTAATATTCTATTTGCCATTGCGGATGATTGGTCTTATGGGCATGCGGGAGTCTATGGCTGCGATTGGGTTCGGACACCGAATTTTGATCAATTAGCAAAAGAAGGGATTTTATTTCAACGTGCTTATACGCCCAATGCCAAATGCGCCCCTTCGAGGGCAATTATTTTGACTGGCAGATATTCTTGGCAGTTGGAAAATGCTGGCAATCATATGACTTTTTTTCCAGCCAAGTTTGGTGGTTGGATAGAGCTACTTGAGGAAAACGGCTATACCACTGGCTATACGGGTAAGGGATGGGGTCCAGGGTTCGCCAAAGATATTAATGGCAATAATCGAAAAATCACTGGAACCGCTTGGCAAAGTAAAAAGAATAAACCGCCAGCCAAGGCTATATCTAACAATAATTATGCTGCTAACTTCGCTGATTTCCTAAAGTCTGCCAATCAAGATAAAGAAAAACCTTGGGTTTTTTGGTATGGCACGACTGAGCCTCATAGAGGCTATGAGTATGGTGTTGGTAGACGCATGGGAAAAAAGTTGAAGGACATCGACCGTGTTCCAAAGTATTGGCCCGATAACGAGATAATTCGCAACGATATGCTCGATTATTCCATAGAAGTTGAGCATTACGATAGACACTTGGGTGAAATAATAGCTCTGCTAAAAAAGAACGGGGAGTTAGATAATACTTTGATAGTTGCAACATCGGATCATGGAATGCCTTTTCCGCGCGTTAAAGGTCAGGCGTATGAATCATCAAACCACATTCCGTTAGCAATTCGTTGGCCTAAAGGAATTAATGGGCGAAGTCGAGTGGTAACTGACTATGTTAGTTTTGCGGATCTTGCTCCTACATTTATCGAAGCGGCTGAGGTGGACGAGATTGCTCCAATTATGCAGTCAATTACTGGGCGAAGCCTGTTTGAGGTTTTTCGTTCCCCTAAATCGGGTCGTGTTATCCCTGATCGTGATCATGTTTTGATCGGAAAGGAACGGCACGATATTGGTCGACCAAATAATTGGGGTTATCCTATTCGGGGTATCGTTAAGGAAGATGTTCTTTATTTGCATAACTTTAAGCCAAATCGTTGGCCTTCTGGTCATCCCTTAACTGGATATTTGAATTGTGATGGAAGTCCGGCCAAAACGGCTATCCTTAATCAACGTCGAAATGGTATATATCATTTTTGGAATCTCAACTTTGGTAAGCGACAGAAAGAGGAGTTGTTTGACCTTAAACAAGACATAGACTGCATTAACAACCTAGCAAAATCTGAAAGACATTCTGAATTGAAAGAAGAATTGAAGGAAAAATTATTTGCAGAACTTCGTAAACAGGATGACCCTAGAATGTTTGGTAAAGGGGATGTGTTTGATAACTATCCTTATTCTGGAAAATCGACCGATAATTTTTATCAGCGCTATACAAGTGGTGATAAAATTAGAGCTGGCTGGGTTTCTCCCGGTGATTTCGAAAAAGAAAAAATTGATTGATTATATATTGTGAATCGAACTGCCTCGTCATCTATTCTTCCTCCAACCGATCCTACACCAATCTTCGAATTGTTTCGTGGTAATTACGGAACAGAACTGCTCGTCGCAGCGGTAGCACACTTTAATATCTTTGACCGATTAGAGCGGGATTCAATGAATGAAGCAGAACTTAGGAAAACACTTGGGCTGCAATTTCTGGGTCGGTTTCGACTGGCTTATCGATCGAGCGGATGGCAATATCTCTCTAACTTAATATTTAATTAATTATCATGAAAATGAGTAAAGTATTATTGTTTGCTGGGTTATTCTCCTTGTCTTCAGGTGTTCTACAGTCTGGTGAATGGGGGAATTGGAGGGGGCCGAACTATAACGGATCTGCTGACGAAAAAAATCTTCCAACCAATTTTAGCAAAACAAAGAATGTGATTTGGAGTGTTAAAATGGATGGGCCCAGCGCCGGCACGCCGATTGTTTGGGGCGATAATGTTTTTGTGTCTTCGTCCAACCCAAGCAAGGAGCGATTATCTGCGAATTGTTATGATCGAAAAACTGGTGCTTTGAAATGGTCTCATCAAGTGGCTAAGGGTCATAACCAAGATAATCGCAGCAATTATGCTTCGCCTTCACCTGTGACGGATGGTGAAGTTGTGACATTCTTCTATGGTGGCGGAGAGTTGGCTGCATTTACTATGGAAGGGGATAAACTCTGGAATTTTAATATGCAGGAAAAGTATGGCCAATTTGCGTTTCTTTGGACCTTCTCCACTAGTCCGTTGATTCACAACGGGGTTCTTTATATGCAGGTATTACAGCGGGACACGAAAGTGAGCGGAAAAGGTACTGACGATAATCGTTCTTATCTTTTGGCTTTGGACCCTAAAACTGGCAAACAAATATGGAAAACATATCGTCCATCGAAGGCTCGCTCTGAGTCTCTTGAAGCGTTCAGCACCCCCTTGCCTTTTAGTCACGGTGGTAGGGATGAAATCGTAATAGTTGGAGGTGATTGTTTGACTGGTCATGATCCGAAGACGGGCAATGAACTTTGGCGTTGGGGAACTTGGAATCCGTCCCGCATTACTCATTGGCGTCTTGTTCCATCTCCGGTTGCTGGTAATGGAGTGATTCTTGCATGCGGCCCAAAGCGGGCGCCGGTATTTGCGATCAAGGCTGGCGCTAAGGGCGATGTTAGTAGTGAATCTAAAAGTATAGCTTGGAATAGTGAAGGGAGCCGTGATGGAGTTACTAGCGATGTTTGTACTCCACTATTTTATCGAGATAACTTTTATGTGTTGTACGGCGAAGGTCGTGATAAAGTTTTATCTTGTGTTGCCCCAAAGAGCGGTAGGATTAATTGGGCTACAAATCTCAATAGCCGTTCGCTTTTTAGAGGGTCGCCGACTGGAGCTGATGGTAAGATCTATGTGCAAAATCATGCTGGGATGGTGCATGTGATAGATGCTAAGAGTGGCAAAGTGTTGCATAAGGCTCAGATGGGAGAGTCGGGTGATGATCAAACTCGAGCCAGCATTGCTGTAGCTCATGGAAGCTTGTTTATCCGAACAAACAGTCGACTTTATTGCATTGGTAAGAGTTGATAAACAGGAAGATAAAAACTTTAATAGAGCCCTCTATTAGGAGGGCTTTTTATTTTACAGGTATAGTTTGTGGTACAGATCCAAAAAGCTTTTCGAGATCTCGGTCTCCTCCTCTTTTGCCTCTTTGTAAAACGATCCAGCCAGCTTTATCAGATATTTCCATCGTATTTTGTTCGACCCATTTCCAAGATTCAGCGTGGCCATCTGCAAATGATAAAACAGTACCGTTGTTGTGCCGTGTGGCAGGGAAACTAATCCAATAATATTTACCAGTTCCAAATAATGTCCAATCAGCTGCATTCGATCCGAATGCACTTTGCTGTATGCTCTTGGTGTGTTCATCAATAAATACAAATGCATCCGAAGCTGAGGGGTTGTTAATATCACCGATCTTGTGCCAGCAATTTTTGTACAAATCACTCTCTGGGTTTGACCTAAAGTTCATATACATATTCATCGACACACTACGAACTCGAGGTATAACTCCTTTGTCCCGAACAGTGCTTTTGTCAGCTGGGCACTTATAGATGCCTGATGAATCATTATATTTGAAAAGAACCCCCTTCCGGATGTTGCTGTCATCTGTGTCAGTATATGCATTACCGTTCAGCCATGTTGGCCCTTGACTAGTCCATCCATCCCGATTTCCCCCTCCTGGTAATTGAGAGTTTTCTGGCATGTGATCTTCGTGATCGCCGGCATACATAGTCCAGCATAATTGAAGCTGCTTATGGTTGCTAAGGCAATAAGTAGCAGTAGCTTTTGACTTTGCTTTTGCTAGTGCCGGTAAAAGCATGCCGGCTAGTATAGCGATTATAGCAATCACCACTAGCAGTTCGATTAAAGTGAACCCTTTGCAAAAGCGTCGAAAATCATTTTTGATCTGCACACAAAAATGCTGTGCCCGCCTAATCCATAAGTCAAGGGCCAGAATATAAATCTTACTGTTTTGAAGCCTTTTAATTGGGTGTTTACACCGTTAGTTTATTGGGCATGATTTTAGTTTCTATAAACCGGATAAAACGATTTGTGTTTGGTTTTACTGGGCTGTTTATTTTGGTGGGATCAGGATTGGCTAAAGAACCACTAAATTTTGTAATTATTTTTACGGATGACCAAGGTTATGGTGATATGTCATGTAATGGGCACCCTACAATTCATACGCCAAATCTCGACCAGATGGCTTATCAGGGTCAAAAATGGACTCAGTTTTATTCTTCAGCACCGGTTTGTACACCGAGCCGAGCCGCTTTGATGACGGGGCGTCTTCCGGTTCGCTCTGGGATGGCTTCTAGTAAACGAGTAGTGCTTTTCCCGGACTCGGCTGGTGGACTCCCTCAGGATGAGGTTACAGTTGCTGAAGTATTGAAGGAAGTTGGCTATAAAACCGGTATGGTTGGTAAATGGCATATGGGGCATCTGCCTAAGCATTTACCGACAACACAAGGTTTCGATTCTTATTATGGTATACCGTACTCTAACGATATGAATCGTGATTTGAGTGTTAAAGGAAATTGGGTTGAGGTTGGTAAGACAGCACCATGGTCGGCATATCGAGTGCCGTTAATTAAAAATAGTAAGGAGATCGAGAGGCCTGTTAATCAGAATACTATCACTCGTCGTTATACTCAAGAGGCAGTAAAGTTTATCAAAGATAATAAGGGTAAACCATTCTTCCTCTATCTTGCACACTCGATGCCTCATATTCCATTATATGCTTCGAGGAAATTCAAAGGTAAAAGCCTGAACGGTATTTATGGAGACGTAATTCAGGAAATTGATTGGTCGGTTGGGCAGGTTATCAATACTTTGCGGCAACAAGGTTTGCATAAAAAAACAATTGTCATGTTTACTTCGGATAATGGACCATGGGAGGTGTTTAAGACACACGGTGGATCATCTGGATTATTACGTGGTGCAAAAGGTGGAACACGTGAGGGAGGTATGCGTGAGCCTGCAATTTTTTGGGGTCCTGGCAACGTTAAGCCAGGCGTGGTGCAGGAGATAGGGAGCACACTGGATATTTTACCGACTTTTGCTAGTTTGGCCGGTGCTAAAGTTCCGGTCGATCGGAAGATTGACGGCTATGACCTGAGTGAAGTCTTGTTAAGGCGAGGCGAGAGTCCTCGTAAAGAAATGTATTTTTTTGGCGGTGCGAAATTGAGCGCTATTCGATTTGGAAATTATAAGGTGCAGATTCGTGAAGAGAATGGGATTAATCCAAGTATGTTAGCCAAACCTGAATTATATAACCTAGGAGAAGATCCTTCAGAAAAATATGATTTGGCAAGTAAGCACCCTGAAATTATTAAGGATTTAATTAATCGAGGAGAGAAATTGAAATCTGGAATTAAGCCGGTTGCGGATCAGCTTATTCCTAAGATCTCAAATAACTAGTTTTGATTTCGAAAAGCCAATAGTGAATTTTCAGTTCGAATGTAGAGGCTATCTTTATCGATTGCCGGTGTGGCGTGGATAGGTGATTTTATGTCGTATTGGTGCAAGATGTTAAATTGGCGATTTGCTTTTACAACGGTTATGACTCCTCGGTTTGAACTGAGATAGATATAGCCGTTGGCTCCTATGGGTGAGGCACTAAAATGGCCAGGTGCATTTAGGCGTTCACGGTAGATAAGTTTTCCATTCGTAGCATTCACAGCTGCAAGAAGTCCGCCGTTACGAACCATATAGATATGATTATTGTATAGAAGCGGTGAGGGGATTTCCGGGATGCTTCGGTTAAGCTCCCACTTTAAATGAGTTTTTGAGATGTCTCCTTGTCCTCCTGGGGTTATAGCTATCAATAATGGTTTACCTCTTCCGACTCGCATGTTTTCAATGAATTCTTCTTTTGTCCAAAAATTGTCGCGGTTGCGGTCTATGCCGCGGAACATGCTGTCGAGTCTTTCCTGTCTTCGCTTGTTGTCATTTGGCAGCGGAATGCCGTAGCCAGGATGCCCTAGCGGTAGCTCCGGTCGGATGGGAAAGGTGAAGTGGCCGGTCATCTCCTTGCGCTCGAGTTTGCCGTCTTTGTTCTTGTCGAATCGAATCACCGCTTTCCAAAAAGGTATTGGGTCTAGCTGGATATCGGCTCCGCCACCTAGTTTGGAAGAGGAAACGAAAAGTACATCCTCTCCGGCTACCGGAGTGGAGATGGTTTCCCGGGAGAATCCAGGGACAAACCATTTTTGTATGCCGCTTTCCATGTTGTATCCACTGACTCGCCCATTGCCTAGTACGATGAGTTCTGTTCCTTGACTGTGCTGCCAGATAATGGGAGTGGACCATCCGCTACGGTGGAAGGGTCTTGGAATCTCCCAGACGACTTCGCCGTTGGATTGTCTGAAGGCTACGATTTTGGATTGACTCAGTCGGCTGTTTGGGAGGTTGGCATCATTGTCCAGAACTAGTATGACAAGATTGCGATATGCGATTGGGGACGTGGACATTCCATAAAGTGTTTTAGGTGTAGGAATTGGTTTTTTCCAGAGTTCTTTCCCGTTGAGATCGTAGCAAAGTAGGCCGTATGAGCCAAAGTAGGCAAACAACCGGTTATTACTTACTAATGAGGTTGATGATGCTGGATGGCTCGCCTTGTGCACTTTCTCGACTTTGACTATGGGGGCCGGTTTTTGCCAAAGAAGTTTTCCATTAGTCTTGTCCAAGGCCATGGTGACAAGCCTGCCATTAGATTCTCCTTTAATAGGGGAGGTTAAACCAGTTAGGAAGATGTATTGATCGGACAGTACTGGAGAAGAAAATCCAGGAATAAGCGCAGTTTTCCATGCTAAATTTTTTTCTGAAATTCTAACAGGAGGTTGGCAGTCTTTAGCTAACCCGGATCCGTTTTGGCCTCGATACTGGTTCCAGTCAGTAGCTTGTACTTGGTAAAGCGTAAGAGCGAATAAGATTAATATGAAAATTAGTGTTTGTCTCATTTTCACTTCGAAAAACCCAAACGCATTCGTATTAAAATGCAAGTGATAATCGTTGATAAATTAACGTTTAGGAAGTCTTGGTTCCTTGGTTAATGTATAGCCTCGATACCATTTTTGATCCCATAAACCGCGAAGTGCTATTTTTGTAACATGACCATCGGCAAAACCGCCGTTGATACCAAAGTTATGTCGGTTAACGAAAAATCGCCTCATTCCATTATCAGAATGTGTCCCTGAATAATTATTAGGAGGTTGATCGTTAGGTCTTGGCCATGAGTCCACCCAGTTGCCGTCACCGTAAATTGGCACGTCTGACGAGGCGTTGGAATATTGTGACCAGTATTTTCTTTTTTCTTCTGGAGTTCTGGGAGCATAGTAGCTGCCTACGGGATTTTGCATCCACGAGTTTATAGTATAACTGCCCTCGGCGTAGGATTTTCCAAAACTGCCCCACCAGTAGGCCCAGCTAGTGTTGTTGCTTCCTCTGCTAGCCCCGTCTGATCTTTTTTTGACTACTGGACAAATGACAGTTTTCATTGATCCGTTATAAGCAGCCTGAGGGTCATCAACATAACGTTTGTCACCGAGATATGGAGCAATAGCATGAAACCAATATGGTTTAGAAGGACCTAGTACTGGTAACATTCGATCATCATGATCCTCACAGTAGTAAATTGTCCCAAGTGCTATTTGCCGGAGATTTGACTTACATGTAGCGCTTAGTGCTTGTTGTTTAGCATTAGCTAAAGCTGGCAATAGTAGGCTAGCTAAAATAGCTATGATGGCGATTACCACCAGTAATTCAATCAGAGTGAATCCTTTGTCGCGCATCTTCATACCGGGATTTAGTCTTTTGTTGAATACGACGTCAACTGCTAAACTGTTTTATCGTAAATTTGTGTAACTTATCAGTTTCTATGGCGTTTAATATTTTAGTCGTTAATGAGATTTGAAGGCTAAATAAATAATATAAATATATGAAAATGAAAAACATTGGAATTATTGCTTCTGCTGCGTTGCTAAGCGTTAGCTTAAATTTAGTAATAGCTGAGGAAGCTAAGTCGCCGGCTAAACAGACAGTAAAGAAGGGTGATCGTTCAGCAGATCGACCTTCTCGTGAATCTATTGTAAAGCGCTTTGACAAGGATGGTGATGGGAAATTAAGCGAGTCAGAGCGTTCTACTGCTCGAAAAGCTTTGGGAAGTCGATCTAGTCGTGGTGGTAATCGCCAGTCTCAAGAAGATCAACAAAAACAACGTCGGGCTCGTTATGATGCTGCTGTAAAGAGTATTCGTGAGCAAGTAAAGGCGGGTAAAGTTACAGAAGAGCAAGCTCGTGAGCGATTAGGTCAATTGAGAAAACGTATGGCCCAAGCTAGTGGTGGAGATGGTCAAAGTGAGCGTAGTCGTGGTTCAAGGGAAAGCCTCATGAAAGAATTCGATAAGAACAAAGATGGTAAACTTGATGAACAAGAACGTGCGGCCTTGCGCAAGGCAATGTCTGAGAGGTCTTCACGCGGACGTCGAGGTGGAGAAGGAGCAGAGGGCTCTTCACGCGGACGTCGAGGTGGAGAAGGAGCAGAGGGCTCTTCACGCGGACGTCGAGGTGGAGAAGGAGCAGAGAGGTCACCACGTGGACGTCGAGGTGGAGAAGGAGCAGAGAGGTCATCACGTGGACGTCGAGGTGGAGAAGGAGCAGAGAGGCCATCACGTGGACGTCGAGGCGGAGAACGAAGCGAAGGTGGCGAGCGTCGTCGACGCAGTCAAAAGTAAAATTTACTTACAAAAACCTATTAAGGCGCCGGAATGTCCGGCGCTTTTTTCTTTTCAAGACTAAATGAGCAAGGGAGAATATTTTTTTTAGCCAGCTGATAATATCTTAATTATGAAACGATTTTCTGTTATTATGTTCACTTTAGTTGCGTATGTGTCTCTTCCGATTGTGCAAATGGAGGCTCGTGTAATAATTAGTGAATTTTTGGCAGTGAATGACAAGGGGATCAATGATCGCGATGGGGATCGGTCTGATTGGATTGAAATTCGTAATACGGGTGTTGAAAAAGTAGATCTTACTGGTTGGAGCTTAACTGACGATGTTAATAATTTAGCTGGCTGGAAGTTTCCATCTGTAACTATCGATGCAGGTGGTTATATGCTGGTTTTTGCATCTGGGAAAAATCGTACTAACTCTAGTGAAGAGTTACATGCGAATTTTAAATTAAATGCTAACGGGGAATATCTTGGGCTAGTTAAGCCTGATGGGCAAACCGTAGCACATCACTTTTTAATGAAATATCCTAAACAACATGATGATGTTTCATATGGGCTGCCTGTTTCATTGGATTCAATAAAATCTTCAGAGTCGACTGTAATTGGAGGAGCGATTCGTTTTCTAGAGCCTACACCGGGGGCGCCCAACAATTTTAATTTGGTTGGAGTAGTAGAAAAGCTAAGTTTTAGTCAATCTCATGGTTTTTATGAGGAATCTTTTGATTTAGTTATTTCTACTAAAACATCAGGTGCTGTTTTGAGATATACTACTGATGGTTCTGTTCCGACTGAAGAAAGTAGCAAGATTTCAGAAAATGGTATAATTAAAATTAATAAAACAACCGTACTTCGGGTTGTTGGATTCAAGAAAGATTTTAAGCCGACAAAAGTTATTACTCAAACCTACTTATTTCCTAAAGATATAGTAAGTCAGTCGCCCGATGGATTGCCTCCAGTAGGTTTTCCTTATGATTGGGGTTTTAATTATGTTGATTATGGGATGGATCAGCGAGTGGTGAATGATCAGCGTTACAAAGAGAAAATTTTTGACGGTTTAAAGTCGATTCCTAGTTACTCCTTAGTCATGGATCTTGATGATTTATTTGATGAAAAATTTGGAATTTTTGCGAATGCAAAAAATGATGGTCGAGAGTGGGAAAGAGAGTGTTCACTTGAGCTTATTAGTGCTAAAGGGGAAATTGGTTTCCAAGAAAATTGTGGGGTTAGGATCCGGGGTGGATTTAGTAGGATGTCTGCTAATGCTAAACATGCGTTTAGGTTTTTTTTCCGAAATGAGTATGGGCCAGGGAAACTTAATTATCCTGTATTTGGGAAAGATGCAGCACAGGAATTCGATAACATAGACCTTCGTACATTTAGTAATTATTCATGGAGCCTTAGTGACGATCCAAGATGTACCTTTATGCGGGATCAGTTTAATCGGGATATGCAAATGTCTTTAGGGCAATCGACTGCTCGTGGGCATTTTTCTCATCTTTATATTAATGGGCAATATTGGGGATTGTTTAATGTATGTGAGCGTCCAGAGGCATCTTTTGGGGCATCATATTTCAAGGGAAAACAAGAAGATTTTGATGTGATCAAAATAGGGAGAGGAAAGGGTAAGGGCGAAGGTAATACTCAGTATGGGTTGTTTGCTACAGATGGAAGCCTAGGCGCATGGGAAAGATTCTGGAAAATTTGCAAAGCAGGATTGGAGTCGGATAAGGCATATCAGAAGATTCTTGGTAATAATCCAGATGGTACGCGTAATGCCGAATACGAAGTGTTTCTCGATGTGGATAATTTAATAGATTATATGTTGGTGATTTTTTACGGAGGTAATTTAGATGCGCCGATTACCTCTTTTGGGGCAAATCGTTCAGCCAATAATTGGTATGGAATTCGGAATCGTAATGGAGATGAAGGTTTTAGATATTATGTGTGGGATGCAGAACATACTTTCTTAAAACTTGATGAGAATCGAACTGGGCCGTATCCGGCGGGCGACGAGTATGCTCGAAGTAATCCTCAATGGATTTGGCAGCAATGTCTACATAACGCTGAATTTCGACAAGCAGTTGCGGATCGTTTACACAAACACTTTTATAATCTAGGAGCTTTAACTCCGAAATCCATTACAAAGCTGCTCAATAAGCGTGTTAACGAAATAGAATTGGCCGTGATTTGTGAGTCTGCTCGTTGGGGTAAGCCTTCTCCTTACAGTTGGGCGCCTCCAGATCGTAAATCCGGCGATATGAGGCCTCGAACATTGGATGACGATTGGTTTCCAGAAGTTGATCGCTGGTTCAATGAGTTTATTCCAAAGCGTTCAAGTATAGTTCTGGATCAGTTGGCAGGGCATGGGCTTGTGCCTGATCTTGAAACACCCCGTTTATCTAAAAGAGGTGGGGTAATAGAGCCAGGTTTCGAGTTGGAAATGTCTTCAGGTCGAGGAGATATATATTTTACTCTAGATGGTTCGGATCCTCGTTTAGTAGGAGGTGGGATTTCACCTGCTGCTAAGAAGTATCTAAAACCAATTCGTTTTAATAAGACATACTTATTGAAAGCTCGGGTTCTGTTTAAAGGTGAATGGAGTGCTCTTGATGAACTTCCTTTTAAAGTGGAAGGTGAAAAGTTAGCCGGAAATTTGGAAGAAAAATGAATGCAATAAAAGTAAGTGTTTTAATATGCATCGGTACAGTTTTTGGGCCATTTGGTTTGGCTTCAGAGAAGTCTGATTTTCAAAAGAGGCTCTTGGTTAAGTATGATGCCAACAAGGATGGCCGTTTAAGCTCCATAGAGCGCGAGAAAATTCGTTATGATAAATTAAATCCTCCTAAAACTGAGCGTCGTCGCCCGGAGCGAAGGCAGTTTCGCTATCCTGATCCAATTATTTCTAAATTTGATATGGACGAAGATAATAAATTGAACGAGCAAGAGTTTAGCCAAGCACGTCAATGGGTGGACCGTCGTTTCAAAGAAATTAATGATGAATATGATATCAATAAGGATGGCAGTTTAAATACTAGTGAAAGAGCTACTATTGCCAAAGAGGTTGAAGCTGGAAAATTCAAGACCATGGATTGGTTGATGAAATACATTACCCGTCCACCGAGTAGAAGTGGTGGGCGTAACCGAGATATGCGTGAGGAGCCTCGAGAGAAAGCGCGCTTAAGAGTTTTTCTTAAAAGTGATGTGAATAAAGATGGCCTTTTGAGTGAAAAAGAACTTAATTCTGTGAGGGCAGCCCTTAGTAAAGACGCTGAAAGAAATCAAAAATAGCAGTAGATAGCTCCGTAGGAGTAAGAGACTAAAATTTCACGTGATCAAGGAAGTGTGAATGCAACTGAGTTGGTGTGAATCCATCCAGCTGACCCAATGTTAGATTGTACATTGATAAATTCTCCACTGCGCCCAAGTACTATCAACTCCATTCCATCTGTTACCTTAAATAACTCTGGTGACTGTTCAACTGGGCCAGTATGAACAATAGCGCCATCTTGGGTTGCAAATGCCTGTTTATCATCGAAATAATCTATTACGGACATCCCTGAAAATAGAAGTAGGATACACGTGGCGACTCCGAAAACCTTTATCCATATTATGTTTTTGCTGTGTGAGGGATTAAGTTGGAATATCCCTATAAGTATCAAAAATAGCGAGCCTGAAAGCGAAGTTATTACAGTCCACTCTTGAATGGATAGTTTGCGGATTAATTTTTGACGGAATGTAATTGGTATTGGTTCAGTTTGTGCTTGTTTGTGAGCGAAGCGAAGATTGGCTATAACATCCGGATGGCGAGGAGAAAGTTTCAACGCTCTTTGATAGCTCGACATAGCCTTGCCAATTTCACCGGCTTTGAAATGAGCATTTCCTAAATTAAACAGTAGATTGACTGATACGCCATTTGAACTTAAATCATTATATGCCTGTATAGCTTCCGGATATTTTCCGTTGTCAAAAAATTCGTTGGCTTTTTTGAATGTTAGTGAATCTCCATGAAGTGTGATTATTTCTGACAAGAAAAATATTATTAATATCCAAGTGTAGTTGATTGTTTTTTGGTAGGATATATTCATTTTAGATCACTAATGACCTTTTCTAAATCGTTTAGACATTCTTGTAGTTCTGCGGTGGATTGTGAGGCTGCATAACTGGCTGCATCACAGCTGATGAATAATCTGCGCAATATTTTTCGAGTTTCAGACTTGATATTTTTTTTGGCAAGTGGTTCGTCTATAGAATCGCAAGTGATACCCTCTGAGGGGATGTCTAATTTGAGTCCCAAATGTTCTCGTAGAACTTTTGCTAGTTCTATGTAGAACTCTAATGCTTTGTTTTCTTCAGCTAATTTCGATAATTTCGATAAGGTTTTACTCGTGATTTGTTCGACTTGAAGCTGTCTGAGTAACTTAGGGTTATTAGCAAATGCATTTTTTTTGCGGCGCCAACTTAGTGCTCCTATGAAGAATAATAATGGTATTGACTGTAATAACCAGAAGGCTGGACGAATTACAAATGGGGTTGCATGACTTAGTGCTCCCGCTTCATATTTAATCCAAAGAATTTCGGATAGTTGTTGTTGTTCGTCTGCCAAATTAGATGACTCATTTCCAGTTATGGACGTGCTTGGGATTGGGTTAGGTTTTGTGCTCGGATTTACTTTTAATGCAAATGGTCCTTGAGATAGGACTTTATAATTTTCTGCTTTCGGATCGAAGTATGCTATTTCAATCCTTGGGACTTCTTTGATTGTTTCGTTTTCAGGAATAATTACTTGTTCAAAAGCTTTGATGCCATTTAGGCCAAGTGGATCAGTTTTTTTTGATGAAATAGATGGTTCGTAGCTCTTGAAACCTGGCCATTCTAGTTTGGGAAGGCTAAGTGTCTCGATTGTGCCTAGTCCGGATAGTTCGATGTTGATCGTGACTGGATCGCCGACAGTGACTTTAAGAGGAGAAGCCTTTGCGGTCATAGAAAATTGTCCAACAGCACCGTTGAAATTATCAGGTCGACCTTCAGTAGGCAGAGGTTTAACAGTTATGTTTTGTGCCTTTGCTTCAATTTTTACAGGGACATCTTGATATCTTGTCAAGAGTCCCTCAAATGGGTCGTTAAAAGGACTTCTTCGACGTTGATTCTGTCTTATTTTCAAAACCACATCCATTTTGACGGGGCCAATTTTAAGATTGCCGGCCTTTACTGGGGTGGCAGCTGTTTGGAAGGTGCGAACTTGATAGATAGCGTTGCCTTTTTGAGCTCTAGACGATCGAGGCTCGGGGTATTCTGTTAGATTAAATCCTTCAGCAGCCAGTTCTGGCATATTGAAACGTCCATTTTGTAAGAATAGTTGAATTTCGATCGGAATAGGTTCTCCAACATAAGCTGCATCTTTACTTGGTATGAGGCGGATGAAGGCGTAATCAGATATCTGGCTTTTATTATCAGGTGAGTCAGCGGCTACAACCCGGAGTTTTAGTGGCTGAGTTTTGAATAAACCGGAATTAGATTGGATGGATACTCCGGGGATAGTGTATGTGCCGGTTTTATTTGGTGTTATAAGAAAATTGTAAGTAAGAGTGCTAATTTGTTGTCCCCCACCAAGTTGAAAACTACGGCCAGAACCAGAATTAGAAATTCGTAAACCAGAAATGGTCGGTAGGGCAGGGAGTCTTGACGGCTGGAAATTTTCACAGGCAATGCTGAAACCGACCCCTTCTCCAACAGCTACAGTCGATCGATCTAAGGTTGCAACTGCTCGTTGAGCGTGTGCGCTAACCGCGTGTAGTAGGAGAAAGTTGATTACGAATAAACGGATCATTTTACCAATCACGGATTTTCCCGCGTTTGTTGGCCTTTCTTTTTTCTGTTGGTTTATAGATCAGAGATCTTTCTTGTTGTTTTAAAGAGTCGAGCAATCGTTTAGCTTGTTCAGGGGTCATTTTGCCATCCTTTTGGGTTTGTTCAGAATCTGATTGGTTCGGGGATTGCCCTGGTTTGGCTTGTTCTTTTTCTTCATCTCCCTTGGCTCCACTTTGTTTTTTCTGCTCCTGTTTGTCTTTGTTTTGTTGTTGGTTAGATTGTTTTTCTTCTTCTTCTTTCTTTTCTTTTTCCTCTGACTGTTTGTCTTTGTTTTGCTGCTCTTCTTCGTTTTTATTGTTCTCTGAATTTTGTTGTTGATTCTCTTGTTCTTCTTCGTTTTTTTGCTTTTTGTCTCCTTGTTGCTGTTGCTGTTGCTGTTGCTCGAGTTGTTTGAGTCTTTTTTTGACTAATTCAGAATTAAATAGCGCATCTTCATCCTCGGGAGATCCTTCTACTTGTTTGCTTAAGCTATGGGCTCCCTGGAATTGTTTTAAGGCTTCGGTCCATTGTTTTATTTTTTCATCTGGATTTTGTGTTGTTTCGCCCAGTCGATACTTAGAATTGCCTAAATTGTAAAAAGCCCGCTGCTGTAACGAAATGGGGGCTTTTGTTTGATTGATTGCTTTTCTGAAGTATTCTTCAGCCTTCACGTAATCCTTGGCGTTATAAGCTGCAGTTCCTGCATTGTATTGTAAGCGAGCTTTTAATGAGGAGTCGTTCTCATATTCCGGAATTATTCTTTCATAGACTTCTAGTGCTTTCGAATAATCGCCGTTATCCATATGTACGCGGGCTTCTGTCGTTGAAGCTTTAACAAGGCTTGATGTAGTTAAAATTATAAATATAGCTGCAGTACGGTGAACAATTGAGGTGGCATGTTTCTGCTTAAGGCGTTTAACCTCTGGTAGTATTTTTTCAATTATAAG
The DNA here is from genome assembly GCA_030747605.1 of Verrucomicrobiota bacterium. Taxonomy (GTDB): domain Bacteria; phylum Verrucomicrobiota; class Verrucomicrobiia; order Limisphaerales; family UBA1096; genus UBA1096. The sequence goes on along the minus strand of JASLKL010000002.1, from coordinate 6,080 downwards.
TAAAAGTATAGCGAGACCTAACGGCCATCGGTATCGCTCTGTGAAGCGTTTTGTCATTTGGTTTTCCACTCGGCTGGGAGTCAGCCCTGCCAGTCCGGAGGAGTATAAACGTTCGGCAGTATCTGCCCCTTGCATGGGTAGGTAGAAGGCTCCTGTATCAGTAGAAAGCTGTCGCAATAAATTTTCGTTTAGGCGCGATTTAACTACATTGCCGCTTTCATCTTTAAGAAAATCAAGGTTTCCTGTTTGTGAATTGCGTATCTGAATCAATTCGCCCTCGGGTGTTCCAATACCCACTGTAAAAACCTTCAATCCGATTTCTTTAGCTTTTTTTATTGAAATATCAATGCCTTCTTCGTGATCTTCCCCATCCGTAAATAGAACCAATACTCTATGATTATCTTCTTCTTTTTTAAATGCTCGTACGGCTTCGTTGACAGCCTCGCCGATAGCTGTGCCTCCTTGAGGTATGATTTTTGTATTGAGTGAATTGACGCTTTGCGTAAAAGCGTTTCTATCGATGGTTAGTGGGCATTGAAGAAAGGCGGTTCCGGAGAAGGCGATAAGACCAAGTCGATCGCGTTTGGCCAAACGCATTAGGTCGAGAACGGCAAGCTTAGCTCTCTCTATTCGATTAGGGTTCTGATCGTTGGCAAGCATGCTTTTGGAAGTGTCAACTGCGACAAGGATATCGAGGCCTTGCATCTCCATCTCCTGCCATTCAAATCCAAGTTTAGGTCTTGCTACTGCCGTTAAAAGTAGGGCTACTGCTGCCATAAGTAGCCCTATCTTGATTAAACGACGATTAGGCGATACACCAAGCGTGAGTTGTTTGACTAATTTAGCGTGAACGAACTGGTTCAACAGTTTTGAGCGTTTTTGCCATGACCACCAAAAGAACAATCCTAGTAAAGCTACTATTAATATCGTCAGCCAAAGAATTTGTGAGTACTCAAAATGCACAATGTCTCCCTTACAATTTGCGGTTGAATCCTAACTGAACTGATAGCCTATGGGCACGCAAAAATGATACCCAATTGGTTGATTAAATCAAAATCTGGACGATTTAATTGTTTAATATGTTCAATTATGCAGTAGTTTAGCTTGCAGCCTTTGCCTATGGTGGTTTTTCTTTCTCGCGCCGTTTTTGGTTATCATGATGACTAGTTCCGAGATTCGACAATCATTTCTTGATTTTTTTAAAGCTAAGCAGCACACGATAGTGCCTTCTGCTAGCTTGATGCCTGATGCTCCTAATCTTTTATTCACAAATGCGGGGATGAATCAATTCGTTCCAATATTTCTTGGAGAACAAAAATGTCCATATTCACCGGGCCGTGCTGTCGATACTCAAAAATGTATTAGGGCCGGCGGAAAACATAACGATCTAGAGGATGTGGGTATGGATACTTACCATCACACATTTTTTGAGATGCTAGGCAACTGGTCGTTTGGCGATTATTTTAAAAAGGAAGCAATTGAATGGTCGTGGGAGCTTATTGCTGATGTATGGAAATTTCCAAAGGAACGTATTTACGCAACAGTGTATAAGCCGGGGAAAGGTGATCCGGGTGAATTTGATCAAGAAGCTTACGATTATTGGGCGGCTATTTTTGAAAGAGCGGGTTTAGATCCGAAGGTTCATATTGTGTATGGAAATAAGAAAGATAATTTTTGGATGATGGGGGATACAGGGCCATGTGGTCCTTGTAGCGAATTACATGTTGACCTCACTGCGGCTGGAGACACACAAGGTGGGCTTGTTAACTCGGATAGTGCTGATTGTATTGAGATATGGAATCTTGTTTTTATTCAATATAACGCCAACGCAGATGGTACATTTTCGCCTTTAGCTGCAAAGCATGTTGACACAGGGATGGGATTTGAGCGTGTTACAGCAATAATGCAGACAACAAATAATTTTACTGATTTTACTAGAACAGTTTCTAATTATGATACTGATATTTTTAGTCCGATTTTTGCAGAACTTGAAAAACAGAGTGGCAGGAAATATAAATCTACTTTACCCAGTACGGAGCCAACTGAGCAGGAGAAAGTAGATGTTGCGTTTAGGGTTATAGGAGATCACATCAGAACACTTAGTTTTTCTATCGCGGATGCAATCCAGCCTGGGAATACTGATAGAAACTATGTTCTTCGTCGTATTCTTCGTCGTGCAGTGCGGTATGGGAGGACTCTCGGATTCAAGAAGCCATTTTTTTATAAATTAGTGGATGTTCTTGTTGAATCTATGGGAGGAGTTTTTCCGGAACTCACTCAAAGGAGAGGCCTTGTTCAAGAAGTCATTCGTAATGAGGAACAATCGTTTAATAAGACTCTTGATCGGGGAATTGAGCTTTTTAAGGAGGAGGCGAAAAAGTTAGGAGATAATAAAGAGTTTACGGGAGATTTCGCATTCAAATTATATGATACTTACGGATTTCCGTTAGACTTAACTCAGTTAATGGCTCGCGAGGCTGGATTATTGATAGATGCTTCAGGGTTTGAAAAATTGATGAGTGAGCAGCGTGATCGTGCTCGTTCTGCTCAAAAGAAAGAAATCATCAGTGTTAGCAGTTTGGTAACTGATGCAAAAACTGAATTTGTTGGTTTTGAAGTTGATTCTACTAAATCTAAAGTCGTTGAGGTGCTTAAAGATGAAAAGCAAACAGCCGTAGTTTTAGATCGATCGCCATTTTATGCAGAAATGGGTGGGCAGTTGGGTGATACGGGGTTTCTTGTATTCGAGGATCAAGAACTTGTGGTGTCTGATACACAAAAGGTCGGAGATGCTTTTCTGCATGTAATTAAAGGGAAGGAGGCTCCTGCTGAAGGATCTGAGGTGGAGTTGAGAGTTGATGTGAATCGGCGGGCAGCTATCCAGCGGCACCACACTGTGACGCATCTTTTTCATTGGGCACTACATGAGGTGACATCGCCTGATTGTACTCAAAAAGGTTCCTTTGTAGGGCCAGAAAAATTGACATTTGACTTCAATAGCCAACCGCTAACCTCACAGCAATTATGCGACATTGAGGAGCTTGTGAATGAGCGTATTTTAGAAAATGCTAGCGTTAGTTGGGTTGAGGTAAGTTACAGCGATATTGCTAGTCGAGATGATATATTGCAGTTCTTTGGTGACAAGTACGGGGATAAAGTTCGTGTTGTCCAAATAGGTGGGCACCCTAATGCTTTAGATGGGTACTCAATGGAATTGTGTGGAGGCACTCACGTTAGTTTTACGGGAGAGGTGGGTTTATTTAGAATTCAATCAGAATCAGCAGTTGCTGCTGGTGTGCGTCGTATAGAAGCAATTGCCGGATTGGTAGCTTCTAGTCAGGCTCGAGCTGATGCTGAGCGGATTCTTGCTATAGCTGATCAGTTAAATACTCCTGTTCGCGATATTGAGAAAAAGATAATAAGTTCATTAGAACAAACAAAAATGCTTGAGAAGGAGTTAAAAACTTTAAATCAAAGACAAGCAGCTATGCAGGCAAAAGCTCTATTGGATAAGATTCAGGTGGTAAATGGAATTAATTTAATTACCGCAAATCTTGGTTCGCTGGAAGGTGATCAGGCGCAATCAATTGTTGATGCATTAAAAGCAGAGTTCGATGGAGTAATTGTACTCGGGGCTGGTGGAGGTAGTAGAGTGGCGTTGATAGCAAATGTTTCTGAAGATTTAACGGATCGTATTCAGGCTGGTGAAATTATCCAGACCATTGCTCCAATTGTAGGGGGTAAAGGTGGTGGTAATCCAAGTCAAGCAAGAGGAGGAGGTAAGGATACATCAAAAATTGATGAAGCTCTTAGTCAAGTAATTGGATTGCTATAGATAATGGTTAACTACTTGGCTATTTAATATTACTTTCATGATCTCAAAACAATATTGACTTGTATTGATTGTTATCGGTCTTTATTGCATGCATAGGTGATGGGGAATAGAGGGGTATTATGAATAAAGGAGACAATTTATTTACAGTATTATTGCTTATAATGGCTGCTTTTCCATTTGAAAGGCAGGCTGTTTGTGAAGTAATAGATACTACTTCATTTTCATTTGAAAACGTATTAGGTAGTCGAGAAGTCGCTAAAAAACCGGGTACTTTATTATATGAAAGCGGAGAGTTCAATCTGCAGAATAAGTACAATACTGTTAGCGTGACGGGTCTCAATCTTGAGCTTCCTGAAGGAACTAAAGAGGTAACATGGTCTGTTGAGTTTACAAATCTCGGAATGGGGCAAGCAGGATTATTGCTTTATGATCCTCCGACAGTTGGGCAAAGCTATGATGATTTTTGGGAAAAAACTATTGATGGATGGGAGCTGAAGTCGGTTACAGTAAACGCTAATTTTGCAGCACGACTGGCTGGTGTCCCGAATGGTGCAAAAAATGAAGGAATTGTTTATGAGAATGCAAAAACCTCTTTAGGTAAAACATATCTATCTGGGCGAGAAGTTGGTGATGCGGTTATTCTGAATGGCTCAAACAGCAATCTAACTGGTGTTCAGTTTGAGTACTATGCATCGCTGTCACCTCTTGGTGGAATTCCTAAAGGAAAGATTCGAATTTATCTTAATGATGGTGAGAGTGTTAATATTGGTGGTGTTCTGGTTGATCCTCGAGGAGCATTCGGACTGAGTTTAGGCGAAATGATTGTTTATGATAATCCGAGAGGGGCAAAAGAGGATGTTTATTTTTTTAATGGTGAAGCTGGAGATTCCTTTATGATTGAAAGTGAGCATCGTGTTATTAGAAAAATTCAGTTTGAATATTTTGCGGAGTTAAACCCATTAGAAAAAAATCAAATGGGCGTTCTTCGTGTTTATGCAAATGATGGAGATGTGATGGAAGGAAGTAACATTCCGCATACACTATTGTTCAAGAGTGATTCCTTTGCATTGCGATCTGGTTATAACATGGTAACAGTTAGCGGCATCTCAATCGAATTACCTGAAGGCATCAAGGATGCATCGTGGACTGTTGATTTTTTTGGCATGGGGGAAATAAGTAAAGCCGGTTTATTAATGCACGATAACCCCGAAGTTGGCCAAAGCTTATCTGCGTTATGGAATAAAACTACAGATACTGAGAACTGGCAGCTAATAAACGTTGATGAAGGGTTGGGGAACTTCTGTGTGCGTATGGCGGCTCGGAAGCCGTCTCCTCCGACCATCTCGACGGATCGCAGAAATTATTTAGCCGGGGAGAGTATCAAAGTTTCATTCGCTAATGGTCCGAAAAATTCAAAAGATTGGATCGGTATTTATGGCGCAGAAATGATTCCCGGCTCGGTTGTTGCGCCAGATTGGGCCTATGTCAGTGGATCAAAGATTGCTGGAGAGGGCCGTGCAGATGGTATGATAGTTTTTTCTAGTCAGTTGCCAATTGGTGAATATTTAGTGAAATTTTTTGAGAATGATGGTTATGATGAGCTTGCGAGTTACAATTTCAAAGTAGTTCCTCCTCCCGTTGTGTCTTCGGCTAAAACGGTTTTTAATTTGGGAGAGAAGGTAGTAGTAAATTTTGATTATGGTCCGGGCAATGCAAAGGATTGGATTGCCATTTATCGTCCCGAGACAGATCCTTCTAAGTTGCCCAGCCTTTCATGGGCTTATGTTGGTGGTAGCCGAACAGTTAGCGAGCCTTTAGGGAAAGGTTCTGTATTGCTTTCTGATAATTTAGCAGCAGGTAATTATGTGATCCGATATTTTGAAAATGATTCATACAAGCAATTGGCCGAATCAGCATTCGTTATCAAGGATATGTCGACGCCTCCGAAGTTAGCTATTCAACATAAGGCAACCGGTGAGGTTGTTGTTCAGTTTGAAGGAAGGCTGGAGGTGTCTCTTTCAGTGAATGGGCCGTGGAGTGTTCTAGATGGAGCCATTGAGATTGTGTTGCCGTCTAGCCATGCAAGGCAATTCTTTCGTGCCGTAAATTGATTTTATTTCGGAAAGAATAAATAGTTAATTAGATATCGAGTGTTTCTGAGTTTGTGCCTTTAATAAAAAATAATTATGTGCGATCTGAATTAATACCGTGGTTGTGGGTTGCTCTTTGGATGTTGGTTATTTTT
>JASLKL010000029.1 GCA_030747605.1 Verrucomicrobiota bacterium | reverse complement strand
ATAAGGGAACATTCCATGTGACGATTGTTGCCTGCGCCATTCACGCCAGCTAAGATATATTTGTGCTACTGGATTTTTCACAATTTAACAATTATATGAGGGTTAGAACACTGAGATTGCCTCGATGCTCGATTGGTCATACCGTGCGCGTTCAGCGGTGATAATTCGCTGGAATCAAATATTGTTATGTATATGCGTCTTCGCAGTTTGGTGCTCTCCGCTTACAACGCGCTTTTCGCGCGTGCCGTGGAGAAGTTATTTTTTCACCAGCTTGTTACCAAGACAAATAACTTTGGAAAGAGCAATTGGCTTGGTAAGCCGATTTGGCAAAATACATTTGATTTATGGATTGCTCAGGAAACTATCTATGAGATTAAGCCCTCACTTATTATAGAATGTGGCACAAATCGTGGAGGATCAGCCTATTTTTATGCTCAACTTTTCGATTTGATGGGTACAGATGGCAAAGTTGTTTCGGTGGATATAGAGAAACTACATGATCTATCACATCCTCGAGTAACCTATTTGATCGGTAGTTCGGCATCAGAGGAAATAGCCTCACAAATTCGAGAGATGGCTAATCAGGTCTCTGGACCAGTGTTAGTCATTCTAGATAGTGATCACTCTGAAGATCACGTTGCAAAGGAGTTAGCGCTTTATGCTCATATGACTACGGTAGGCAGTTATTGTCTTGTTCAGGACGGAATTATTGACGAGTTGTTTATGTTTCGTAAAGGCCGCCCCGGGCCACTTCCTGCGATTGAAAAATTTCTTACTAAACATCCAGAATTTGAAATTGACCACGAACGATGTGAACGTTTCCTTGTCACTCACCATCCGAAAGGCTGGCTCAAGCGAATCAAATGATCGCCCTTTTGGACTATGGCGCCGGGAACTTACGTAGTGTTGAAAAAGCACTTCGGTATGTTGGTTCTGATGTGGAGTTGATGCAGACGCCGGATCGAGTTAAGGATGCAGACGCTTTAGTTTTGCCCGGTGTTGGTGCATTTGATGACTGCATTAATGCTATGCAACGGCAAGAGTTGTTTCATGCGGCAAAAGAATTTGCGGATTCCGGTCGTCCTTTTTTGGGTATTTGTGTTGGCTATCAGGCAATATTTGAACAAAGCGAAGAATTCAATAGTTGTACACCAGGCCTTGGCATATTTAGGGGTAGCGTAATTCGATTTCCTGATGGACAAGGGCTAAAAATCCCTCAGATCGGTTGGAACCAAATCGATATTACCCAGCCAGAATGCCCCATATATAAGGGCGTTGATAACGGGAGCCACGTTTATTTTGTGCATAGCTTTTATCCCAAGTTAGAAGATAAATCTATAGCTGCTACGTATACGGATTATGGTGTGAATTTTGTCTCTTCCATTTGGAAAGATAACATTTTTGCTACCCAGTTTCATCCGGAGAAAAGCCAGAGAGTTGGGCTAAAAATTCTGGAGAATTTCGTTAATCTAGCATGAGGACTTTATGCCCGCTTGGCTAATAAATGCCAAGCCAGTGAGAATATCTCTTGAGCGTACGCTTAGCTTTTATTAGTTTATTGGGTCTTGGCCAAGTGATTTGGTCTAAAGTTTATTTTTAAAAGAAAAATGGCATATTCACTTCCTGACCTACCGTATGCGCATGACGCGTTGGAACCTCATATTGATTCTCAGACCATGGAAATTCACCATGGTAAGCATCATAATACTTATATCACTAAGCTCAACGATGCTATCGCTGGAAATGCGGAATTAGAAGAAAAGTCCATAGAGGATTTAGTTTCTAACCTTGATATTGTTCCGGAGAATATTCGTGGTGCAGTTCGTAATAATGGTGGTGGCCATGCAAATCACTCGCTGTTTTGGAGCATTATGAGTCCTGATGGTGGCGGTGAACCAGCTGGGCCGCTTGGAGATGCTATTAATACTGCATTCGGAAGTTTTGCTGATTTTCAGGCTAAGTTTGAAGCCGCTGGTGCAACCCGATTCGGTAGTGGGTGGGCATGGCTTGTGGCTAACGAGGATGGCAGTGTTGAGGTGACTTCATCCCCTAATCAAGATTCTCCGATTATGGATGGCAAACAGCCGGTTCTTGGATGCGATGTTTGGGAACACGCTTATTATCTTCGCTATCAAAATCGCCGGCCTGATTACTTAAAGGCTTTCTGGAATGTAGTGAATTGGGATGCTGTTGCTGCCAACTATGAGGCAGCAAAGGCTTAATCTTAAATCCAAATAGAATAATTTAAGAGACGCTCTATAGGGGCGTCTTTTTTATTGTTTAATAAGGATCTTTAACTAACAGCGATAAGTGATACGCGTTCGTTCGTTTCATTACGGACGACTCCATTTGCGCGGGGATCTAAGGTTGCTTTCCCGTCTATCAAGAACTGATAACGGTGATGGCCGTGGTGTAGATCAATCTGTATGCTCCATGCTCCATCGATTTGTCGTTTCATTGGGTTTGAATCTGGTTTCCAGTCATTGAAATCTCCAATGATGCAAACTTCTTGGGCTTCCGGCGCAATGCAAAGGAAATTGACTGGTTTTGCCATTCCTTTTGCTGAGTATCTTTTATTATCTGAATCCTCTTTGTTCCCCATCTCAAATTTCTTTTAGAGACAACCCGTCAAAGACTAATGCCCATGAAAGGGGCGGGGAAAAAAAGCAAAATCTAACGATGTGTGCAAGTGCTTTTTACTATAAAATTAAAAATGACGGCCGAGATTGGCCGTCATTTTGAGGGTATGCATTATAAAATTATGCGGTGCGACCTTTAAAAGTCAGTTCTGCTACGCCGGATTTATCTAGTTCGCCTATGCCTTTTTCAACCATTTTTTCGAACTGTGCCTTTGAGGCTGCAGCCATTGGGAGGTTGAGTCCTTCTGATTGGCCAAGTGCAAGTGCTATGCCAGAATCCTTTGCAGCATGGGCAGCAGAGAAGTAACATTCATGGTCTCTGTCACGCATGTCTTCGCCATCGGTTTCGAGTACACGGGAGTTAGCACCAGTTTGTGAGAAAATTTCCATTACTGTATTAATATCTAACCCAAGTGAATCGGCCAATCCAAGGCCTTCAGCTAGTCCAGCAGTGTTAATATTCATTACCATATTGACCAGAGCTTTAACTTGGGCCGCCTTACCGGAGGTTCCGACATAACGTTTGTTGACAGAAAGTTTTCCGAGTAGTTCTTCCACCTTGTCATACGTGGATTTCTCACCGCCTAGCATTAGATAAAGAGTGCCATCACGTGCCTGCGTAATACTAGATGCCATGCAACCTTCAAGTGACTCTGCACCTGCGGCTTTAGCGAGTCCTTCAACCTCAATATGAACCGCTGGACTTATCGTGGCACAGTTTATGAAAATACGGCCTTCTGCACCGGTGAGCAGACTGTCGCCTTCAGTAGCAAAAATTGTCTGCATTGAAGCATCATCAATTACTACAGTAATGATCACTTCGGATAATTCTGTAACTTGTGCTAGTGTGCTACAGGCTGTTGTGCCTAGTTCTTCGGCTAGTTCCGATGCAGCCTCACTTCGGATATCGTAAACGGCAGATATCTCGTAACCGCAATCTTTCATTCGTCGGGCCATGTTGGCACCCATTCGGCCAACTCCCACAAATCCTACTTTTTGTGACATGATTTCGTTTGTATTTTTTTAGATATGCCGGGAAGTGGTTGTAGCACTCTCGGTAATCGGTGTGAAATGCATCATAGGCAAAGTCCAGCTATGGGGCACGCCCTTTTTGCTTTAAACTATTATTGCTCAGAGGAGATACTTTGTGCCCTCTCTCTGGCATCTGCCAGTGCGGGAAGGATCATTCCTGCGCCGACGCTTACTGGGATGACGCCAGCCTGCATCATAACTGAATTGAAAAGGCCATTCTGAGAGTGGTTTTCAACCATTATGCTATCTGCGTTCATTCTTATAACACCCAGAGTTTGTAAGTTGTAGGAGTCATCTGAATCTAGACCAAGAAAGTCTTCAGAAAGACCGCCTGCGCTCATTGCCTGCTTTAATATTGGGCTCATTGTAGAACCGACTTGCTCGCTGGCAAAAAAGAAGTGGTTGGCATTGAGTTCGAGATCTTTAGCCAATCGCTGAAATTCCTCTGTAGAACTAAGGTTCTTCTTGCTTCCGTTTTGGGTGGCTACAATCTGTTTGGCCGAATCTTCAGTGCTAGCAATCACGAGGTAATTGCCCAAGCGAAAGACTGCTGGTGCGAATGGAATTGGCATAGGTACTGGTTCGTTTACAACCAGCATTTCAATTCCGGAAACAGTTTTTTTCTCAATTTCCGGTCCAGTTGTATTTTCTAGGATACTGAAAAGAAGATCACTGATTTTATCGTCTTTCACTTTTGCCATCAAAGCGAATCTAGGCAGGGGGATTTCTCCTGCTGGAGGTGGTAGCTGCACCTTTTGTGAGTCATCAAGTGTAACAAACATGCCAATCTCGTTGTCGAATGATGTGACAAGATCGGTCATGTCCATCTCTGCGTTTGCCATTTCAATGGATTGATCAAATTGTTGTTTGAGCGTTGGATTGCCAGCTGCTTCTAGTAAATCAGGAAGCCAATCCAGCAGGCCCTTTAAGTTTATTTCGTGTGAGAAGGCAAGGGCCGTGTTTTCTGGGAGAAATTTGAGCATGTCAATTTCATGTGGTTTGGAACCCAATAGGGACCATAGTTTCCCATTGGATTTTTCAGGGTCGTGGTGAATAACCACTTTGTTGCGGAAAATTCCAGATTCAAGCTCGATGCTACTCATTCCCATGCCGCTTACGTCTTTGATGCCACTTTGCTCGTACATTGCCTTTCCTATATTCATTCCGCTTTCCATCATGGCCTCTTCCATGGGGGCTGCCTCTATGCTCTTTACGGCCTGATCTCCCGCGGTTTTAGCATATTTTTCAATCGTAGCTATAACGTCCTCGGTACTGTAGTAGACAAAGACGTCGCCATCGGTATCAAGCTTGGAGGTAACTTCTGCGAAACTGTTCGGCACTGCGGACTGAGGGCTTTTATTTTTGGATGTGCTTTCAATCTTTTTTTCAGATGAGTTACTACAACCGGTAAAGGCAACAGCTATGCCAGTTATAAAGAGTGTTAGAATTGTTTCCTTTTTCATTTTAAATTATTTTCCTTAAATATTTTTAGTTATGCGTAGTGCGATCGTTTATTTTATAGCAACTTTATCATTCGAAGCCACCTAGATCGTCGAACATGCCAGATTCGTTAAATTGTTGAACTGAGCTTCCAAGAATAATAGCGATACTAGCAGCAGTGTGAGCGAGGTATTCCCCGGTAAGATTAACGGATGAACGGGTTTCAAGCATTATGCCGTCCTTATTAGACTTGATAAGTGATACCATGCCTTTCACCTGTTTGTTGTAGTTTAGGTAAATATCGAAGCTGTCTTTAAGCTCTTCTGGCATTTGTCCCATGCTGAGTTCATTCAGTTTTATACTCCACTCGGTAAAGTTGGAGCTGATGTAACTAATGCCATTGCTTTTGAGGTCCAGTCCTTCAGTCAAACTCTTGAAATCATCATTTTCTGTGATTTGGCCTTTCCCGTTTTTTGCCTCGATAATGCTCTTACCAAGACTTGTTGAAGATGCGAGAATCATGTAGTCATCAACTTGAAAATAGCATGGCGATATATCCAATCCCTCAATGGGGATAGGTAGTGGCAATGGGATTGAGTTTAAATTGACTCCTTTAATTTTAGTTCTTTGAGGAGGTGCGAACCCTCCCTCCATCGCCTCGTTAATCATCGATAGTATTTTATCTCCTTTTGTGCGGGCAATTAAGGCAAATGCAAAGGAGTTCATTTCCAAGTCCTCTTCGGCTTGAATCATGAAGCCAGGAATTTTCAATTGTTTGTTGGGGTCGAGAGTCATCATGAACCCAACTTCATCATCGAAGGCATTGAGAATATCCTTGAACTCAGCTGGGGCACTAGCCGTGACGGACTGGCCTCCAGTTACTTTTTCTGAGATGCGATCGATCCAATCCATTAGAGCGCTGATTCTAAGGTCTGAGTGAACCAGAAGGCCTGTTTGGGCTGGAGCTAGTTCTAATATTTCAAGAGAATGCGGCTCGGTGCCGAACATTTCCCAAATCAAGCCGTCGCCTTTTTGTGAATCACGATAAATAAATGTTTTCTGGCGCCATTGATCTTTTTTAACTGCAAGGCTACTCATACCCACACCTCCTATTTGACTTATACCGCTTTCCTCATATGCCGGTTTTATGGCGTCTGTTATGCCGGAAACCATTGGGCCGATGAATGGGTTATTGGCAAGAGGGTTGGCGGAGTCATTGGACTGTGCTAGTTCGAGTAAGCTATCCATCATTTGGTCCAATTGCTTCATGGTCTTGGCCGTATTAAAATAGGCGAAGAGATGTCCGTTTGGGTCGAGTTTTGCAGTAACGGCTTCAAAACTAGTTTTAGCCGGTTCAGCACTATGTGCTGAAATTATCAAGAAGCTCAGGGAACACGCAAAAAACGTTATTATTTTTCTAATAGAATTCATTTTAAGAAATTTCGTATCTGTCTAAACACATTATAGATAAAGAGGTAAATGTCAATAAAACCTTATTAAGGAATAATATAAAATATATAAATTCTAGTTTTTATTTTGCTCGAATGGGAGTCCGAATTTGGCAACTTGGCTGTTGAATGTGTGATTCAATTCTATTTTTTTGTTTGTAGACTGACCGAGAATTACAGGTATTTCAAACATCACTCCGGAGATCTGGCATTCTCCTTCGTCTTTACAGAAATAAGCAATAGCTTCGACTCTAACGATTCCATCTTTGGCATCGTCTTTTAGTTTGATTGGGATATTTATTATTGTGTTTTCTTTGAGTGCACCGGCGGCTCTGTTTTCATCTATTTTAATTGGTATGTCTTTATCGGCTATAACCTGCCATCGGCTACCGGCGGCTTCAGTTAGATGATATCCTTCAGGTAGTTTTAGATTGAGTATTAATTCACCTTGTTTGTCTTGTGTTAAATTCAACGGAGTGGTTCTGATGGATGGTGTCCCTGGGAGTTCGGCCAGTCTTAAGCTTCGCGGGGCTATCGGTTCCATTGGGATAGGTACTCCCGATAAATTGAGCGTTTCAATTTTTTGTGAAGTTAGGTCGATTATACGGATAACATGATTATTTGTATCTGCTACATAAAGTTTATTGGCCTTTGAATCCAGAGCAAAACCAGATGGCTCAGATAGTTGGGAATCCAGTCCTTTGCCATCCTTAAGGCCTGGTTGTCCGGAGCCTACCCATTGTTTTACCTCTCCGGTTTTTGGGTTGAGTAGTTTGAGTCTGTGGTTGTATGTATCTGCAACTATAATTTTCCCTTCTTCTTCCCACCATTGCACGCCGAGAACGTGCTGCATTTTTGCTTTCTCGCCGATTCCATCTGTATCACCAAATGCAAATAGATTACGTGGTTTGGCATCCTCTCCTCCGGCAATTGTTCGAGTTGAGCCAGAATTAAGATTAATGGACCGAACAGTACTGCTCTCACTGTCAGCGATGAACAGTTCGTTCATGCCAATTGTGAGTCCGGAAGGTTGTGCCCATGCAGCTTGAAGAGGATCTGGGTGGTTTAGATTTTGTTCTGATCCGTTTCCGCTAAAGTTTTGAGCGATTTTTTTCTTTAAGTCATATGTCCAAATCTGATGCGTTCCAGCCATGGCGATAAAGACTTTTTCTGACTCAACATATACATCCCATGGTGTGCTAATTAATTGTTCTTGGCCTCCGCGCCCTCCTTTGTAATCACGACCCTGAGTTCCGTTGCCTAAGAGTGTAGTAACGATCTTGGATTTGAGATCGACAACTCGAAGGGCATGATTCTCGGCATCTGCGACATAAAGTTTTTCTTTATGCAGGGCGAGTCCTTGTAGCCGAAAAAATTGAGCCTTGTTGTAAGGCCCGTCAATAAGTCCGATTCGACCTGTGCCGATGGCTTCGACGAATTTACCCTCTAAATCTGTAACGACAATGCGGTGGTTATTCGAATCACTTATATAAAGTCGCTTTACCTTGGTGTCGATGGCTAGTTTTCCAGGATATCGCAATGGGGAATTGATGGTGGTTTTTTCTTTTTCCGGTGACAAAGGGATTGGGTCATGTCGGAATAGGTTCTTGGGATAAAACTCGAGAGCTGCTGTGATACAGGCATCGATCAACTGTTTGTTACCTTCTCCAGAGGCAAGCAGCATAAGATTTCCCTTTGGTCCAATGACTGCGAGAGAAGGCCAGCTGCGAACGCCAATTCTTCGCCACATGTGCATTTCATCATCATTCACCACCGGGTGATCGATTTCATATCTCAGAACGGCTTCACGAATATTAGCTGAGACTTTTTCATTATCGAACTTTGCTGAATGAACTCCGACAAATGCTACGGGATATCCGGCATAACGTTTTTCTAGTTCTACTAGATCCGGAAGTATATGAATACAGTTGATACAGCAGTATGTCCAAAAATCTAGCACAACAATTTTTCCGGATAATTGCTTGTCTAAACTAAGCGGAGGAGAATTAAACCAATCTTTACCGTCTGGAAAATCTGGTGCCTTAAGCTTCTCAGCTTGTTGGTCAACACGTTCAATGTGGGACTTCAGTTGCTGAACTAACTCCGGGAACTCCTTGGTGCGCTTGGGTAAAACATCTGCTTTAACGATGGATACTAAGACCCCTGTGGCCGCTAGGAAAATAATTGTTTTGGCAACTTGGCTGGTCACTCGAGATGCCAGATTCGGGAGCTTCTTAATCACGTCAACAAGTTGCCCATCTCTTGGTGTGGTTGCAAGTGGCTTTGTTTCACAAGAAACTACGGCAAAAGCTATGTGTAAGGACAAATATTCACTGAATCTCTTAATTAATTTAGTAAATACCGGTTTGGCCTGTATATAAAAACCCCTTGCCCAACTGTACAGTCGAACAAGGGGCAACCCGATGAAAACACACCGTGCTTAATCGAAAGCGATTATTCGTAAGCGCGATGGTTATATTTATTACGTTTTTATGGGTTCCAAAATTCAATTTAATTTATTGGATAAAAGAATATCTGGTCGTTGACGTGGTCCTAAGGTCTTAATAGGCTGTGCTACCGGTAATGAAATTAATCATTTTAGCAGCGGGTTATGCTACCCGTCTTTATCCTCTCACGCTAAATCGGCCAAAACCACTTTTGCCAATTGCAGGGAGACCAATGGTAGATCATGTACTTAAAAGTTTGGCATCAATTAGTGCTATTGATCATGTTTATTTAGTTACTAATGAAAAGTTTGCTGGGCATTTTGAGGAATGGTCAATAAATCGTGATAAATCTGAATTTAATGTTCCAGTAGCTGTTGTTAATGATCATTCTACGGATGACTCCAACAAGCTGGGGGCGATCGGTGATTTGTCCTTAGTAATCAAGAGTCAGAAAATTGATGACGATGTGATTGTGGTTGCAGGTGATAATTTATTTAGTGATGACTTGGGCGATTATGGCAGGGTTTGCGAAGAGTCGAAGGCCCCGGTCCTCGGGGTCTATGACGTAGAAAGTTTGAAGGAGTCTGCTAAGTATGGTGTTGTTGAGGTAAGCCCAGAAGGAAATATTTTGACTTTCGAGGAAAAACCTGACGAGCCTAAGTCAACTCTTATTGGTATTGCCCTTTATCATTATCCTAGGAATGTACTTCCGTTGATTGAACAATATATTGCTGATGGCAATAATCCGGATCAGCCTGGGCGATTGATACAATGGCTTTATCCACAGATGCCCGTTCAGACATGGAGTGTGCCTGGTACTTGGTATGATATTGGATCCAAAGAGACTCTTGAGGAGGCAGATTGTATTTTCACTGAAAAACTAGTTTAAGATGATGAAAATTATATATTTCGTGTTGGCGATGTTTCCCTTGCTTGCTGAGGCGCAAATATCTAAATCCAAAAAACCAAATCCGATGACGAGAATTGACGATCAACCAGGATTGCCGCGAGTGCTATTGATTGGGGATTCTATTTCTATTGGGTACACTCTTCCTGTACGTGAATTACTCAAAGGGAAAGTTAACTTACATCGTATTCCAACCAATGGAGGGCCGACAATCAAAGGGTTGGAGCAAATTGATGCGTGGATAGGAAAGAAAAAATGGGATGTTATACACTTCAACTGGGGGCTGCATGACCTGAAGTATATGGGCCCTAATGGTGAAAACCTTTTCCCAAAAGAAAAGGGAGGTAAAGTGCAGGTTGCTCTTGTTGAGTATGAAAAAAACCTAGAGCGTTTGGTGCGTCGATTAAATAAGACTGGGGCTAAGCTTATATGGCGTAATACTACGCCGATTCCACCTGGGTCGAAAGGGCGCTATGTCGGTGATTCGATTAGGTATAATACTGCCGCGTCACGAGTTATGATTCGTTACAGTATTCCAACTCATGACTTATTTACCCTAAGTCGAGAGCGAATGAAGGAAATAATGAAGCCTGCTAACGTACACTATACCGAGGAGGGCTCTAAAGTGCTGGCAGAGAGTGTTGCAGAGGTAATTCTTGAGGCTTTGAAATAACTTATTATTGGAGCGATCTCAGTGGGTAATGTTTTAAAATAAAAATTCAAAAAAAGCTGCCAACAATGACTGTTGGGGTTTAATATTTTTAAATGAGCTATCGATATTATTTAGTAGGATTTTTTGCATTTTATTTTGGTTTGGCAGTTGTTTTGTCGGCTGCTAATTGGCCGTCTTGGCGAGGTGACTTGGCTGGTTCAGGGAAAGTCAGAGGTGATTCTGTTCCTTTAGAATGGAATAGTAAAAAGAACATTCGTTGGCGAGTGCCATTGCCGGATCGCGGAAACAGTTCACCTGTTATTTGGGATGATAAGGTGTTCATTACGCAAGCGACAGATGCTGACAAACGTCGTTCAGTGATGTGTTTTAATAAGTTGACGGGTACTATGCTCTGGCAAAAGGGAGTGATTTACGAGAAGCAGGAAAAAACACATCAAACCAATCCTTATTGTTCAGGGTCTCCAGTTACCGATGGTCGAGTCGTAATTGCAAATTATGCCTCTGCGGGAGTGGTAGCGTATGATCTTGAAGGGGAGGAGCTTTGGCGTCGTGACCTTGGCCCGCAGATTCATGTATGGGGAAATGGAACTTCCCCTGTTTTATATGGTGATCTGTGCATCATGTATCATGGGCCAGGTCCAAACTCTACGCTTTACGGACTTGATAAATTAAGTGGGCGAACTTTGTGGAAACGTTCGATCGAAGAGCAGGATGACCCAAAGCGAGAGGATGGTTTTCGTGGTGGTAATGGAGGCGTTGTGGGCGCTTTCACTACACCTATTGTTATTCAAGTTGAATCTCGTCCCGAGATTATTATTAGTGGGGCAAATTCTTTGCAGGCTTTTAGTCCAGATGGCGGTAAAGAATTATGGCGTTGTTTCGGGTTAAACCCTCTGGTTTATACTTCGCCAGTTTTTGATGGGAACGTAGTGCTTTCTATGGGTGGTTATTTTGGTGCTTCTATTGCAGTGAAACCGGGAGGCAAGGGGGATGTTACCTCCAAACGTCTATGGCGTGATCCTAGGTCAAAAAAGAACCGCTTAGGAACCCCGGTTATTCTTAATGATTATGCGTACTTCGTGAATATGTCCGGCTTTGCTGAATGCGTAGATGTGAAGACAGGGAAAATTATTTTTGAGGAGCGGTTGCCTTCCACCGGTAATAATGCAGCTTCTTGGGCTTCGCCAATTCTTGTTGCTGATCTAGTTTATGTGACTAACCAATCTGGTGATACCAATGTTTTTCGGGCTGCGCCAAAGTTTGAGTTATTGGCGACTAATTCAGTTGGAGAGTACTCTAATTCGACTTTGGCGGTTTCGGATGGGGCGATTTATTTACGTACGCACAAAAGTCTCTGGTGTATTGCAAAGTGATTATTGTGCTTCTTTATTACGTCCGTTGGTGGCGTAGTCTTGAAAATATGTCTTTATAAGGACTATAACGGGTTATGGAATTCTATATTCTTGCTGTGGAATCGACTGATGCTCTGACTGCTTGGGAATTGTTGCGTCAGGGCGGCCCGATGGTTTGGGTCCTCTTGCTTGTCTCGGCGTTTGGTATCACTGCTTTTTTAGAACGATTACTTTATTATCACCGTGCTCAGATCAATGCCTCTGAATTTATGGCAGGTGTTCGAACTGTCTTAAAGAATGACAATGTAGTTGAGGCGGTTGCTATTTGTGATGCAACTCCTGGGCCGGTTGCCCGAATGGCCAAGTTAGGAATTCTTAATCGTGAACAATCACACGATCGTCTAAGAGAGCTTTTGGACGATAACAGTAGAGCTGAAGTGCCTAGGCTAGAAAAGCGGTTGAACATGCTCGGAACGATTGCCCAAATAGCTCCCTTGCTTGGGTTGCTTGGGACAGTTCTAGGGTTTATCCAGATTTTCCAAGGGGTTTGGCGTGAGGGTAATTGGGTGCTGGCAAATGTTTTAGCTGGTGGGATATGGCAAGGTTTGATCTGTATGGCTTTAGGTTTGGCGATCGCTATACCTTCTACAATAGCATTTAATTATCTTGTGGGTCGCAAGGATGACATCGCTTTAGATATTGAAAAGTCGAATGCTGAATTGCTTAATATTTTGGCGTTTGAGCTAGCTTTATCCAAAATTGATTCTGGTTCGAAGGTTAATCAAGAGAGTGAAACGGTGAACGGGCAGAGTTCGATAGAACAGTGAGGTATACTGGTAAAATAAAACCTCTTCATAGTGGTCTAAACGCCGCTCCATTCATTGGTGTTTTGTTCCTGATGGTTCCAATGTTGTTGTTTCACACATCCATTGTTTTTAAGCCCGGTGTAGAGATCGACTTATCTTTACCTGTTTCCGATCAAAAAACCGAAGTTGGAGACCCATCGCTTTCAGTTGCAGTAGATGCAGAGAATATACTTTATTTCCGTAATCGTCAGGTTTTAGGACAGGTCTATTCGCTCACTGTTGAACAAGAAGAAGAGGGGATGCCACTAGTTGACTTAGTGATAAACCGGGTTGAAGAGCTTGATCGAAATTTGGTTTTCCGATCAGTAGAAGAGAGGCGAGTACTGTTGAATGGCAAGTTGGCTCAACCAGAAGTGCAACTGAAGAGAGGGCAACAGATTGAGTTAGATGTGCCTGCTACAGAGCTGCTTCGTCGTCGGATTGAGAAGGCAATAGAACAAGGTGATCTTATGCTTAAAGAGCAAGACGAAAGTCTTAGTCTTAAACCAGAGAGTATTTCACTATTGATTCAAGCCGATCAAGCTGTGCGGCATGATATGATAATTAAATTGTGTAATATGGCGGGTGAAGTAGGTTTTGGTAAGGTTATGCTTGCCACGCGTCCAAATGATTTTTCTAGGGCGCCCGAGAAAGAAAAATGAGGGAAGTATGGCTCACTCGGTAAGATCTAACTCCTCACTTAATGGTTCTTCTGGTCGGATAATAGCGTTGTGGGTAATTATATTATTTTTTGGCCAAGTTCTTTTACTGTCTTGGCTTGGTGGGAATAAACTTCCTTTGAACCGATCCGATTTATCGCCTGAGTTACAACTTTTGCCAGAGATCCAATTGGTGCCAGATTATGGTGTTGGCGGAGCTTTTAGTGACCCTATACTATTTACTAAGCCTAACAGGAGGGGTTTTTCCGGAGAGGCATGGCGTGGGTTCCCGAAAGTTGAACACCAATTAATCGATTGGAGTGAGCCTGGGAGGCCGTTGGTTAATGAGCCAGAAATGCTTGGTGTTAGTTTTCGTAAGGCGTTGCCTGATCATCTGCCTTTTGTGGCGGATATTCCCGTTAAGCGCACAGCTAAGCCTATTAGTGTAGAGGTGCCACCTTTAGCTGTTCGAAAGGCCTCAGAACTAGAGATTATTGGAAGCTTAGGGAAACGATTGTTAGTTCGAATGGTTACATTGCCTAGTCTATCTCATGGGAAAGCATTACGGCGAACTCAAGTTCGTATTGGGGTGAATGCCGATGGTTATGTTGTATCTGCCATTGTTCAGAGTGACTTGCCGGAATCCGATTCTCTGCAGGTCGAAGCCGATCAGCGTGCATTGGATTTGATTAAAGGTATTCGCTTTGAACCAAATTCGAATATATTAAACCAACAACGGAAAACCAGTAACCATTTGGAGTGGGGGGAAGCTATATTTCATTGGAAGCCAAGTGCTCAAGGTGATTCTCCTTCTTCAAGTCCTGTTGTGCCAGTGCCAGTCATAAAACAAATGTAATGGATCCCGGTCAAATCATCTTTCTTTGTTTTGCTATAGTAGCAGGGATTTTGGTGGTCTTAGTTTCTTTGTATGAGTTTCGACGTAAAAGGTTCGAGCCTGAACCGACAGAAGATCGGCTCTTTCGTTGTAAGGACTGTCGTTATGTATACACCGATGACCGGGATGTGGATCAGTCTCGTTGCCCTCATTGCGGAAGATTTAACTCTCCCTTTGTTTTTTAGTAGATAGGAAGTTATCGCTCGTAGATGACCATTGCTCCGTAATCATCTAAATACTTTTGTGTGGCAGGGTCGTAGTGGGCATAGTTGACCGGATGAACACTAAGTATTTGCTCTCGTTTGAGTTTGCCAAGAAATTCATTGAGTGCTTCATCGAACTTATCTTGGCCTAGTTCTATGCAGTCTCCACGCTTTATTGTTTTCGCGCATATTCGGCCATCGCCTTCAATAGATTCTTCTTCAATAGATTCATTGTTTTTTTTGCTTTTTACTAGAATCTCTGGTTGGCCTTCATGAACCGGTACTGAGTATTTTTTTTCGACAGGTTCAGCCTCCTCAGGGCTAGGCTTTTTAGTTTCTGTTACTTCCGCATTTTGTTCCCCGGGTTTGGGTATCTCAATAGATTTAGAACAGGTTGGGCAGTCTATCTGCTCCCCAGATTGTGTTTCATCGATGGTCAGGTTTTGACCACAATGCGGACAGTCGAAGTTAAGGTCTGCCATTGTTTTGGTGGTTAAAGGGGTTGTTGAACAAATTCATTCTGATGAGCTATTCATTATAATACCAGCTCAAATAAACGTTTTTTCATTGCTTCAGTAACTGAAGACAGTCAATTTAACAGCAGTTAACTTATACTAAAATCCCACAATACAATCAGGCCATGAAATGTGATTTGAAAAGATCAATTATTCCGCAAAGTGCTATCAATAAAGGCTTTACCTTAATTGAGTTATTAGTGGTTATAGCAATTATAGCTATTCTTGCATCCATGCTACTACCTGCCTTGGCTAAAGCTAAAGCCAAGGGGCAGCAGATTTTTTGCATGAATAGTGAAAATCAAATGGGCAAAGCATTAACCATGTATGTTGGAGATAATGCATATTATCCAGGTCATTGGGATATGCGTTCTGGAATCGGTAAGTCTAAATATTTTGAAGGCAAATATGCTAATAATGCCGTCTCTTGGCCGGGCCGTCTTTATTACTATGCTCCGAATACGGAGTTGTTTTATTGTCCTTCGAAAAAAGGAAAGGGTGCTGATCGATTTAAGTGGAAGGATTATTCCGGAAAAGATCCGACAAAAAAGCACCCTGCATTTCCCTTCAACCTGTATCCAGGGAATGGATCCTTTTTTACTTATGGCTACAACGATTGGGGGGTTCGAGAGTTTGTTACAGCCAATGGGCGAACTATGGGGCTTGGAGGTGACATTAAGAGTGAGAAGGATCTGATTCCAGAGAGCCATATTCGTAATCCTTCTGATATGGTATGTATTTCAGATACTCAAGCTGATGGAAACTGGGATTGTGCGGTTGATCCATGTGATCCGGGTAATTTTAAAAATCCTGCAAGGGAATGGCCTAGTAAGCGTCATACCGCTGGTTCGAATATACTGTTAGCGGATGGGCACGCCGAATATCATAAAATGATGGATCTTGTTGGGCGAAAGCCCTCTGGAGCTTTTAAGGATAATGCAGCAACCATGTTGATGCGTTGGAATAATGATAATCAACCTCACCGTGAATGGTGGTGATCCATGGCTGACAAGCAAAAGATTATTTTATCAATCGTTGCCATTATTGCAGCGGGGGGTTTTGTAGTTTCCTTTATTTTATCGCCTAGTGATAGCGAGGATTTTCCCGATGGAGGCACATGGTACAAGTGCACCGCTTGCCAGCAAATGCAGAATATAGACTCTGAGGAAGTAGGGGTTTTTTATGATGAAAACCCCAACATGGTGGGCAGACCGATGGGGTGTCCTAAGTGCAAAAAAGGAAGTTTAATTGATGGGAAGAAGTGTCCCGTTAAAGGTTGTTTTTATACGCAAGCTAAACAGAAAAATAATGGTTTGCCTATATGTCCTGTTTGCAACTCTGATCTTTCTGAGTAAAAGGCTTAAGATTTTATTAGGTCTTCTTTTTTGTTGTGAAAGTCATCAATCGATTATACCGGAAAGCCTTTACCCTTATTGAATTGTTAGTGGTAATTGCAATAATAGCAATTCTGGCAGGACTATTATTGCCAGCGCTTGCCAAGGCGAAGGGAAAAGCGCAAGGAATTATATGTCTCAATAATACTAAGCAGCTATCACTTTGTTGGGTTATGTATGCTGGAGATAATGATGATCGTCTAGTAAAGAATTCTATTCAGGGAGGCAATCGTGAATCGTGGATTGATCCGTCCTTCAATATGCGCAATGCAAGCCATGCGCAGGACTCTCGGCATCTTCGACAGGGAAAGTTATTTAAGTATAACGAATCTTTGGATATTTATAAATGTCCGTCTCAGCCCCGATTTGTAATAGGGAAGCGTAGTTATGTGCCGGTGAGAAGTTATTCCATGAATGGACATATTGGTGGGGTATATTCTGAAATAGGTTGGGTGCAAGGCACTCAATATCCCCCAAGAGTTAAGATGGCTGATATTATTAGTCCTCCGCCATCGCAGTCTTTTGTGTTTTTAGATGAACATGAAAAAACGATCGACGATTCTTTTTTCGCAATCCCTGTTTATGCCGCCAAACATTGGCAGAATTCGGCGGCTTATTGGCACAACGGCGGTGGCACATTCGGATTTGCGGATGGCCATTCAGAGGGGCACAAGTGGGTGCATGAGAAAACCCGTTCTTCTAGCCGGGGTTATAACTTTGCGCCTACAGCCGGCGGTGACAAGGATTTGCTTTGGATTAAGGAGCGAATTCTGATTGATCCTAAGAAGGCGATTCCACACTGAGGACTCAACTTCACTCTCGACACATCCACTATGGATGTTGACCATTTCCCCATGGAGAAGATTCAGTCTGTAAGGCTTAGCCGTGAGTGTGAAGTGATTCAAATACCTTCTGGACAGCGTATGATGATGGGATCGGGTACGCCAGTTGACATCACGCAGTCTCTAGGCGGAGTTTACACTGTTCGCTCGCCTCAAGGTTTATTTCGAATTGATGCTAAAGATGCCGATGCTTTGGGGTTCGAGGTTCCAGATTCAGCTCGTCCCCGTGAGTCTGGAGAGCCTGCTACTGAGCAGGAGGTTTGGGATAGTTTGAAGCAAGTATATGATCCAGAAATTCCGGTTAATATCGTTGATTTAGGTTTGGTGTATGATTTGGTGATTGATCAATTACCCGATGATAGTGGTAGGAAGGTACAAATGAAAATGACCCTTACCGCTCCAGGTTGTGGAATGGGGCCTGCAATTGCAGCTGATGCTCAAAATCGTATGCTGGCTCTTTCTGGGATCGATGATGCTAGTGTTGAGGTTGTTTGGGATCCGCCATGGCACCAATCTATGATTACCGAAGAGGGTAAAAAAATTCTGGGGATTGCCTGATATTTTGTTTCGAAATAAGAAAATATTTTTTCCTGATTCGCTAAAATCTTGGTTAGTTATCTTGCTGTTGTTTGTTTTAGTGAAGGAGCTAGTTTCGGCTCCATTGGTTACTGAAATGCAACCGCGTCATGGGCGGCCAGGAACACGTGTGGTTTTCACAGGGCAGGACTTAGGATCAGTAAGTGCTGTACAGTTTGGTGAGGCTTATGCCGACTGGGAGCCTGTGGGTATAGTTGATGATGAAGGGAAAATATACATCTTCGAGATTCATGCTACCGTTCCTAATAATGCGATAACTGCACGACCAGTATTAAAGACTTCTTTTGGGGATGTCGCGATGCCTATGTCGTTCGTAGTGGCACCAAGAATTTTTGGATTCTATCCAAGTAGAGGTAGGTCTGGTATGTTTGTGACCATCGAGGGTGAAAATTTTAATGGTGTGACAAGTGTGATGTTTGGCGAACGCCCTGCGCAATTTAGTGTGACGGCTTCGACTCAGATTCGTGCAGTAGTGCCTCCTGGCGCTTTGGATTCAAAGATTACGGTATCGCATGAGGAGTCCGCAACAAGCGCGGATTTGTTTAAATTGGTTGGTCCGGCGCCAGTGATTGATCAGCTTGATGCATGGATTGGGGCTCCTGGAGAGGCTGTGGTAATTCGAGGGGTGAATTTTGTTGGAGTAAGAAATGTGTGGTTTGGGAATGTTGAGGCATCCTTCAATGTGGTAGCTGAAACTCAGATAAGTGCAGTAGTGCCGATTGGTTCAAGCGGTTCGGTAGCTTTGGCTTCCACATTTGGCAGGGCAGAGACAAAGGGGGTTTTTCATATTACACGTGCTCCAGTTATTACCGATATGTTTCCGTTCGTAGCGGCCCCAGGTGGGCGTGTCCAATTACGAGGAGTGAACTTTCATCAGATTCAATCGGTTCAAATTGGGGATGTTCAAGTATCAGGGCAAAGTACGCCTTCCTCTAAACAATTGAATTTTACTGTGCCGCCGAATGCAAAAACCGGGCGGGTAAAGGTGACAAATAAATTTGGGGAAAGTTATAGTAAGGATGTGCTAACAGTTACGAAAGCACCTGTGATAGATTCATTTGAGCCGTATATTGCACAGAAAGGAAAGTGGGTAACACTGCGGGGTTCTAACTTTACCGCAACTACTCAAGTGTTGATCGGAGAGATGGAGGTGCGATTTGCTGTGACTGCTGCAACTCAGATTCGTGTGGATCTTCCTTTGAATGCGAAAACAGGGAATCTCACAGTGAAGAATGCGTTTGGTTCTAATACAGCTTCGGAACCATTGATTATTATAGATAGTACTCCCTATGTAACAGGAATAGAACCTAACCGAGGAGTAGCGGGAACCAAGATCAAACTATACGGGAGAAATTTAAATCAGACTATAGGTGTTGAATTTGCGGATGGAGAGCCTGCTGATTTTACAGTTCCGGCATCAACTCAGCTTGATGTTATTGTGCCAAGGAACGCCCAGACAGGTTCCATAAAGTTGATAAGTAATATGGAAGAGTACTCTACAAAAGAGTTTTTTTTCATGCCGCCGCGTTTAACTAAACCTGATCAACTGGCTGCTAAACCTGGTGAAGTTGTTGAGTTTACTGGTTTGAATTTTAATGGCCTAACATCCTTGGTTATAGGTGTCAAATCGGTGCCTTTTGAAGTGATTCGAAATGATCAGCTTCGTTTTACTGTTGGCGATGATTTGTTGGGCGGTGGGATCGAGCTGATTGCCCCTGGAGGAAGTATTATCAGTACTAATTCATTTGCAGTATTACCTAGGATTGACTCGTTTGAGCCGACTATTGGGCCAGCGGGTACATTGGTGACTATTAAAGGTAGTGGTTTTCATGATGCTCAAATTTTGAAATTTGGCGGTGGGATAAGTGAATTTGAACGTCAGTCAGTGACGCAATTGTTGGCACGCGTCCCCCTAAATGCTTCGACTGGTTTGATTTCTATTATAACTCCGTCCGGTGAGACGCACAGTGAAGCAGTGTTTACAGCAACTGCTCCAGGTGACTTACAAATGAAATCGTTATTGACTAAGCGCGACTATAGGCCAGACCAGTTGGTGGAGATTAATAATCAACTGCTATTTTTTGGGCCAACTCTTTCAACTCAGGTGGTGATAACGAATAAGTTGCCGATAGGTGTTAGGCTTATTGAGGCCGAGCCTAAGCCTACAAGGATGCTACTTGATGGTCGTACACTTGTTTATGAACTTGGGCAAGTTGAGCCTGGTTCGGAGCTGAAATTTTGTCTCAAGTTGTTGCCGTTAATGAAAGGTCAATTTATTAATACTACTCATGCTGCAGCGTTTGAGGGAGATGTGGTGCCGAGCAACAATGGCGTCGCTAATAATTTTTTAGTGTATGAACCAAGTGACATCCGATTAACTATTAATTCAGATGCCTTTGGGCGTACTTTTACATTGAGTTGGGCCGATTTAGGTTTGCCACTAAAAGTGGAAACGTGTTCCTTTATGCCGGGTGCTAATTGGAGGATATTACCATTTGAGCCTTGGGTTATTGGCGAACGCACCTTTGTGACATTGGAAAAGTTCGGAGCGCAATCTTATTTCAGATTGCGATTAGATTTGGATCCTGATTAACAGTTAGCAAGTTTTTGATTTAAGAACTTGGTAACATGATCGACTGATAGTTTTTCTAGTTCACTATCAGGCGCTTCAAGGACATTATGTAATTGTTCCCATGGTCCGTAGCGTTTTGGGTTAGTTGGGCCAAATAGAGCTACAACTTCCTTGTGTAAAGCTGCTGCTAAGTGCATGGGGCCGCTATCATTGGCTAAAATTAAATCTGAAGACTCAATTAGTGCAGGGAGCTCGTTGATGTTGGTGCAGCCGGACAGATTAAGGAATTGACCGTAGGTTTCAAAATCGTCGACTTGAAATTCTGGCTTAATGAATTTAGTGCCAACCCAGACTAGCTGGAGATCAGTGTGTGTTTTTAAGAGCTTGTCAGTTAGTTGTTGAAAAAAGGGCCACTCCTTTTCTTTGCGCCTGCTTTCTGGGAAAATCATTAACCGTTTAGTTTTTCGGTTGTTGATGGTTTCTCTATTTGCTTCGCTGAGTATGGTGTCAAATTTAAGTGGGGGCAGTAGACTATTTGTTTCTTGCCCGAAGAGCTGTTTGAACTCCATTAGTATTTCTAGGGCATGGGACTCTGGTCCGGTAGCAGGCAGAGGGACATTGATTGGGTAAAATAAACCTGCAAATTCACGAGCATCACTTCGTCCGGCCTTGTTTTTTCCACGTGAGCATTTGCAGATTATTCCGCTGCGGAATAGCCCTTGAAGATCCAGTATCCAGTCGAAAGATGTTTGACGAATTTCTCCAATAAGTTTTACGAAGGCGCTTAAGTGAGCTTTTCGGTGAAAAACATAAGTATGATTAACCGTGTTGCACGACTGGACCAAGGGCGCAAATAACTCTCTCGACACCCAGCTAATCCTTGCGTTATCAATGCTGCTGCGTAGGGATTCTGCGAACTGCAGGCCGTGAACAATGTCCCCCAGAGAAGAAGGTTTAATGATTAATATATCCACGACGAAAGTTGTTGGTTTCAATAATAATTGATGGGGTTAGATTCAAAAAAAGCATTTAAGAAGATTTGCATCAGGATGCCAAATTGGCTTGGTGATTTTGTTATGGCATTGCCTCTTTTAAGGTCTATAAAAGAGAATCATCCACAGGCGCAATTGACGCTTATTGCTAAGCCACAGTTCAAGGAATTAATTGAACTTTTTCCTGTTTTTGATGAATTCATTGCATTGCCTAGTGGTGCTTTTAGTTGTTTTCGGGAACTATATTCGATGGGGCGGTCCGAAAAGCCTGATTGTCAGGTGTTATTTACTAATTCAATTAGAGGTGATCTCGAGGCTTGGTTTGTAGGTGCTGATAAACGGCTTGGAATGGCGTATCCCGGCAGGTATCGACCATTGTTGACTGATGTGTGTCGGCTTGATTCTCTTAAGGATAAGCTAAATGGAATACATCAAACTAACCTTTTAGAGAATTTTTTAAAATCGTTTGGATTGATTAA